>CAZAHE010000009.1:0-26650 GCA_964484965.1 uncultured Acidiferrobacteraceae bacterium | reverse complement strand
GGTCGGCGCTTCGTATACTGCAACGGCCCTGGCAGCTACCGCACGGATGCAGAATCGTGCTGGAGAAGATGACGTGAACAAGAAACTGGTGCTGGTGGACGGCTCGTCATACCTCTATCGGGCTTTTCATGCCATGCCGGATCTCACCACGTCCAGTGGCGAGGTTACGGGTGCGGTCTATGGTGTCATCAATATGTTGCGTCGCCAGATCGTCGACTACCCATCCGATTACTTGGCTGTCATTTTTGATGCACCTGGAAAAACGTTCCGCGACGCCATTTATCCTGAGTACAAAGCCAATCGACCGCCAATGCCGGACGCACTGCGCGCCCAAATAGAGCCGACTCACGAGGTGATTCGCGCTATGGGTATCCCGCTGCTGTCAGTGCCAGGTGTCGAGGCAGACGACGTCATTGGCACACTGTCAGTTGCCGCAAGTGCGATGGGTCTCGGCACTGACATTATCAGCGGTGACAAGGATCTGGCCCAATTAGTCGACGGGCAAGTGCGCCTGATCGACAGTATGAAGGGAGAGATCTACGACGTTGCAGGGATCACGACACGTTTTGGAGTCGCTCCTGCGCAGATCGTCGATTACCTGGCGCTGATGGGTGACAACGTCGACAACGTGCCGGGAGTTCCCAAGGTTGGGCCCAAGACCGCAGCACGCTGGCTGCAGACATATCACTCACTTGATGCGCTGATAGATCACGCCGACGAGATCAAGGGCAAGGCGGGAGAAAACCTGCGCCTCTCACTCGATCAGCTGGCACTGTCTAGGGAGCTCGTGACGATCAAGACCGACGTCGCGCTCGATTTGACACCGAACGAGCTGGCGCCGATCGCGCCGGATGAGGAGCAGCTACGAACCTTGTTCGCCAAACTTGAATTCAAGACCTGGCTGTCCGATCTCGGTGGACTAAACACCCCCGAAACGCAACAGCCTGCTACCAATTACACAGTCATTCTTGATCAGGTTGCGTTTGAGGCGTGGGTGGAGCGTTTGTCCAATGCTGCTCTGTTTGCGCTGGATACAGAAACGACATCCCTTGATACTTTGCGCGCTGAACTCGTCGGAATTTCTTTTACCGACCGAACAGGCGAAGGCGGCTATCTGCCGTTGACTCACGATTACGTGGGCGCACCCCGGCAATTACCGGTTGAAGACGTGCTCAAACGCCTCAAACCGCTGCTCGAAAACGCAAACATTGGCAAAGTGGGTCAGAACCTCAAATACGACCGGTCCGTGCTGCAGAACTACGGCATCAATCTCAACGGTATCCGTTTCGACACAATGCTCGAGTCGTATGTCCTGAACAGCACCGCCTCACGACATGATATGAGTAGCCTTGCTCTCAAGTATCTCGGCCACAAGGTTGTGAAATATGAGGAGGTCGCTGGCAGCGGTAAATCGCAGGTGCCTTTTAATCAGGTGGAGGTTGAACAAGCGGGCCACTACGCAGCGGAGGATGCCGACATTGCGCTGCGGTTGCATGAAAAGATTCATCCGCAGTTGCAGTCTGAGCCGCTCTTGCACTCGTTGTTCGAAAAGTTGGAGATGCCCTTGGTCCCCGTGCTGTCCCGTATGGAGCGCATCGGGGTTGGCGTCGATTGCGAAATGCTTGCCGCCCAAAGCGCGGAGCTGGCCAAACGTATCACACAGATCGAAAAACAAGCCCATGAGCTGGCAGGTACAACCTTTAATATCGCATCGCCTCGACAAATTCAGGAAGTGTTGTTCGACCAACTTGATTTGCCGGTAATCAGCAAAACCCCTAAAGGTCAACCCTCTACTGCCGAGAGCGTGTTGCAGGAACTGATCGAAGAACACGAACTGCCAGGGTTAATCCTGCAATACCGCAGCCTTAGCAAGTTGAAATCTACCTACACTGACAAATTGCCGGACTTGGTGAACCCGAGAACTGGGCGAGTACATACTTCATACCACCAAGCGGCAGTTGCAACAGGACGCTTGTCCTCCAGCGATCCGAACTTACAGAACATTCCAGTCCGCACTGAGGACGGCCGGCGTATTCGGGAAGCCTTTGTTCCCGAAGCCGGTTCGCTACTGGTGGCCGCCGATTACTCGCAAATTGAGCTGCGTATCATGGCGCACCTTTCTGCCGATGAAAGTCTGTTGGCGGCCTTCGCAGAGGACGAAGATATTCATCGCAGCACAGCGGCAGAAGTTTTCTCAGTCCCGGTTTCAAAGGTCACGGCTGATCAGCGGCGTAGCGCAAAGGCGATTAATTTTGGCTTGATTTACGGGATGTCGGCTTTTGGTCTGGGAAAACAGTTGGGTATCGATCGCAGCGAGGCGCAGGATTACATTGACCTATATTTCTCCCGATACCCCGGGGTACAGGCATTTATGGATCGCACGCGGGCTGCAGCGCGCGACCAACGCTTTGTTGAGACTGTCCTCGGGCGCCGTCTGTACTTAAACGATATTGCCTCGAGCAATCACGCACGGCGCCAGGCCGCGGAAAGAGCGGCGATCAATGCGCCAATGCAAGGTACTGCGGCTGACCTGATCAAGCTCGCGATGCTGGCTGTTGATCGGTGGATCATCGAACGAGGACTTAATGCACGTATGATCATGCAGGTGCATGACGAACTGGTGCTTGAAGTCAGTGAAGATGAGGTAAACGAGGTGATGGAAACACTGGATTCACTGATGACTTCTGTTTTTCAACTGAACGTGCCATTGAAAGTAGAAGTCGCCGTGGGTGGCAACTGGGCTTCTGCCCACGCTTAAATGCTAACTGCTGGGCGTCCGATTTAAAGCGGGTGTGGTTCGGCCGCGAGCAAGTCTGCGATTCTCGTTTGTGCGTCCGTCACACCCTGTTTCTTGGTTGCTGAGAACAGCTGCAGGGTAAAGAGTGACGAATCAGACAGTTGCTGCTGAACCGTGTACAAGGCATCTTGTCCTGCGCTGCGAGAGAGTTTGTCGCACTTGGTTAGAAGCAGATGGACCGGCTTTATGTGGTGAAGGCACCAGTTCAGCATTTCCTCGTCCATTGGCATCAGTCCTCGGCGAATGTCAACCGGCATCACCACCCCTTGTAGTGAGCGCCGCGTGCGAAAGTAGCGGTCGATGGTTTTGCGCCAGTGCTGCTGCAGGTCTCGCGACGTGCGGGCAAAACCGTAGCCGGGCAAGTCGACCAGGCGATGCTTTGGTGACACTTTGAAAAACACGATCTGGCGGGTACGGCCCGGCGTCTTGCTGGTCCGGGCGAGCCCGCTACGGCGGGTAATCACGTTGATCGCACTGGATTTGCCTACGTTAGAGCGCCCTACAAAGGCGACTTCGCAGCCCGCGTCGTGTGGCCACTCATGGTGGGTATGTGCGCTACAGACAAATTCGGCACGATTGAGGGCCGCAGCATCGATCGTTGTCATGGGGGTTATAATCGCGCGCCAGTTTAAGATATGTTGCGTTTTATCTCGTCAGTAAAGAGACGACTTGTCGCGGGTTAGTTGAAGTCGCGAACCCTTGGGGATCAGTGTAATGAAACGATCGACATCGCTCATTATCGCTTTAGTAATGTGTCTCGCCATGCCGATAGGCTCAATGGGCGCCGGTGACTCCGCGCCGGCCAAGGCCAAGCTGTGCGTAGCTTGTCACGGCGCAGACGGGAACAGTGTAAGCGATGAGTTTCCCTCTTTGGCGGGACAGGTTCCAGGGTACATCGCAGCACAATTGGCACTGTTTAAGTCTGGTACACGAAAGAATGCAATTATGGCCGGTATGGCGGCTCCATTATCGCTGACCGACATGGCCGAGCTGGATGCTTATTATTCCTCTAAGCCATTGAAGTCTGTCAGTGTGCCTGAAGACGAATTAGCAACGGCCGTGCGCGGCGAGAAATTGTACCGAGGAGGGTTAAAAGCGCTCGGTATCGCCCCGTGCATGGCTTGTCACGGGCCAGCGGGCCGCGGTATTCCTTCCAAGTATCCGCGCCTGGCGGGCCAGCATCCAGCCTATCTGGAACGTCAACTGCTTGCTTTCAAGTCGAAGACGCGTTTGCACAAGGCGATGAACCAGATTGCTTTCTTGTTGGCACCTGAACAGATCCGTGAAATATCGCTTTACGTTTCTGCCCTGAAGTAGAACAACACCGCAACGGCCGGTGCGTTGTCGGACCATGATCGATGGGCCGCAGTACGTGTCCACGTGGACATTTAACCCCCGACGGAGCATCCTGACACTATGGCGGACAAAATAAAACTATGGTCGGGCCGTTTCACGGGCGAAACGAGCGCCTTGGCTGAAAGTTTCACGGCCTCGCTAGACGTTGATCGGCGTCTGGCAACTCACGATCTTGAGGGCACCGTCGCGCACGTGCGCATGTTGGAATCCTGTGGCGTCCTGGCGGCGCAGGATGCGGCGCAGATCCTCGCTGGGTTGGAGAAGATTGATGAGGAGATACGGCTGCAACGCTTTCCTTGGCGAATAGAGCATGAAGATGTCCACATGAATATAGAGGCGCGCCTGATTGAATTGATCGGCGATGCAGGTAAGAAGGTCCATACGGGCCGATCGCGCAACGACCAGGTCGCAACGGATCAGCGCCTTTTCGTGCGCGCCTCGATCGACCAAGCCCTGGAAGGTATCTCGGCGCTGCAATCGGCTATGGCCGATGTCGCAGAGCGGGAAGCTGAGACGATCATGCCGGGCCTAACGCATTTACAGAGTGCACAACCGGTGACCGCGGGCCATCACCTACTGGCCTGGGTGGAGATGCTGGAGAGGGATTGGCAGAGATTCTCTGACTGTCGGCAACGGGTCAACATCTCGCCACTTGGATCGGGCGCCCTGGCTGGCACGAGCTTTCCGATCGACCGTGAAATGACCGCATCAGAGCTCGGCTTTCAGGGCATCACTGAGAATTCTCTCGACGCAGTGTCGGATCGGGACTTTGTTATTGAGTTCTGTGCCGCCGCCGCACTGCTCGGCATCCATTTATCACGAGTGGCCGAGGATCTGGTGCTGTGGTCCTCGCAGAGTTGCCGCTTTATTGATCTCGGCGACGCTTTTTGCACGGGATCAAGCATCATGCCACAAAAGAAAAATCCCGATGTTGCCGAATTGGTACGTGGTAAAAGTGCCCGACTGATCGGTAATCTGACTAGCGTTATGGTGCTGATGAAAGGGCAACCGCTATCTTACAACCGGGACAATCAGGAGGACAAAGAGCCGTTATTCGACACAGTTGATACGGCCTTGGCGACTTTGGAAGTCATGAGCGCGATGATTTCTGGTATGACCTTTAACCAAGACACGATGCTTCAGGCCGCGACCGGGGGTTTCGCAACGGCGACCGATCTCGCGGATTACTTAGTGCGTAAGGGCGTGCCTTTTCGCGACGCCCATGCTGCGGTCGGCGAGGCGGTTCGCTCAGCCCAAGACCGTGGTTTAGAACTCAGTCAACTGTCACTGGTAGATTTACAGGCCTTTTCCTCACATATTGAGGCCGATGTCTACCAGGTCCTGAGCGTGGAAGGCTCGGTCGCCGCCCGCGACCAGGTTGGTGGCACGGCACCGCGCCAGGTGCGACATGCCATCGCTCGGGTACGCCAGCGCTTGGCGGGACGATGATTGGCCCGCGGCGCGAAGCCCCTGTTCATGCCGCAAGGCCGGGATGCTCAGGATTCTTCACCAGCCGATGCTTATTGGTTCTCACCTTACTCATGTTGTTGACTGCCTGCGGACAAAAAGGGCCCCTATACATTCCCGCAGCACCCGCTGATCAGTCCGAAGACACTACGGGTTAGCCGATCGATGCCTATCGACCCTTGTCGTTATGTGGCTGACAACCTCTATGTCGAGGGTGTCGCTCTCGCTGAGGTGGTCGCAGCGGTAGGTACTCCGAGCTATGTCTACTCCCGGCAAGCGATAGAGCAGCACTGGCGCGCATTTGACGAGGCTTTTGGTGATTATCCGCATCAGATTTGCTACGCGGTCAAAGCCAATGGAACGCTGGCTATCCTGGATTTGTTAGCACGGCTCGGTTCGGGCTTCGATATTGTCTCCGGCGGAGAGCTTGAACGGGTGCTGCGGGCCGGCGGCGACCCTGCAAAGATCATATTCTCTGGTGTTGGGAAAAGTGAAGCGGAAGTGCGCCGAGCGCTGGAGGTCGGTATCGGATGTCTAAATCTGGAGTCCGACGCAGAGCTTGATCGAGTCAACCGCATTGCTGGCGAGGTAGGCGTCAAAGCGCCGATTGCCGTCCGAATAAACCCAGATATCGATGCGCGCACGCACCCGTATATCGCCACAGGGATGCGCGACAACAAGTTCGGTATCGCGATGGAAGTGGCGCTGAATACTTACTCCAAAGCGTTCGATATGGCACATGTGAACGTGAGCGGTGTTGCCTGCCACATCGGGTCGCAACTAATTGAACTGTCGCCGTTTGTAGAGGCGCTACATCGGACGATTGATTTTGTGGAAAAACTAGAAATCGCCGGGGTGAAGTTGACCAAACTAGATCTTGGTGGAGGCTTGGGTATCCGTTATGGGGAGGAGGAGCCCCCTGTGCCAAAGGCGTACATTGGCGCATTGCTCAGTACTCTTGAGCAGCGGGCATGCCAGCTACCGGTCACGATTGAACCAGGGCGAACGATCGTCGGCAACGCAGGCGTGCTGTTAAGTCGAGTCGAATACATTAAAGAAAGCCCGTGGCGCAACTTTGTGATTGTCGATGCGGCGATGAACGATCTGATTCGCCCGGCTTTATACCAGGCATGGCACGACGTAGTGCCGCTGACACGCCTCGGCCAATCAGATGCAAAAATTTATGATGTGGTCGGTCCAGTGTGTGAATCTGCTGATTTTCTCGCCAAGGACCGTCGGCTCGTGCTGAGTGAGGGAGACCATATTGTGATCGGCTCGGCTGGAGCGTACGGCTTTGTCTTGAGCTCCAACTACAATGCGAGACCACGCCCAGCTGAAGTGATGGTCGACGGTGAGGATTATCATGTTGTGCGCTCGCGTGAAACCTTCGAACAGATGTTAAACGGCGAGCAAACGGTTCCAGTTTAGTATCATGCGCGACGAGCCGATATGACGATCTTGCGATGCAGTGGATCGCGTGCGACGTGCTGAAGTGGTCGTTATCGGAGCCCGCTGATCGGCGATTTCTGCTAGTCACCGGCCTCTTCTGTGTGATCGCGAGTGTGGCACTCTCGTTGTGGGCGATCTACACAGATCCGATTATCAATAACGACGGCGTAGCTTATGTGCGCCAAGCTGGGTTGCTGGCCGACGGCCAATGGTCGATCGCCTTTGCTGATTGGAAATGGCCGTTTTACCCCTTTCTCATGATGTTGGTATCAGCTGTTTTACCTCTTCCTTACGATGTTATTCCCGGTGTGACGTTTAAAGCCGCGGGACATCTGATCAACACGGTCTGTATTTCTCTGGTGGTGGTGTTGTTCGTGGCAGTAACCCGAGCACTTGGTGGTCAGTCACGGCGTCTCACTATACTTGCGGCAATAGTGGCGCTCGCGCATCCGGCGTTCAACGAATATCGTTCCTTCTTAATTCGCGACCCGGGGTTTCTCGCGGCTTATCTTGCGGCGCTGTACTGTCTGCTACTTTGTCGTACCCATTCTAGTTGGCGACCTCGGATTGCTGTACTGGTATTGCTACTGATCGCGAGTTTGTTCCGTATCGAAGGTGTGCTCTTTTTACTGATGTCGCCCGTACTCTTTGTACTGCTGAGAGGTGACGGCGTTAAACGGAACTGGTCGATAATGATTCTGGCAACAGTAGCGTTATTGGGGGGGGGGCTGGTGATGGCGTGGTGGATTCTTGTTCCAGACGGCACCCTGAGTTTTTCTAGCGTACTGAATCAACCTCTCAAGGTTATTCTTACAACGTGGGAGCAAATTGGCACTGCCCTGTCCGCGAAGGTCCACCTGCTGCGTGAAACGTTTCTTAGCCGTTATTCGGCGGACGATGTTTATGTATTGTTTGGCCTTATCGTGGTGGCGATTGTGGGTAGCGCAGTGTTGTCGGAACTCACGGTGCCCTTTGCTGTGTTGGCAGTCTATGGCTACACCAGCCGACTGTGCTTTGCCGACCGTGGTCACCGTCAGATCTGGTTGGCACTGCTTGCTATCAACCTGCTGATCCTTCTCGGGTTTGTCCTCTTTAGGGGCGAACTGTTGGCGCCGCGGTATTTGCTGACCATGTCTGTAACTGCTCTATTAGCAGTGCCTTTTGTACTGGAACGCCTATTAAGACGGATTCGCTGGAATGATGTTAAAGGCTGGCGGCTGGTTTTGTCCGTAATCGTATTGCTGTGGGTGGCAGGGGAAAGCATCAATGGAATAAACAATCCGACCAGAAAACTCCACTTGCGTGATGCGGGGCTTTGGTTGCAACCCTACACGGGTGAAACAGGTTCTCTTGTTACAAATGATCGTCGCATCCTCTACTATGCCGGGCGGTGGAGTGACCGAACGCACGTCGAGCTAAAGCTAGCGCAGTTACTGCAAGGACTTGATCAAGAGAGATGGTCAACACCGCGGTTTACGGCCATCCGATTGAAAGACGGACAGCAAGCAGCCGGTGTCATAGACGCAATCGGTCATGAACCAATAGAGCGCTTCAACAACAATCGCGGTGATCGTGTGCTGATTTTCGCGATGCGCCGCTAGAGAAATTACAGGCAGCGTCCGCTGGACATAAATTAGCCTACCGCAGGAACCTCGAAGGAGCGTTGCCACGTTGGCTGACTTCGATCTGTCTGGGCGGTGTTAGGCGGTTTCTTGCCAATCGTTGCCGAAGTGGCAGTGGATGGTTGCTCGGAAGTCTTCGCATTGGGTGTCGCGGCTGCACGCTGTCGACGTCGGTTGGGTTTTTGGACCGTGCTGTTGCCGCGTTCTTGGGTCGCTGATTCTTTGCCGGCTGCGGCCGCCCGGTTGTGTAGTTGTTCCACAGTCAACAAGTCTTCCGGCACGATGTCTTGTTTGGTCAGCGGATGGCCGATGAACGACTCGATATCGATTAATGAGAAGGCATGGTCCTCGCAGGCTAAACTGATCGCATGTCCACTGGCGCCAGCACGTGCGGTTCGGCCGATTCGATGGACATAATCTTCAGGGTCCTGCGGCAGGTCATAGTTGAAAACATGACTGACACTCGGAATGTGCAGGCCTCGCGCCGCAACATCAGTGGCGACCAGCACTTGGCGCTGGCCAATGCTGAATTCTTCCAACAACCGTTCACGTTTTTTCTGCGGGACATCACCGGACAAGACGCCCACCGAGTAATTTAACCGCTGAAGCTGGCGGCCAATTTTTTCTGAAGTCGACCGCATGTTGCAGAAGATCAGTACGCGGTCGCCTCCAAGGCGTTTTAGTAGCCCTGCCAGTAGCGAGAACTTCTCGTCGTTACCAGGGTAATAGACTTCTTCAACCAGCTGATCGACCACCGGCGTTTCTGACGCCACACGAATCGTGGTTGGGTCGTTCATGTGTTCGTAGGCCAATTCATTTACGCGGAGCGACAAAGTCGCGGAAAAAAGCAAGTTGAGGCGCTCTTCAGGCGGCGGCATGCGGCGTAGGACGTAGCGGATGTCGCGTATAAAACCCAGGTCGAACATGCGGTCGGCCTCGTCCAGCACCATGACCTGGACAGCTTTGAGTTCAAACAATCCCTGTTTGTAAAAGTCGATAAATCGGCCGGGTGTGCCGATCAGGATATCTAAACCCTTGGCCAGCGACTGAATTTGGTCCTGATAACCGGTGCCACCGTAGACCAAGCCAAGGCGCAGGTCAGTGAAACGGCCAAGGTTCGCTGCGTCGCGGTGAATCTGGATGGCCAGCTCTCGCGTCGGTGCGAGTACCACGGCGCGCACACTTTTGTCTCTGTGCTGTGGGTGTCGCGGTTGGCACAGCAGACGATTGAATATGGCGAGCAGGAAAGCAGCGGTTTTACCAGTGCCGGTTTTGGCTTGGCCCGCCACATCTTTTCCCTCAAGGGCAAGTGGCAGCGTCAGTTGTTGAATTTGTGTGCAGTGTGAGAAGCCAGCTGTTTCGAGGCCCCGGATCAACTCCGGCGCTAAATCAAGTTGTGAGAATGGCTGGTCAGTCAGATATGAAGCGTTGTTCATAAAATTTGTAGGTGCCGTGAAATGGGCGGGTTTTGCACTCCGACAATCGTTTGTCGTCAGGTGTTACGAAACCTTTGTTGTTAGATGGGAATAATGACGCACGCCGGATAACAGCTTAATGGGCCAGGGTCAGTGGCACTGCTACAATGGTTTACAACTCGATCGTTTGGTGAGTTTGTGCTTAACTGAACTAGAAATCGACTTGCTTCGGGTTCAACGTTTCTGGTAAAAACCGGTCTCTACCGGGGAGGAGTGCGCAGGACATGGAGCTTAACGTCCATCGCCTGCCGACAGTATAGCACGGTCAGCCCGTCGTTCGCCGGCCGTGTAGACTCTCTGTTCACATACAAACGTTAAAGGATGTCCGGCTAATGGCGCAAAATATTGTGAATGTCAACGACGACTCATTCGACCAGGACGTCTTGAATTCTGATACCCCAGTACTTATTGATTATTGGGCCGAATGGTGCGGGCCATGCAAAATGATCGCACCGGTGCTGGAGGAAGTCGCTAGCGAATATGAAGGTCGTGTTACCGTTGCCAAACTCAATATTGATGACAACCCTGGAACGCCGAAAAAATATGGCATTCGCAGTATTCCAACGCTGATGCTGTTTAAGGGTGGGCAGGTCGAGGCGACCAAAGTAGGGGCTGGCTCAAAAGCACAATTGACGGCTTTTCTCGATGAAAATCTTTAGGTCATATGGCGCAGTTAGCACTGCGCTCGGACTGGAAAGATAAACCATCTCGAGGCAAGATACTGGACCGGACAAACTCAACGTTGTAAATTGACAGGACACGGCACAAGCCGAATCGCTAAACCCCACCTCCCAATTTAAGTTTCCCTATCCAATAGCACACGGCGCCGGCGTCACGCCGATCGCCGACCGGTTCCGACTAGTCGGAATCGCCACACTGCTTCAGTGAGTCATCCTATGTCCCTCAGCCTTACAGAACTGAAAGAAAAATCACCAACCGAACTGGCAGAAGTCGCGCGCTCGCTTAAGCTCGAAAATGTCACGCGCCTGCGCCGTCAGGACCAGATATTCGCAATTCTCAAGACGCAGGCGAAGCGCGGAGAAAAAATTAAAGGCGAAGGGGTGGTTGAAATACTGCAGGACGGCTTCGGGTTTCTGCGTTCTGCAAGTAGTTCCTACCTCGCCGGGCCGGATGATATTTATGTATCGCCGAGCCAGATCAGGCGATTTGGCCTGCGTACGGGAGATACCGTGACGGGCTTGATACGCCCACCCAAGGATTCAGAGCGCTACTTCGCTTTACTGAAACTAGAGAGCATCAATTTCCGCTCGCCCGATGAAGCGAAGAGCAAGATTTTATTTGAAAACCTGGTTCCCCTGCATCCAGACGAAAGAATTCGCCTTGAACAGGAGAACGGCTCTTCTCAAGATTTAACCGCTCGCGTTGTTGACCTGATCTCACCAATAGGCATGGGACAGCGAGGTCTCCTGGTTTCTGCTCCTAAGACAGGCAAGACCGTTATGTTGCAGCAGATTGCACACTCGATCACCGCGTCGGTGCCGGAATGTGTGTTGATGGTCTTGTTGATCGATGAACGACCTGAAGAAGTTACCGAAATGCAGCGCACAGTGCGCGGCGAAGTAGTGTCATCGACTTTTGACGAGCCAGCCTCGCGCCATGTGCAAGTGGCAGAAATGGTTATAGAGAAGGCAAAACGGCTGGTTGAACACAAGCAAAACGTCGTGATCCTACTGGACTCGATTACACGCTTGGCTCGTGCCTACAATACGATCCAGCCCGCTTCGGGTAAAGTATTGACGGGAGGTGTCGATGCCAACGCCTTGCAGAAGCCAAAACGTTTTTTTGGTGCAGCGAGAAATATTGAGGACGGCGGCAGCCTGACCATCCTTGCGACGGCGCTAATTGATACCGGTTCGAAGATGGACGAGGTTATTTATGAGGAATTCAAAGGCACCGGCAATATGGAGATACACCTCGACCGCCGCATTGCAGAGAAACGGGTTTATCCGTCGATTATCATAGGTCGCTCTGGAACGCGTCGTGAGGAACTGCTCACTGACCCCACCGAGTTGCAAAAGATTTGGTTGTTGCGCAAGTTGCTGCACCCGATGGACGATATTGAAGCAATTGAGTTTTTACTCGACAAATTGCGCGCAACCAAGTCCAACGCTGAATTTTTCAAGGCGATGAATCGCTGAGCGATATAGTCCGCAACGGCACGGTCGCCGGGCTCCATCCTCTTGCGCCAAGGTCGGCCGGACATGTTACGGAGAACGTCAGATGAAACCTGAAATCCACCCCAGCTACAACGAGATAAAGGTCACATGTGCTTGTGGCAATTCCTTTGAGACACAATCGACGCTAAGTGGAGATCTGAGCGTCGAAATTTGCTCGGCCTGCCATCCCTTTTATACTGGTCAGCAGAAGATTGTTGATACGGCTGGCCGTGTCGGTAGGTTCAAACAAAAGTACGGCATGAAGAGCTGAATTCGACTCCTGCGATGGCCCAGGCCGACGGCCATGGTCATCATGTCGTCATTACTTGCTTCTTCAAGAATGGAGCCATGCGCTGTGTAGCGCTGATGTGTTGTTGGTTTGCTTGTGTCAACGCCACGGCCGACAACGCAGTCCGGCAAGCGACGGTGAAACAGGTAATCGATGGCGACACCGTCGTACTTGAATCGGCTGAGACTGTGCGTCTGGCTGGCGTAAACGCACCGGAGGTGGCACGCGGCAAGCGACCATCCCAAGCGCTTGCTGAAAGCGCTCGCGGTTATCTCGAGCAAAAGCTGCTTAATCGTCGTGTCACAGTGGAAAATGCCGCCGATCCGCTCGACCGTTATGAACGCACGCTTGCTTATTTATTCGTCCGCGATGGCCAGAGCGTTCAAGCTGGCTTGCTTGAGGCCGGCTTGGCAAGTGTGATCGCAATAGCGCCTAACGATCGTTACCTGGCGGGGTATGTTGCGGCAGAAGCGCGTGCGCGATCGCTCGATCTGGGAATCTGGGGCGAACCGGTATACCAGCCACGGGCCGCAACCAGCCTGAAGACGAATGATCGAGGTTATGGATTCTTTCACGGGCGGGTCCAGCGGATTGAACTCGGCAAACGCTGGTTTAAATTTTATCTGGACCGACATTTCGTGATTTACGTCGCGCGCACAAGATGGCAGCAGCACTTTAATTATCCACCATGCGCACTGGATCAGGCAGCAGTAGTGGTGCGCGGATGGGTTACGCGCAAGGGCAAACGATGGCGCACCACGATCAGCCATCCATTTATGTTAGAACGCTGTGTGGATTCCGAAGGCGCGTTGTGCGAGCGGCGCTCGACAATCAACTAACTGACGCAATCCAAAGGTATTCTGATTAGGGTGGACGTCGGTAGACACGGTGGAGAGACTGCAAGGTGTTTTCCTAATACAGTGTTCATCGGCACACAAGTGTGACGATGGTTAAGAGAGCAGCACCATGAGAATTTGGATGTGTCGCATTTTTTTGTTTGCCCTGTTGTCGCTCGAGATAAGTATTGCCGGTGCGCAGGGCGTCCTGGTACACGATGCCTATGTCCGCGCAACGCCGCCTGGCCAGACCAATGCCGCCGCCTACCTCATTCTGATGAATACCACAGATACTCACCGGCGACTGATGGGGGTTCGGGCTGACGTGTCTGAGGTCGCCGAGATGCATAGCCACGAAGAGGCCGGGGGAATGATGAAAATGCGGCGCATCGGGCATATCGACGTACCTGCAAATGGTAAGACTGTATTGGCCCCTTCGGGTCTGCACATTATGTTGAAAGGTCTGAACCATCAGCTAAAAGCGGGCCAGACGGTTATGCTGGAACTTCACTTTGACCATGGTCAGCACCACACCGTCAACGCACCAGTGAGACACACTTACGGCGATCGCGTAAAAAATCACCAGCGTAAGACAAAGCACAAACATGACTAACACATTCTCTGACGGCGCTTATTGGTGCAGGGTGCTTCGGGCGGGCTTTTCGATTTGATGAAAGATGCCGTTTGGCTAAAGCCGGCACTGATCGGAGTCACTGCATTGATCGTCGGGCTCGTCGCCGGCGTTTGGTTTTCTCCTACCGAGCCGCCGCGACCCTATTCCAACATGGGCGGCGACTTCACTTTGTCGTCGGTTTCAGGTCCTGTATCGTTATCCGACTTTGAAGACAAAGCTGTACTGGTGTTTTTCGGCTATACCCATTGTCCGGACGTCTGCCCGACCGAGTTGGTGCGCATGGGGCATGTGCTGAACAACCTGACAGCATCAGAAAGAGAGCAGGTCCGTGGCCTTTTTGTCAGTATTGATCCTGCCCGAGACACGCTGCAACGTATCACCGAATACGTGAACTTTTTCCATCCGTCGATCATTGGGCTCACGGGAACAAACGAACAGATCCATCAGGTGGCACAGCAGTATTTTGTGCTTTATCAAAAATCTGAAGACAGTGCATCGGATAGTGGTTACCTTATGGACCATTCAATAAAAACCTATCTCGTCGGGCGCGACGGGCGTTTGGCAGCAGTGCTTGACCGTGAACTCGATGTGAGCGAGGTGCTGGAAGCGGTACGCCGCGTCCTCTGAAATATGTCTGGTACTCAATCAGCGTGTTCAATGGAGCGGTGCATCGATTTGGTCGCCACCCGCCTGCAGGCGGCGGAACTGTACTTTGGTCACGGTAGCGATAATGCCCATGACGAGGCTGCATGGCTGGTAATGTGTGCGGCTGGCATTGATGTAGGGGCACCAGAGATTGATTGGCGACAAACTTTGTCGAGTGACCAGGTTCAGGCCGCTACTAACTTAGCGAGTCAACGAATTGGCACACGCAAACCGCTGGCCTATCTACTTGGGCATGCCTGGTTTGCGGGCCACCGGTTTAATGTTGATCCCCGCGTCATTGTGCCGCGCTCGCATTTTGGGGAGTGGATCCCGCAACAGCTGCAGCCATGGCTCAATCCCGCCGATGTTTCGTGGGCTCTAGATCTGTGTACGGGCAGCGGTTGTATTGCCATTGCTCTCGCAAAGGCTTTTCCAGCTGCGAGAGTCGATGCGACCGAGCTTTCAGCAGCAGCACTTGAGGTTGCGCACAATAATGTGAAGCTCCACGGGGTCACAGAAAGGGTCAAATTGTTCGAAGGAGATCTTTTCGGTCCGCTCGACGGACGTCGCTATGACCTCATCGTATGTAACCCACCATATGTTGATGCACCGACAATGGCGCGCTTGCCGTTGGAATATCGACACGAACCAACGATCGCCTTTGCGGGCGGTGAGCACGGCATGGCGTTGGTGCAACGGCTGATTGCGGAGGCTGAGCCCTACCTTAATCCGGGTGGCTCTTTGCTCGTAGAAGTGGGGCCCGCTGCGACCAATGTGGAGGCGAGGTGGAAAAGCGTGCCGTTCACGTGGCTGATATCAAGCGCCGGAGAGCCGGTCATATTTTTATTATCTAAACAAGATTTAACCGATCATCGCGGTGCTCTCGCTGTATCTAGCGAGCGCTAAATTTCAATCATTTCAAAATCCGATTTGGTCGCGTCACAGTCCGGGCACTGCCAGTTATCGGGGATATCTTCCCAGCGGGTTCCAGGGACAAGACCCTCCTCCGGAAGCCCCTGCTCTTCGTCATAGACGAAACCGCAGATCACGCACATCCAAGTTTTGTATTCCATGTGGGCAAAAAAAAACGCTGCAATTTTAACTCAGATCAACAGAGGGTTGGATCTGTCGAGCGCTTCGCGGAAACTACCATGGTGGTCTTCAATCACTAATTTTCGACAAGAGCAGAATGATGCAGGCATCTGAAAGATTATTCGAGCGCGCACAACGGGTTATTCCCGGCGGAGTCAACTCACCGGTGCGCGCATTCAAGGGGGTCGGGGGTTGCCCAATTTTCATGGCGCGGGGACGTGGCGCATATCTCTATGATAATGCAGGGAAACAGTACATTGACTATGTCGGCTCATGGGGGCCGATGATCCTGGGGCACAGTGATCCGGACGTGGTTTCGGCGGTACAGGCCGCGGCCGAAGACGGCTTGAGTTTCGGCACCCCAACGGAGGCGGAAACCCTGATGGCCGAACTCATCTGCGGAGCTATGCCGTCGATCGAGCAAGTGCGGATGGTCAATTCCGGCACCGAGGCGACAATGAGCGCTATCCGCCTTGCTCGGGGTTTCACTGGGCGCGACAAATTGATCAAATTCGAAGGCTGTTATCACGGTCATGCCGACGGGCTGCTGGTCAAGGCAGGTTCGGGCGCGTTGACGCTGGGTGTGCCGACTTCACCCGGCGTTCCGGCGGCGATGGCGGAACATACGGTCACTCTGGAGTTCAACAACTCGCAACAAATAGAAGATGTATTCAAGAAAATAGGAGATCAGATTGCTGCGGTAATCGTTGAGCCTATTGCCGGGAACATGAATTGTGTACCCGGATCGGCCGAATTTCACCGTACGCTTCGCGAGCAAAGCGATCGATTCGGGGCTGTGCTGATTTTTGATGAAGTCATGACCGGGTTTCGTGTTTCCGCAGGCGGCGCGCAGGCGCTCTACCAGATCACGCCGGACCTGACGACGCTTGGCAAAGTGATTGGCGGGGGCATGCCGGTTGGTGCGTTTGGCGGGAGAGCGGACATCATGCAACAGCTGGCGCCATCTGGTGCGGTTTACCAGGCAGGTACGTTGTCGGGAAATCCGATTGCGATGGCTGCGGGTCTAGCCACTTTGCGCAAGGTATTAAGTGACGGCTTTTTCGCGCGTCTAGAAAGCAAAACCCTGCGCCTGGCCGAGGGATTGCAGCGGGCCAGTAATGCTGCCGGCGTTCCTTTGGTGTTGAATCATGCTGGCGGAATGTTTGGTCTTTTCTTTACTGACAATGCTTCTGTCAGTCGATTCAGCGAGGTCATGGCCAGCGATGCGAAGCGGTTCTCGAAGTTTTTCCATGCCATGCTCAAGGCAGGCATTTACCTCGCTCCATCAGCGTTTGAAGCGGGATTTGTGTCGATTGCCCATGGAGATGAAGAAATCGATCAGACGTTGGACAAGGCGACGGACGCACTGCGAGTGATTGCGTGAACTAGCGACGTAAGGGCCGCTTTCCATTAAAAGACGGCTCAGCAGAACCTGCGCCGTGGCAATTCGCTGCCGCGGCGGTGGTGGGCGGTTAACGACAGTTACGCCAGGCCGTTCGGAATGAACGGTGGCAGGTTGTCAGTCAGTCCGCAGGTACGACGTCTTCGGCGGCGGGACCTTTGTCCCGCGTTACCAGACTAAATTCCACGCGTTGGCCTTCGGCCA
This sequence comes from uncultured Acidiferrobacteraceae bacterium, assembly GCA_964484965.1. Classification (GTDB taxonomy): domain Bacteria; phylum Pseudomonadota; class Gammaproteobacteria; order Arenicellales; family UBA868; genus UBA11791. Next base: position 9,205 of record CAZAHE010000009.1, on the reverse strand, counting down.
GGGTTTTAAAACCATCTCCACGAATTTCACGATAGTGCACGAATACATCAGCCCCATCTTCACGCGCAATGAAGCCGAAGCCTTTGCGTTCGTTGAACCACTTAACGGTCCCGTTGTGCCGCTCGGACATAACTCCTCCAGTCAATTACTTCACTAAGCAGACGGCCCAATCAAATATCTGACCGTTACTGCCCCCCCATTGTAACGGTCTTCGATCGGGACGCAAACGCCTATATGTCCGATCCAACGCAGGTTTCGCGCAATTCTTTGAGCGGAACGTCAGCATCCTGATCAAACCACGCTTCAATCAAGCTGAAAGAAATCGAGATAGGGGGCGGTGGTATAAAGGTGCCCGCTTGCATTTGTGCTTCGACATCGCGGCGCGACAGCCATTTTGCGTCTTCGAGTTCTTTGTCATTTAATGAAATGGCATTGGCGCCTGCACTGGCAAGGTAGCCGAGCATCAAGGTGCCTGGAAAAGGCCATGGCTGCGATGAGTGATAGCGCATACCAGTGACTTCTACTCCTGTTTCCTCCGCCACTTCGCGGACTACTGCTTGCTCGGCACTTTCTCCAGGCTCGACGAAGCCGGCAATCGTAGAATAACGGGCGCTGGGCCACTGCGCCTGGCGGCCGAAAAGGGCAAACGATCCATCCTCCACCAGTACGATGATCGCTGGATCAGTGCGCGGAAAATGTTGGCGCCCGCAACTTCTGGCACCACAGCGCAGCACATGACCGCCACTTTCTGCCTCGTTGGCAGCGCCACAACGCCCGCAAAATCGGTGCCCCTGCTGCCAGTGCACCATGGCCCGGGCGTATCCGAGTAGCGTGCAATCGTCGGCGCTTAACAGTGGTGCTACTTGACGCAAGTCACCGAACCCGGGGTTGTCATGGGTGGATGTGCCGGTGGCTTTGACATCAACTGCGAAATGATGCCGATCGTTGAACAGACCGAGATAGATGATCGGCCCAACCGCATCGAATGTTTCTTCGAATCTCGAATGAGCCAATGTGGCAGCAACATAGCCGGCGTCGGTACGCAATACGAATACCTGAGAACCGAGTATCGGCAGGAAACGCGCATTGGCACCAGTTGCGAGTGCTGTTAGTTCATGATTGGCTAGACGGTACTCTGGCGCACGGTTAACGGTTGCGCTAGAGAACAAGTTGCGAGCGCTGCTTAACAAGTGGTCCACAGTGGCGGGTTTCCCGCGATCGCTACGATCAATGCTGTTGTCAGATTTGCCAAGGGTACTACACAGCGTCCAGCGGGGCGTGCCCCCGCGCCGCAGTGAACAGGTACAATTGCAGGCCTTACCGCTTTGTTTTGCTGTCCACGCAGCCAGCCAGATCAGACTCATCAACTATCCGCCATGCGGGCCGAACTTCGCTTACTTATCCGCAGTGCCGTAGAGACGCTGTTAAAAGATCGGTCAACTGGGCCTGATGAGATTCCCGCTTGGAACGTCGAACGAACTCGGCAGAAGGCGCATGGTGACTTTGCCTGCAATGTTGCCTTGGTTCTGGCTAAACCGCTACGCAGCAACCCGAAAGACGTGGCCCACGCGTTGCTGGAACACTTGCCCGAGTCGCCGTTGGTGGGCCGCACTGAAATCGCAGGGCCTGGATTTATTAATCTTTACCTTACGTCGCGGGCTTATTGGCAAGTTATCGATGCTGTGCGATCGGCTGGTGCGACTTATGGTCATTCGGACCTCGGCCGAGGTCGAAATGTGCTGGTTGAATTCGTTTCGGCCAACCCGACCGGACCGTTGCATGTCGGTCACGGTCGCGGTGCCGCTTATGGTGACGCACTGGTGCGGGTGCTGAGATCTGCTGGTTACGACGCTAAGAGCGAGTACTACATCAACGACGCGGGCCGGCAGATGGATATTCTGGCGTTGAGTGTGTGGTTGCGCTACCTGGAATTGTGTGGCGAGCTTTTTACTTTCCCGGGCGGGCTATACCGCGGGGACTATGTTTTTGATATTGCTGCCGCCTTACATCGAGAGTGGGAAGCGGATGGCCACCGCCGCGTAGAACCGATAATGCAGCACCTGCCGATAGACAGCGATGCAGCTATCGACACGATGATTGAGCGTGCCCAGCATACCCTTGGAGAAGATCGATTCGATCGCATCCACGCGCTTGCAACGGACACACTAGTCAATGACATTCGAAGTGACCTGTCGGCATTTGCCGTTGACTACGACCGATGGTTTTCCGAAAAAAGCCTGAGTACCTCAGGTGCCATCGATCGGGTAATAAAAAGCCTGAAAGACAACGGCTATCTTTACGAGAAGGATCACGCCCAGTGGTTTCGTTCGACCGACTTTGGAGATGAGAAGGACCGAGTGGTCATCCGCGCGAACGGAAAATCTACCTACTTTGCCAGTGATATCGCCTATCACTTTGACAAACTGGAGCGCGGTTTCGATGAGACGGTCAATATCTGGGGTGCTGACCATCATGGCTATATCAGCCGAGTCAAAGCGTCCTTGTCAGCACTGGGATGCAACTCTGATGCCCTGGTAATTTTGCTGGTGCAATTTGCAGTGCTCTACCGAGGGAAAAGGAAGATCTCGATGTCTACCCGTGGTGGAGACTTCGTTACGCTGCGGCAACTGCGCTCAGAGGTTGGTACCGATGCGGCACGATTCTTCTATGTGCTTAGGAAACCGGAGCAGCATATGGACTTCGACCTTGAGTTGGCAACCTCGCAGTCGACCGATAACCCGGTCTACTATGTGCAATATGCCCATGCTCGAATCTGCAGCGTATTTCGGCAGTTGGCAGACAAAGGCATCGAAGTCGATTTGCTAATGGCCAATCATCAGCTACTCAATGAGGAACGAGAACTCGACTTGTTGCGTGCACTGTCGCACTATCCTGAAGTGATCGAGGCGGCGGCCAATTCACGAGAGCCCCACCAGGTGGCCTATTTTCTGCGTGAACTGGCCAACGAGTTTCACAGCTATTACAACGCGCATCCATTTATAGCCGCCGAAGAGCAGTTGCGATTGGCACGATTGTCCCTTATTGATGCAACTCGGCAGGTGATCGCGAACGGGCTTTTGTTGCTCGGTGTCGCGGCGCCCTCCAGCATGTAGGCCATCACTTTGCGTCGCCGCTCAAAGGGTCAAGCAAAGCGCGCCAGTCTAGCGGAAGGCAGAAGGCCGCTGGGCGGGTTCGCGCTGCTGGTTGTTGGCATGGGGCTCGGTTTTGTTGGTACGCTGATTTACCAGGGCATTGACAGCGGCGAATCGGATGGCATGGGAGCAGGGATCAAAGTGTGGGTTGAGCAGATGCGCGACGAGCAACCTGATTCCAAGGCTGCAGTCTCCGGGGCCGTACCCCCCAAGAAGACCACCTACGAGTTCTACGACGTATTGCTGGAGCCTGAGCGCTTGATGCCCGAAAAAACTGACCAAGGCGTGTCTGTTGCCAATGCTGCGACACCCTCGCCCGCCAAAAGTATTGCGCCGGCCGATGCTGAATCAAGCACAGTGAAGAAAAGTTCGTCCTCAAAGAGCCACTACATGCTTGAGGCCGGCGCTTTCGATAAAGCGCGCGACGCAGACCGTTTGCGGGCGAAGCTCACGCTGGCAGGCTACCAGCCGTCCCAACAGCAAGTTGCCAGCCACGGGCGAGGGCGTTCTTATCGGGTGCATGTTGGCCCGTTTATGAGTATGCAGGAGATGGAGGCAGCCAATCAGCAGCTTGCGGCGATTGGAATTAAGGGTATCCCGTTAAAGTTTTAGGGCATCCCATTAAAGGTTTATTACGTTGAAGCGCTCACCAGGTGACAACTAGGATCATCTAATAGTCACAGAAGACGCAAGTTAAAGCGGTTGCCAGCGCGACAAACGTTATCTGATACTGTAACAGTGCAAGTCCCATCCGGAGAACGCATGTCGCAACGACGAACCGGCGGGCGCATCTTAGTAGATGCGCTACGCCAACATGGAACAGACCTGGTTTTCTGTGTGCCAGGCGAGAGTTTTCTCGCGGTGCTCGACGCACTGCACGACGCAACTTCGATGCGCACCATTGTGTGCCGGCAGGAAGGTGGTGCGGCAATGATGGCGGAGGCACATGGCAAACTTACCAGCCGCCCGGGTGTGTGCATGGTGACGCGCGGTCCAGGTGTGGCCAATGCAATGTCCGGACTACACATCGCTGCACAGGACTCGACACCGATGATTCTGTTCGTCGGTCAGGTTGGGCGCGATATGGCCGGCCGTGAGGCGTTCCAGGAGATCGAATACCGTGTGCTTTTCTCTGACATGGCCAAATCGGTAGAGCAAATTGAGGATCCCGCGCGGATTCCCGAAATCGTCAGCCGTGCTTTCCATACAGCCGTCAATGGCCGGGCCGGGCCGGTGGTGGTGGTGCTACCGGAAGACATGCTGACAGCCGAGGCTGTGGTGCCTGATGCGGGCCCCTACCAGCGGGTAGAGCCCGCGCCGGCAGACGAAGACCTCAACCAACTGCGACAACTCCTTGATCGTTCTGAACGCCCGTTGGCAATCATCGGCGGTCATGGCTGGCGGGTCGGATCGCGGGACGCATTTGCAGATTTTGCCTCGCGCTGGGACTTGCCGGTGGCGGCGGCCTTCCGGTTTCAGGATCGTTTTGACAATGCCCATGACCATTACGTAGGCGACGTGGGAATCGGCATCAACCCCGTCTTGGCTGATGCGGTTCGCAACGCCGATGTTTTGCTGGCTGTTGGTATACGGTTGGGTGAGATGACGACGAGTGGCTATTCTTTGCTGCAGTCACCTTGTCCGAGACAGCAACTGGTCCATGTCTATCCAGGTGTTGAGGAGCTCGGTCGTGTCTATCAGTCGGCGCTGGCAATCAATGCGGGGCCGAACCGGTTTGCGCATGCCGTTGCCCGGTTGCAACCACAACGTAAACCAGTCTGGTCCGAGTCGACGGCAAGCCTGCGTGAATCCTATCTGGCATGGCGGCAGCCGCTTGAACACCCCGGCCCGTTGCAGCTTGGTGAAGTGGTGGATCTGCTGGCCGATGAATTGCCACCTGATGCGATTATTTGTAACGGAGCCGGCAACTATAGTGCTTGGGTGCATCGGCATTATCGTTACCGCGACTTGCCTAGCCAGTTGGCACCGACTTCGGGCTCGATGGGCTACGGTCTACCCGCAGCGATTGCAGCCAAGTTGGCGTACCCCGAGCGGGCAGTCCTTGCCTTTGCCGGTGACGGTTGTTTTTTGATGACCGGACAGGAGCTTGCGACCGCGGTGAAGTACGCTACCGCGGTTGTCATCGTGGTGGTGAATAATGGCATGTATGGCACCATTCGTATGCACCAGGAACGCCACTACCCCGGCCGTATCAGCAATACGGGACTGGTCAATCCCGATTTCACGGCTTTGGCGTCAGCCTACGGTATATACAGCGAAAAGGTGGATACAACGGCGGATTTCTTACCAGCGTTTCGCCGCGCGAGCCGCGCGAATGGCCCCGCACTGCTCGAGCTGACAATTGATCCGGAAACCATCAGTCCGGTGGCAACAGTCAGCAGTCTTCGGGCAGCGGCACAAAGTTAAACACCACACTCTCACCAGCCAGACCAGATGAGCGGAGCGGCAACATGAAACTACAGTTGTGTACGTGGCCGGAGGTTGCGCGTTATCTTGAATCCTCGACAACAATCATTGTGCCGATCGGTTCAGCCGAACAGCACGGCCCCACCGGCCTAATTGGGACAGATGCTATTTGCCCTGAGATTGTCTCTCATGGCGTCGCGGAAAAGACCGATACATTGGTGGCACCAACGTTGTCCCTGGGTATGGCTCAGCACCACTTGGCCTTTGCCGGTTCGATAGCGCTAAGACCCTCAACACTAATGGCGCTCGTCAAGGACGTGGTACTGTCGCTCGTGCGACATGGTTTTGACCATGTGTACTTTCTCAATGGACACGGCGGTAACGTCGCGACGGTTACGGCGGCGTTTTCTGAGATCTGGGCTGATACGAGTTTTTCTCGCGGTGCCACAGGTGCACCGCGTCTGCGCCTGTACAACTGGTGGTCAGGCGAGCGGGTTCGTTCGCTATCACGCTCCTTATTTGCCGGCGTGGAAGGAAGCCATGCGACACCATCGGAAGTATCACTGAGTTATTACGCTTATCCGCAGGCGGTAAAAGACGCGCCTCTAACGCCGAAAGTGGCGCCCGTTGGCACCATACGAGACGCCGCTGATTACCGGCGCCAGTTTGCTGACGGGCGTATCGGTTCGGACCCATCGCTCGCCAGTGTCGAACACGGCGAAAACCTCTATCACGCCGCAGTTGCAGACGTGGTAGACGATCTTGGCCACTTTGCTGCGGCAAACTAGCAAGACTGATCGACATGACCAACGCGTTTATCAGCGACTTAACCGCCACGGTGAATGAATTTGTTGCTGAACGCGATTGGCAACAGTTTCATTCGCCCAAGAACCTGGCGATGGCACTGATCGTTGAGGCCGCCGAACTGGTCGAGCATTTCCAGTGGTTAACGGCAAATGAAAGTGCGTCCTTGGATGACGCCAAGAAAAGCGCGGTTGCCGAAGAATTGGCTGACGTGCTGGTGTACCTGGTCTGCATCGCAGACCGATTAGAGATTGATCTGGAGGCGGCAGCGTTTTCCAAAATAGGGAAAAACCGGGAAAAGTACCCGGTAGAGCGAGCGCGCGGCCATGCGCGCAAGCCCTCTGAGTCCTGAGTTTTTGTGAATTAGATTTGGGTCGCGGTAGCTCGTACCTTGAGCAACGTCAGTGATGATCAGTGCGAGTGACTGTTGTATGCGATGGCCGGCTTAAATAACGCCCTCTTTGCGAAGATTTTTGATATCAGCGTTATTGAGGTCTAACAGCTCACCGAGCACTTCTTCAGTGTGTTGACCGAGCATCGGAGGCGGGTGTCGATAGGAGACCTTCGTCGACGACAGTTTCGCGGGGCTCCCGATCAGGCTGACGGGGTTATTGCCAGCGGCAGGATGGTTCATTTCTATGCGCATATCTCGGGCCAAAACCTGTGCATCCGAGAAAACTTGGTCAATGTTGTTGATGGGGCCGCAGCTGATTTTGTTTTGTTCCAATTTTTCAAGCCAGTAGGCCGATGGCTGTTTGCGCATCACATCATCGAGAATTTTAGTGAGGGATTCGCGATTGTGTACGCGAGCCTCGTTGGTCACGAAGCGCTCGTCACTAACCAATTCTGAGACACCCGCGAACTCACAAAAGCGCTGAAACTGATTGTCATTACCAACGGCGACAATGATGTTGCCGTCGGCGGTGGGGAAAACCTGATAGGGCACGATATTGGGATGGGCATTGCCCAGCAATCCCGGCACTTCGCCAGAAGTCAAGTAATTCAGTCCCTGGATCGACAACATAGAGACTTGCGTATCCAGCAGGCTGATATCGAGGTGTTGTCCCAGTCCGGTTGCTTCCCGATGGCGTAGCGCCGCGCTGATCGAAACTGCAGCCCATAGTCCGGCGGTTAAATCAGCGACAGGGACGCCGACGCGGTGCGGTTCGCCGCCCGGCGGGCCGGTGATGCTCATGACGCCGCCCAGACCCTGGGCCATAAAATCATAGCCAGGATGCTCTGCCTTGGGTCCGGTCTGGCCGAATCCCGTAATCGAGCAATAAACCAAGCCCGGATGCTCGGTCTTGAGACTCGCGTAATCGAGGCCGAATTTGGCCAGATTACCAACTTTGAAATTCTCAGCGAGTACCTGGCATTTGCTGATCATCTGCCTGGCTAGGGACTGGCCGGTTTCACTGGTCAGGTCTAATGTCACCGAGCGTTTATTGCGGTTGGCTGAGAGAAAATATCCGCTCTCGGTAGTCTCTGTTCCTTCTGCATCCAACACGAACGGCGGGCCGAATTTGCGCGTGTCGTCACCGCTTCCGGGGCGTTCGATTTTGATCACGTCGGCACCGAGATCACCGAGGATCTGCGTGCAACTTGGTCCGGCCAGAATCCGTGTCAAATCGAAGACGCGAATTCCAGCGAGTGGGCCACTCATAATGACCTCGCGTCATTCGATGTCATTGGTTGGTTCCTAAATTCATTGGTTGCGTCATCACTGATAGTGCCTGGGTTGTGAGCCAAGTATCGTGTTTCGCCAAGTGAAAGCCAATGATTAACATACGGCATCGCTGATGGTCGAGCCCGAGCATTGATTAGTTTTTGGTATTGATGTCACCCAGTAGTTCGGTGGCACACTCGCTGATGCTGCGTTCAGAATGGGCCAGCTGTCGGCAAAGCGAGGACACCCTGCCGCTTTTGTCATTCAGGACCTTTTCCGTCACCATGTCCGCCGCACATTGCGCTAACAGGGTACGCAAGCGGGTTTTTCGGCGCCGACTCCGCTCAGGCAGGTTGTTGTTTGCGCTGGTCTTCGCTGCGGCGAGCATTGTTTGTACACCCTCTCCGGTGATCGCACTGGTCGCGATGACCGCGACGTTGCGGTTGCCCGATTGACGCAGTGACAACATCGTTTCTAATTGCTGCACCTTCAAATCCGCCGGGATCAGGTCGGCCTTGTTGACGACCAGTACGTCAGCAATCTCAAGTACGCCGGCCTTCAGAGCCTGAATGTCATCTCCTTGTTCGCCAGTGCAAACCACGATCTGTGCATCGGTGATTTCAGCGACCTCCTGTTCATTCTGGCCAGTACCGACGGTTTCAACAATGATCCAGTCGAAGCCAGCGGCATCCAAGACGTCGATCGAACGATGAATCTGGAGCGTCAGTCCGCCCAGGTGGCCTTGCGAAGACAGCGACCGGATAAAAACGCCTTCGTCTCTGGCGTGCTGGGCCATGCGCAGGCGGTCGCCGAGGATGGCACCCCCGCTGATCCGGCTTGAAGGGTCGACGGCGGCCACCGCGACGGTGCATCGTTGTTCTCGCAGCTGAGCGATGATCGTGTTGATCAAACTGGACTTGCCGCAGCCTGGCGGACCGGTCAGACCGATTAACGTTGCCTGTCCAGTGTGGTCTCTTAAGTCGCGGCACAACCGCAAGGCTGCGTCGCTGTCGCCTTCCACTAAACTAAGGGCTTTGCCGACAGCGGTTCGCTGACCGGCGAGCACTGCGTCCGTCAGTGGTTGGACCCGGTCCACCGATAGTGCCATCATTTACCAATCAGCGGCTGACCGAAACCGAGCTCCCGGCGCAGACAC
>CAZAHE010000008.1:46042-58062 GCA_964484965.1 uncultured Acidiferrobacteraceae bacterium | reverse complement strand
CACCCGGCAGCGGCACCGATGAGGCCAGCAAAATATCCAGCTCACTGCTCAAATCTACCAGTTCAAACCAAGGCCGTATGTCCTGGAGCGAACTGGTTCCATCTATTACTCAATAGCACCTGAGTGCGCGCACTGCCCTGGCACTGCGCGCGGTCGATAGACGAACGAACACTTCCCCATCAAGGCTCCGCAGTGCGCACCCTCGTCCGGGTTCCCCTCACTGCCAGTACGACATAACTGTACAACCACAGTCCGAAACCCGCCAAACCAACAATATCTCGAGCGACTGCCTCGTCTGGAATCAACCACGCCGCATATTTGATGCCCATCAGTCCCGACACAGCAGCCAACAACAGGAATTTGAGCATCGATCGTCGCTCGAACGCATCCTGCCAGCAGAACAACAGCAAGCCGTAAAACGCGATGAAATGCGGCTTGGATGACTGTGGTCCGATCAAAACGAAGGCGCTGTAATACAACATGCCGAGAATAAAGAAGCGATCTGCGCGCCGCCTTGTAAGCACACCGAGCAAAACAGCGAAGACAGCACACAATCCAATCAAAACATAATTGGCCGGCACACGCTCCCCGAGTCGAGAGGCAATAATTCGATAAAGCGACTGATTAAAGTGGTTCTCGCGCGACTGCCACCAGCGATTAACGGCGGGGTCGGGCGACAGATTCAACACAAAGTGTTCATGCAGGTATGAGAACGCTCCCGCAGAATGTTTCATTGCCTTGAAGTTTCCTACAGGTACCGTCTCTTCCGCGGCGATCACACTTCCTGGCACACTGAAACTCGCTTCATGCCAACTATCGGTGACGGCATATTTCAAGACGTCGGGCAACAGGACCAGAGACGTCGTGAAAAGGAGGAAGGCGATCGCCATGCGCCATTGTTTCTTGAACAACGGTAACAGCAGCATAAACAGCGGGTTGGCCTTGAGGGCTGCGGCAACAGCAACCAGCCCCATGCCCCCAATCGGGCGCCGGCAACAGGCACCCAGGCCAAATACAATCAGGCCAAAAATCAGAATATCGCTCTGCTGATTGTTGAACACGGCAAGCATCGAGCGCACAGAAAAAACCAGAGTAATGGCAATCGCCGCTACCCGATAACGGCTGCCATCCAGTATTTCGCGATGGCAAACACGCAATGCAGCTACCAGTATGATGACGTTGAGAACAAAAAAGACCACCTTGGCCGCCGAATACCCGAGTGGATAAAGGGGCAGCAACAAAAATGTCGCGAAGGTCGGATAAGAAAACGGGTGGATTTCCTGGACATGAATCTGCAACGCATGCAGGAAGCGAAAAGTCCCCGCCCAATAAATGTCGAAATCACCGTCTTTGTACAGATAGCGATAAAACAGCACCGCCACCACCAGCGAAAAAAGCCCCCACAGTAAAGGCCTGGCAAATCGCGCAACCAGTCGACTGGCAGCTACGCGCAGGTGAGCCACGACGCCGTCGTACTATCGTTATAGGAGCGCGTTGGCTCGTCTAGAGAAACACAGCGCACTATTCAACAGTGCCTACCGTTTTGACGAATTCTCCAATCATGTCGTCGGTTGCCTCGATCACGTGTTCCGCGCCAGGGAATCGGCCTTCTTGAACATCGTCGATAAACTCCTTAAAACCGGCAACCCGTTCCGCTTGCATCGCGCGTTTCATTTCGTACAGCGCACGATACTGTTTTGAGTGACGTGGGTACGGCGGCGGATTGTTGCCGAGAATATCCTCAGCAAAGAGAAACTGTATATCGCCGCCACTACCGGCACCGATGGATGACGTCAACAACGTGGTCCGCTTGCTGATCTCGGCAAGCAACCGATCGGGAATGACCTCGACTTCGACCGCATAGGCGCCCGCGCTTTCCAAGGCTTTGATCTCCTGATAGACCCACAAAGCCTCATCCAGCGTCTTACCGACCGCGCGCAGACCACCCGTCCAGGTGCTCTTTCTCGGCACCAGGCCGGCGTGTCCTTGAATCGGCACACCGGCATCGGCCGCTGCGCTAACGAAACTCGTGCTCCACTGACACATGATCGCGTCCGCGCCAATCCCCATCGCCTGATACGCCAGACGTACCGCTTCGCTTTCACTCGCGGCCGCGATAAGAGGCACCGAGAAGGCCATAAAGGTATTGGGCGCGGCCTGCCGTATGGCCGCGGCAAGCTCAGGACGGGCTGGATCAAAACGCACTTTCATCGTGTCGATGCCGGCTTCCTCGGCCGCAGCGGCTTCTTCAGGGGAAAACGGCAATGTTTCAACAAGCACACGCTGCCCCTTTTGATCGCGCAAGTCTTTTACGGTGTAGTTGCGCGTACCGTATGCACCGCCTAGGGTCATAATTCGCTTCAAACCGCGTTGTGCAGCATCTCTTGGTGGAATACCACCGTCGCCGGTCGCGTGACTCGCCATGGGCCTTCTCCTCGTCCGCAGTGTAAAGGTCGTATCAGAAAGATTAATCTTACCGCGACCGGGCAACGGACACGCTCGCAACGACCGCCCTGCCCCATCGGGCCGGGATTCGACCCGCACCAACTCGGCGTGCTATGCCTATCCGAGAGACTTACGGTTAAACGCCTTAAGATCCTGGGACAGCCGGCTAAGGGCAGTGATTTCGGCGCGTTCACTGCACAAGTCCCATAGACGGCATACTTGGCGGGATGAATCCTCGTTCCACTGTAGGCTGAGTGCTTGAAACAGTACATTGTTCGACGAATTCTGCTGATGGTCCCAACCGTGCTCGGGGCCGGCATCCTGATCTTCTTTCTGATGCGGGTCATTCCGGGGGACATCTGCCTGTCCCGATGGGTGGATTACGGTCTGAATCTCGACCCGACTCTGCTTGAGTTGTGTCGTAATGAGCTGGGGCTGAACGACCCGCTTTACGTCCAGTTCCTGCATTTTGTGCAAGGCGTATTGACCTTTGACTTCGGCGATTCGCTGTGGACCGGACAGCCCGTTATTGAAGAAATCCGGCTTCGTTCCGGTCTGTCCCTGCAGGTTGCAATTATGGCGACCGGCGTTGCCATCCTGATCGCGTTTCCGCTCGGCATTGTCGCAGCTGTCAAACAGAACACGTGGGTCGATTATCTGGTGCGCTGCATTTCTATTGCGGGAACGGCGGTGCCTTCCTTCTGGCTAGGCATACTCATTCTGCTGGGATTACTGATTTTTTCTCAGGCGTGGTTTGGTGAACCGTGGATGCCGCCGATCGAATCTGTGTCGCCGTTCGATGATCTGCGCACCAACCTCGCCCAATTGATCTGGCCAGTACTCGCCACCGGTTACCGATACTCGGCGGTAGTCGCCCGCATGACTCGCTCAGCTTTCCTCGATGTACTACATGAGGACTATATCCGCACGGCACGGGCCAAGGGCCTGGCAAAAAGAACGGTCATTAACCGCCACGCACTCAAAAATGCACTGTTGCCCGTGATTACCGTAATCGGAATGGAATTTTCCTTTTTTATAGGCGGCTTAGTGGTTACCGAGCAAGTGTTCAACCTTAATGGACTCGGGCGCCTGCTGGTCGATGCGGTACTGTACGGCGACTACAACGTGATCGAAGCATTGGTGATGATTATCGTGGCGGTGTTTGTACTGGTGAACTTCATCATCGACCTCTCTTACGCCTGGCTCGACCCGCGCATCCGTTACCGTTGAACCGCTCAGCAAGAACGAGCTGAAAGCAATTGTGCGGTACCGGTGGCGTATATCAGGGGTGCAGCTTGGCACCCTTGGTGATCTTGTCGACGAGCTTACGCGCCTCGCGCAGGGCCAGACCCGCAATCACCATCTCCTCGGGGCGCTTATTAATTACCGCCTCGCGGTTCGCCGCATCGTGCCCGGTACTGAACATCTCATCGATATACAGCGATAAGCGCACACCGCGATCCATCGCACGTCGGTAGATTTTCTTTAGACCGACACCATCGCAGCAAAGGACCATCACGGGCTGAATTAAAAGCGGCGTGTAGGCGTTGCCCTCGGCATCCTCGTAATCTGCGCCTAGCAACTCGGCGTTTGCACCGATCACGCCAGAAGTCAGAAATGAGGTGACATTAAGCTTCTGCCAGTCCGCAAGATCCTCACGAACGACGATTGCGACCTTGGTTTCGAAGTGCATTAAAAGGTGCGCCCTGATGTCCCGGCAAAGCCACCACCGCGAACTGCTGACTTCTCCATGACGAACGGTTTACTTTATTCAGTCGAGTTACATCGGACTTTAAAGACGATCCGGCATCCAACTGGAACACCTGAATGACTTTGCATTAACCGAAACAGTACAACTGAAGAACTCATCTCGGATGGTCTGAAATCGGGTGCCCCGATAACGCCCCACGAAGTGGGCATTGCCTGCACCATCGACGCCTGCCGCTATACGATCCATATTCAGGATGATCTCCATCGCATCACCACCTGTGGCAACAACCTGCTGCGGGCGAACACGACCAAATCCACTACCGCCACCACCACCGGCACACGGTTGGCCTTTCAGATTGACGCCGTTGATGCACAGCTCAAAGTCTCCGGCATGCGCCGGACCGAACAGCAAGCCGGTGGCCAACAAACAGGCCGCAAGCTTCGGCAATAAGCAGATCGGATTACAACGGCTGCGCCAAAGCGCAAAGAAAAACACGAGACAAAATCTAACCATGACCTTCTCCAATTCGTATTTTTGCTGTGCTTGTCGGTCAGGTGTGCCTGCGATTCACCGCTTCTGACGCTTCATCTCAGTTTGCCGAAATACATAATGACCGCCAAACTCGACATGACCATCTCGCTGTCTACGCTGAATTGAGCCAGGCTCAGCCGAGGCCTCGATGCGAGACGTCAACAAGCGAACCTCCTCACGTCGATCACACTAACGCACAGTAACATCTTCTCCACGCTGCCATCAATTTGCAAGCAAACGTCACTGGGATTGTGTTGTGGCGCACTTATCGACAATAGCATCGCGCCAGCAAGAAAATTGGCCGCCTACCAGAGAGCACTATTCAGGAGTCCGACGCTTCTCTTCTGAACCCGCAAGCGTCTCGTTGGGTCGTTTTGTGGGTTATGCTTCGGTCCATACTCACACGGAACAGAATATGCGACTCGCTAATAAAGTGGCCCTGATCACCGGTGCTTCTACGGGCCTAGGTGCATCAATGGCACAGACCTTCGCGCAAGAAGGTGCGCACGTTGTCATCAACTATCCCAACGAAGACGAGTCACACAACGCACAAACACTGCGTGAGGAACTTCTCAAGACGGGACAGCGGGCACTGGCATACCAGGCAGACGTCTCTGACTGGACTCAGGTCGAGAACATGGTGGCGAGTACGCTGCAGGAATTTAACCGACTGGACATCCTCGTCAACAACGCGGGCCTCAATTCATATAAATCCATAGAAGAGATCGACCTCGAGACCTGGAATCGCACGATTGCGGTTACCCTGACAGGGACATTCATTTGTACTCGTCTGGCTCTGCCGCCGATGAAAGCACAGGGCAGCGGCAACATTGTCAACATCGCCTCAGTTGCACCATGGCTGGGTCGCGGCACCATTGATTACAACGCCGCAAAATCGGGTGTTCTCGCCATCACACGATCAATCGCACGACAATACGGACCCAACGGCATTCGCTGTAATACGATCGCACCCAGTGTGCACAAAACACCAATGGCGGAAAAAGTGATGGCGTCTGATGAAGGTATCGACTATATCGACTCGATTCCGCTAGGCTTTGTTCCGGGGCCCGAAAGCGTGGCAAAGGCCGCACTTTTTCTCGCGTCGGAGGACTCGTACTACATCTCCGGGCATACCTTGCTGGTTGATGGCGGACTAACCTTACGTTGACAGGAGACACCCAGGTGGAAACGATGAAACAATCCCTTGCCGCCGGCCACGTTCTGATCGGTGGTTACGTACAGACCCAGTCACCGGAGCTTGTCGAGGCCATGGGTTATGCGGATTTTGATTTTGTGGTGCTTGATACCGAGCACACCGCCCACAGTTATGAAGCCGTCATCCATCAGCTACGGGCCGCTGAAGTTGTGGGGTTAGAGCCGCTGATCCGCCCGCCCGGGCAGGATCCTTCGCTGATCAGCCGGGCCTTCGACCTCGGCGCGAGCGGCGTCTTTGTGCCAATTATCGACACTGCCGAAGAGGCGCGCAAAGTGGTCAAAGCGGCTAAATATCACCCCGAAGGGCAACGGGGCATTTGCGTCGCCGTTAAGCCAGGCCAATACGGCAAAGCTTTCGGGCCAGATTATTTTACCCGCATGAACGAGAAGACCTGTGTCATTGCGATGGTCGAATCAACCACTGGCTGTGACAACATAGAAGAAATCATGGCCGTTGCCGGCATCGATATTGTGTTCATCGGCCCGACCGATCTTTCCCAGTCGCTCGGCGTCCCCGGCGAGGTCGATCATCCAGAAGTAGAACGCTGTATCGCGCATGTCGCCGATTGTGCCCGCCAACGACGTGTCCCCTTGGGCATCCATATTTATAACGCCGAGGACCGTGACGAAATGGACCGTCGAGTCAATCAAGGCTTTCAACTCTTGACAGTGATGCTCGATACCGCATTGTTCTATCAAGCCTGTGTGCGCGTGCACAGTGCGCTCAGGCCGCAGTAAAAAGGATTCGACAGCATCAAAAACCCGCGCCAGATAACAAACCTGAAAAGGATTCGCAAATGAACAAACCCACTGATCGAACACTCGAAGCAATGACAGCAGTACACGTAGAGCCAAGCGAACTGCTCGAAGAGCACGTGCATGCCGTTGAAGGTGTCGTTCAGCAGGGCCACCTCTCGGTCACGGTGCTAATGGTCACCGATGAAATGGTGATGTTGAAGATCCGCCGCGGCAAGGGACTCATTGATCCCAGTCACGTGCACGAGGATCATGAATCTGTCGCGACATTGATCAGCGGGCGCATGCTCAACCGTATCGGTGACGAAGAATTCGTCTCCGAGGCTGGCGCAGTCTGGCGTCACCCACCCGGAGTGGTGCATTCGAGCGAAGCACTGGAAGACTGTTTGCAGATCGAGATCAAGACGCCGGCTATTAAAACCTGGACGTGAGCATCGTGCCACGGGCGTATCGATAGCCGCTGGTACATAGTTGTTAGACGGCGACGCCGTCAACATTGACTCGCTATCTCGGACTCCGCCTACAGGGGACCCCAGCTTTTCTGTGTCCAACGAAATCCAGCATTGCACAATCCCGTCAACACCAACAGCAACGCCCCGAACAAGATCGGCCAATAAGAGTCGCCGCTGACATCAAATAGCCAGCCAGCCATGCCCGGTGCCGGCGCAGTTACCAAGAAATAAGCACTAAAGAAGACACCCATGCCGAAGGCCCGATTATGAGGGCGCATCGCCTGTACTGTGAGTGCCATGATGACGCCTGCGGGAGCAATTCCAATTAATCCGAAAAGAAGGCACAAGACAACGCCAAACTCGGTCATTGGTAATACCAGCAACACAGCAATCCCAACCATCAGGCAACCATAAAGTATGGCATCGGGGCGGCCGTACCGATCGGCTATTTGCCCACAAACAGTGCCGGAGAATAAAAATACCCAGCTCGCAATGCTGGCAGTCGCCGCCGCGGCGCCGGTCCCGTAACCTCCCTCCATCAAGATACGCGGCACAAAAATTAAATAAACGATGTAAGCCGCGTTAAAAAATCCCCAAACCCCGGCCGCGAGAATTGTCAGCGTCAGCTCGTCTAATGGAAGTCTCCAGGTACCGCCCACGGCTGGAGCGACTAGCCCCTTCGGCGCCCTATAGATGACAAACACACTAACGGCGCCCAACGCACAGAAAGCCGATGCAACAATAAATGGCATAGGCCAGTCAAACAGTTCGATCAACCAAACATATCCAATCTGTCCGACAGCGATGCCGAACGGCCAACTCATCACCAGCACGGCCATCGCAGTGGCCAACTCTTTTCCGGCGAACCAGTCGGTGACCATTTTTGTAAAGTAAATTGTGGTCACGACGAAGCCAACACCGCAAACAACTCTAGCCGTTGCAAACACCCCGAAGTCTGTCGCCGCCGCCGCAATCAGACCGCCTAGGGACAAGGCAACCAATCCGAGTGCCACGAGTAATTTATCGGTCGTGTAGCGGCCTATGAATCCAACGGGTAGCGCAAGTGCTAACCCCGGCAGTAAAAATGCGCCGACAAGGCTGCCGATTTGGGTAAAGCTGAAACCAAACTCCTCAACCAGCTGATCGCTGACAGAGCCTAATGTCTGAAACTGCAGGCCAAGACCCGTTCGAGTCAGAAACAACACAAAGAGTATTGCCCACCGATTGGAGAGTGCGTTCATCGTCTACTAGTTATCACACCGTAAGCACTTACAGAAAAACTCGGATAATCAAAGGGCAACGCCAGGAATTTTTCAGGCAACTAATCGCCACGCACACACGGGAGATATCCGTCGCCGGACATCTCCCGGGCACTGTTGGTGCGCTATTCAATCAAACAACGGCTCAAGCAAGACGCACGATGTGGCGCATGTTGACGTTGGCCTTCTCAAGCAGTGCTTGATACCTCGGGTCGGACCCCAATCCATCGTAGGCTTTCTCCACTACCGACAAAGATGGATAGGTGACGCCGAGCAGACTATTGCCGGCATTACTGCCGGTAATCAAAGTTCCATAACGCATCGTCAGTGCACCAGCGTCAGAAAACACACCGGACATCTCGGAGATGGCATCAATCATTGGGCGATCAGCGGCCAGTCGTGTCAACACGATGTACTTCGGTTCACCGCTGGCTTTGGCGTCAAACGCCATGGGGTGCACTTTGAGCAAATTACGAAGTCGAATCTTGATCTTGCCGCTGGCCATGGCCTTGGCATAGTCGCCGGAGGCGGCATAAACCTCCAATGCCCGCTCGAATCCCGCAAGTTCCCCATAGCCCTGGAACAGCCCGATCGCACCGGGATGGTCACCGGTCACTATCGTGCCATAACGAACAACCTCGGCACCGGCCTTGGCTTTGAGTTCCTCGGCCAGGGTTGCAACCATTGGCAGGAATGTGGGGCGATAATCGGCCTCACAGTCAACAGCAGTAATTACGAAATAATTGATATCGCTCATCAACAAAATCCTCCTTCAGCAACATAATGTTAGACACTGCAAAACCATATCTGCATCACGAACTGGGCATCGCGCAACGACGCCCGGGCACGCTGGAACAACCGGACCACATAACACTAGCGGGCATTCGTGACTGATTGATATATGACAAATCGACACGGCATGTCAAAACCGTGTGATCTCAGCCTTACGCAACAGCCAGTAGCCCTGCTGTAAGCAGTATATTGTGCTGTGCGCCCTGTCAACCACCGCACAGGACAAATTGCACGACGGGGTGTTCCATGGCACCTTCCCTTTTTTCGCATAGAGCATCCCAAGATGAATGTTTCTGAGGCCCTTGCGCGGCGCAAGTCGATTCGTAATTTTCTAGATAGACCCGTATCTGATGAACAGATCGCCGCGTTACTGGAAAAGGCGGCACGGGCACCGTCCGGCGGAAACCTCCAGCCGTGGCGGATTTATGTTGTCAACGGACCAACCATGCCCAGATTTTTATCCTTTCTTAAAGACCGAGCGCCCCAGGACAATCCGGCTTACGCTGTTTACCCGCCGGGACTCAAAGAACCGTATCGATCGATCCGCTACAAACTCGGAGAAGACATGTATGCTCTGCTCGGCATACCCAAGGAAGACAAACCTGCCCGTCTCGCTCACCTGACGCGCAATTACCGGTTCTTTGATGCACCAGCGGCGTTCTTCTGCTTTATTGACCGTGATATGGGACTGCCACAATGGTCCCACCTCGGCATGTTCCTTCAGAGTTTTATGTTGTTGGCACAAGAAGCAGGCTTCGATACCTGTCCACAAGAAGCGTGGGCAAGCCGCTCGGAATGTGTCAGCGAATTCGTTAACGCACCGCCCGAATTAATGCTCTACTGCGGAATGGCGATTGGCCACGCCAATCCCAATGCGCCGGTCAACGAGCTGGTGTCTGAACGCGAGCCGCTCGAAGCCTGGGCGACCTTCGTGTGAAACAAAACCGCTCAAAAGCGCTTAAGCAACGGTGTGCGAGCGCGTAACACCGCCTAGCATCCGGCCACTCGTTACGGACGATCAAGATCTGGATCAGTACACACTGTTTCTATCAACGTCTCGGACAGCGGCCCCAATACTTCAGACAACTGCCGACAAGCGCGAGCGGTGCAGCCATCATAGTCCGATGTCTCTACCAGCCAGTCCTGCCGTGACATGTCGTAGCCCAGTTGATAAAGACAAATGGTCCTGAGATCGTGAATTCTGCAGTAGTTGGCGAGATCACTCTGCAAGAGTTCGCGAGGGGGCTCACACGGGGGCTCCGCACGGCACAGCATTGCCGCAATTAATGCCGAACCGCCAATCAGCCAACGCATCAAATTATGCGCCTGAGATGGCCGGGTTCGCGGGTGTGGCTTTCCTCGCTCAGTGATTTTCCGCACGGTGTCATGGCCTCTATAATGCCCACTGGCTTGACCAACTATACCCATTAGCAGAGCACAGCGATGCTGCTCTGCATCACCCCGAGGAACATCTTATGGCAAAAGGTTACTGGATTTCTGCCTACCACGAAATTACCGATGCAGAAAAACTGGCTGCGTATGCCGAACTGGCAGCACCCGCGGCCAAAGCACACGGCGGACGATTTTTGGTTCGTGGCGGCGAAGTGAGACCCAAGGAAGCCGGCCTCGACCAGCGCACCGTGGTTGTGGAGTTCGACAGTTTTGAAACGGCCATAGCGGCATACGACAGCGATGCCTATCAAGCGGCCCTTGAGCGCCTCGAGGGCGGTGTGGTGCGGGACTTCAGAATCGTGGCAGGTGCCGAATAACCAGCTTGCCACGCAAGTCACGACTTGGCTGACCTGCCGATGTGCCGATGATGAAACCCGAACACTGACTGATGACGCCTGAAAAAATTCTTGCGCGTCCGCCCAAAGTGCTTACCCACGCACAGCGTGAGCAGTATTTCGAGCAAGGTTATCTGGTGCTGCAAGAATTTGTCCCTCGCGACTGGCTGCAGCGCCTGCGCCAGGTCACTGACCAGTTTGTCGAAGAAAGTCGAGCCTGGAGCGAGTCGGATGACAAATTTGACCTTGAACCAGACCACACGGCCAAGTCCCCGCGCCTGCGTCGTCTGAGCTGGCCGACCATGCACCACGACACCTACTGGGCGTTCGCCAGCCATGGGCCCATCGTCGATGTCGCCGAAGACCTGCTCGGAGCAGACGTGGCGTTTCATCATTCCAAACTGAATTTCAAATGGTTCGACGGTGGTGAAGAAGTCAAATGGCACCAGGACTTCCCGTTTTATCCCCACAGCAACGCCTCCGTCCTGGCGATCGGCCTGTATCTTAATGATGTCGACGACGAGATGGGGCCTATGGGTGCTATCCCAGGTAGCCAGTACGGGCCAATTTACGACCACTACCGCGAAGACGGTGAATGGGCAGGTGCCGTCAGAGAGGATGACGCCAAGGCTCTGGCCACCAGCACGGCCAACTGGATGACCGGCAAGGCCGGCACAATTACCGTACACCATTGCCGCACAGTGCACGGCTCAATGCCCAACCACTCAACCCGCATGCGCCCACTGCTGATCAACGCTTATAAATCAGCGGATGCGCGCTCACTCACCAGCTATCCGGACTCCGCATGCGTGCATCATTCCAGCGTCGTGCGCGGCGAGCCTGCACGCTGGGCCGACGTCAGCGTCGAATCGTGCCGACTGCCACCCGACTGGTCACAGGGCTATACCTCTATATTCGCGTTGCAGCAGGACGCCAAAGAGACACGGCGTGCGACCACCTGAGTAGTGTCGCTTTGCAATCGCCACAACGTGCGAACCACCTCGCGTGTCGCTGGTGCGGACACACCCGATGAACGGCAAACCAGCGTTGTTCGACATCAACCGTTCCGCCT
>CAZAHE010000008.1:41089-45942 GCA_964484965.1 uncultured Acidiferrobacteraceae bacterium | reverse complement strand
CGGACACACCCGATGAACGGCAAACCAGCGTTGTTCGACATCAACCGTTCCGCCTACGCGCTCGCCGCCAACGGCAAGACGGATCAATCCTCCCACTAGAAAGACACCGACGCTGACTGCAGTGCCTATCACTAACCATCGAATCAGCGATCCGTCGATTTGGAAATCGCGCCATCACCGCGACGAAGCACAATGGATGTGCCGCTTCACCACACAACAGATCACGGAACTTGAAGATGCTGCCCAGCGCGTACTGGCAAAACGGCAAGGGCCAACCGCTTTCGGCAAAGAGGATTTCGTTCTGCCGACTGTCGAGAAATTCCTCGCCGCGCAGCTGCGTATCCTGGATAACGGGCGCGGATTTATTTTTCTACGCGGGCTCGATGTCTCACGTTACGACAGCGATACGCTGAAAGCGATCTACTGGGGCATCTGTTCTCACCTCGGGCTCGGCATCTCTCAGAATGCCCACGGCGAAGTGATGAGCGCAGTCACTGATTACGGCGATCACTTCGATGGCGATGATCCCTATCGCCACAACATCCGGGCTCACCGAACGACGGTCGAGATCCATCCCCATACCGACAGTTGTGACCACGTCGCACTGCTGTGCGTTCGACCCGCAAAATCAGGTGGGCAAAGTGCGATCGCCAGTTCACTCGCTATTTACAATGAGATCCAGGAGACCCGGCCAGAGCTTCTCGAGCCACTGCGACGGGGTTTTTTCCTCGACCTGGTTGGCAAAGGCACCGCACAGCAGCAGATCAGCTTTCACCGTATCCCGGTGTTCAGTTACTGCAACGGAAAGATGTCAGCGCGCTTCAATAAGCGGCAGATTGAGCTCGGTGCGCAAAAATCTGAGGCAGGAATGGGCGCACTCAGTCAGTCGGCAATCGATTATGTGCGTGAACTCTCCCTGCGCGAGGAATTTCTGCTGCCAATGACCTTCCAAAGCGGCGACATCCAGGTACTGAATAACCGTGTGATTTTCCATGCCCGCAACGCCATTGTGGATGATCCACAACACAAACGACTGCTGTACCGGGTGTGGCTTAATGCACGTCAACCGCGGCCACTTGCAGCCGAGTTTGCTAACCAGCTGAATAGCGGTGAGCGCGGCGGCGTCACGACTCGCTTGTAACCGTACCCAAACGGCACCGCCATTATGCGTCGCTTCGTCGTTGTCGTGCGCCGTGGCGAGACCAGTACAGATAACAGGCGGCCGAAAGGCCCGCCGCACCAAAGAGAATGCACATCACCATAATCTGGTAGCGCGCCGCAATCAGCGGCGACACACCGGCGAGCACCTGCCCGGTCATCATCCCAGGCAGCGACACCAGGCCGACGGCCATCAAAGAATTCACCAGTGGAATCAGGGCCGCATGAAAGGCGGTGCGGCGTGCCGTCGGCTCATCATTGCCGTGTCCGATTTCAGCGCTGTAGCGCTCGGCCGCAATGCTGACCGAGTTCATTGAGTTGGCAAATATCATCCCTGCCAGGGGAATCAAGTATCGTGGTTCGTACCAGGGCGTCACTTCAATGACGACTTGCGTCGCCAAAGCCAGCGTTGGCACGCCACCGACCAGGATCGCGCCCAGTGCTGCCAAATACAATCCGCGACGATCCTGCTCAAGCGGACGAAGCGCAATCCAACTGGCAACAAAGATCATCAGCATCAGTACCAGACAAACCACCAGTGGGCTGTCGGACTCAAACAGAAAGACCAGCACGTAACCGACCAACAGCAATTGCGCAAGCATCCGTGCAATACCATGTACCGTCGGGCGCAAGGGCAACGCCCAGCGTTGTTGAATCACCATCACCGCCAGCACCGGCAACAGTACCAGTGCGAGGCGCTCCAGTGGAATGATCTCAACCGTGGCGCTCATGAAGACGATCCCACGTGCGCTTTCGCCGGCCTATTGCGTTACCGGCAACACCATACTCTGGTGTGGCGCCAGGCGGCCCGTATCTCGATATCCATGTTATCGGCCGGCGCTCTTGCGCTGCGCTTGACGCAAGATATCGCGGTTGCCACGGTCCCACGTCACGGTCAGCGAATAGGCGCTGATGCGCCAGTCCGGCCCGCTGCGCTGCAGCTCGCAGGTGTAATAACCCCCACAGGTATAGTCACTGTCGCCACGCTCCACCTGCAGGCGATGCAACGCCTGCAGGTATGCGGTCAAGCGGGCCTCATCGCCATCGACCCGGCAGCTGTGATTGGCCGTGAGGTGCTGCGTTACATCGAGTCCTGCAATCGTGGAGCGGATTGCTTCGACCCAATCGTCTGCCGGGCCCTGATAAATATCTCGAACACCAAAGGAGCGAAAATCCGCTTGCATCTGATCAGTAAAACACTCGCGCAACAGCGACCAATCGCGAAGATCGATCGCCATAGCATATCGATGCAGCACTTCGCTGATCGCTGACTTGTCACTCAGTACTTGGAGGTCAGCACTGATCATTGTGCAACTCAGCTCAGCAGAGCGACCAACAGAAGCACCATACCCACCCACGCGACGACAAAGGAAAGTGTTCTCAAGAACGGTATTCCCAGAATGTACACTGCCGCATGCGCCACGCGCGCCCAAAAGAAAAGCATTGCACCAAGCGCCGTATGATCCGTTTGTACGTTACTAACCTGAGCCACCATCACCAGGACAGCAAAGGGCGCAAGGTTTTCGAGCAAATTGTAGTGCGCACGCTCTGCACGGCGCGCCCACGCGGGCAGCTCTGGCTGATCAGCGGGGTAACCGAGCGTGTTAATGAGACCCCATGCTTGCACCCTCGCCAGAACGTAGGGCACCCAAAGAATCATCGCCAAGGCCGCGCTCATCGTCAGATAGCAAAGTTCAGTACTCATACCTTTAATAACCTCCTGTAGAAGAGTGTAATGACGCCAAGCCATGCGCTTGGGCGATCTCACCCTTGATCATAATGCGACACCAGCAACAAGTGAAAGGGGCGGCTTCGGCCGGGCATGACAGCATCGACACAACACTTATACCACCACCGCCGGCAGGTTTGGATTTGCCTATTTTTTCAGCACGGCAACAACGGTGATTAGAATTCAAAGACATAGGCCCACAATGAAGTGCTTACCCACAGACTTATCCACAGAAACTGGGGATAGCAGCTCGCCCACGATAGACGCGTGGAGATCCGCGCCGACACACGGCCCTATACCAGTTTGTGTATCTCTTCCAACCGCGTCGAACCCAGTTGCTTGATAATGTGTGCCCGCAGGCGCCGCATACCGCTGACCCAGCGATCGTAATCTGAACCTTTACGCTGGCGATACTGCTCCACTTCTGCGTGCGGCAGGATCAGAAAACGCTCTTCCTCCAGTCCCGCGATCACAGCATCCGCTACCTGCTGTGGACTGATCAGTCCAGCACTGTCCGCGATGTCATCCTCCTCGCCATACCCCAGCATGGCCGTCGCTACGTATTGCGGGCATATTGCAGAGACCTTGATGCCCTCGTCACCGTGCGTGATCGCGAGTGCTTCAGCAAATCCAAGAGCCGCATGCTTGGTCGTCGAGTACGCTGCATCTCCGATCTGGTTGAGTACCCCGGCGGCCGAAACCATCTGCAGAAAATAGCCTGCACCGCGTTCAATCATGCCTGGCAATGCGGCCCGCGCCGCATAAACGTGGGCCATAACATGAACATCCCAACAAGTTTGCCATTGCTCGTTACTGGCAGACGCTGCCGTACCGGGCTCACCGAAACAAACACCCGCGTTCGAACAGAAAAGATCAATCGGGCCAAAGTGATGCTGCGCCTCGGATACAAGATGCTGTATGTCCGCTTCGCGGACCACATCACAGGCCACCGCCAAGCCATTGATCTCGGCGGCAGTTTCCTGCGCCAACTCGAACAATCGGTCTGCCACCACGACGCGGGCACCTTCAGTGGCAAAACGCAGCGCCAAAGCTTTACCGATACCTCGCGCCGCACCGGTTACTACAACGGTTTTATTGTTCACATTCATGACCGAGATCTACCCTCCCTTTTGTCGTGATGTTGCATCCCCACTCCTTTATAGCGCTTTATATAAGCCGCGCAGATAACCCTCACGCAAGGCGAATTTTTGAATTTTTCCTGAGCCGGTGAGCGGAAAGGCATCGACCATGCACCATACCTCAGGCGATTTCTGTGGCGACAAGTGCGCGCGGCAATGATTGTGCAGCACCTCCGGGTCGATCGTGTCGACGGTATCCGAGCGCATAAAGCACGCCACGATCTCTCCCCATCGCTGGTCGGGTAATCCGACCACTGCAACTTCCGTGATCAGCGGGTGTTCCAGCAGCAGGTTCTCTATTTCAACCGGAAACAAGTTTTCACCGCCTCGGATGATCATCTCCTTGACCCGTCCGGTAATACGAAGGTAGCCGCGCGAATCCATCAGTCCCAGATCCCCTGTGTGCAGCCAGCCCGCCTCGTCTATGGTGGCGCTGGTTGCGGCATCATCGCCGTGGTATCCGGCCATATTGCAGTAGGCGTCAACACAAATTTCACCGACTGTCCCGATCGCGACGACCCGGTTGTCTTTGATGTCGCGAATCGAAACACTCGTTTGCGGTAATGGCTGTCCGATCGTAGCGCAGATATCCTCGATCCGGTCATTTGGATGGTGTTGCGTAATCACTGGCGAGGTCTCGGTCTGCCCATAAAGCGTTCCAAACTTACAACCGAAAACACGCTTAATCTGTCGCACCAACTCTGGCGCGACCATTGCACCACCGCACGACACCATTTCCATCGATGACACATCGTGTGCCTGCTGTTCGAGCACCTCCAGCAAAGCGACCAGCATCGTCGGAACAGCCAGCACAGTGCTCACTTTTT
>CAZAHE010000008.1:0-41079 GCA_964484965.1 uncultured Acidiferrobacteraceae bacterium | reverse complement strand
GACAGCCGAGCGACACCATACCGCAGCCGCTAGTGTGAAACAGCGGCATGAAGTAGGCCCACACCGTGGCCTGGTGAGCCCCGGCTCTGGCCGCATAAAATCGCGCATTGTTGACCAGACCCCGGTGGGTCAGCACAGCTCCCTTCGGAAAGCCAGTAGTGCCGGAGGTGTACTGAATCTGTGCCGCGTCAGTCGGCAGCACCACAGGTAATGATGGTGTTGGTTGTTGTCGGCGATAAAGCGCCGAGAAGTTTTCCAGGTCAACAATCTCACGCAGGACGTTGAGTCCTTCGCTGGCAGCAATGGCGATCTCCGACATCGGATTACCGCGGTAACTTTCCACGAGAAACAATGCGACCGAGCCGGACTGCTCGAGCACGTAGCGTAGTTCTTTTGCCTGGTATGCTGGATTCGCTGTAACCAGGACTATACCGGCCAGAGCGCACGCATACTCCATCAGCAACCATTCGGGAATATTCGGTGCCCAGATCGTGACACGCTCAGCGGGTTCGAAACGGCTCGCCAGAGAGAGCGCAAGTTTTTCGCTGTCGGCGAGCAGTGCCGCATAGGTCCAGCTACGGGCACATTGACCTGTTGGGGTCACCTCAACCAGTGCCACTTCGGATTGATGTGCAATCGCCATCTCGCGCAACAGCGCACCGATAGTGATCTCCCGGACGAGTGCATCATCCTGTGCTCGAATCAGCGATTCGGTCAGTTGCAAGTGGTACATCAACTAACTCCTAAAGATTAAAATGCGCCTTGTCACTCGCTGCGTCATCGGGCATAAAGCTGTTGGCCAACTGACGGTCTTGCATAATGGGTCGAGCCTCGCGCCAATGCTGCCTGCCGGAGCAGGCGGCACGGTTACCTTAAACCGCAGGCCGAACCAACACCACCCGCTTTAAACTCTTGGGGAGCGTAGCCGATGACCGATCCAACAATCGCCAACCACGACCAGCACGAATTCTGGAACGATATTAAAGGTGCCTTGTGGGTGGACCTGCAGCCGCGCATCGACGCACTGCTGGCCCCTTTTGGCGACAAGGCTTTAGAAAAACTAGCCGCACAAGCTGGCGAGCGAATCCTCGAAATCGGCTGCGGCACCGGAACCACCACGCTGTCGCTGGCCGAGCAGGTTGGCCCGTCGGGTGAGGTCTTGGCCGCCGACTTGTCAGAACCCATGCTGAACCTGGCCATCACCCGTACGAGCGAGCAGCCGGAGCATCGGGTCACGTGCGTCGAAGCAGACGCCCAGGTTTATCCGTTTCCCAGCAACCATTTCAACGCCGCCTTCAGTCGCTTTGGCGTCATGTTCTTCGAAGACCCTATCGCGGCATTTGCCAACATTCACCGCGCGGTCTGCCCAGGCGGACGTCTGGCCTACGTCTGTTGGGCTGATCGCTTGGACAACCCATGGGTCCGCATTCCGACTGGCGCCGCCAAAGCCTTTCTCGAGCTGCCGGCACCCCCTGCTGACGATGAACCAGGCCAGTTTTCCATGGAGAAATCGGATCGTATCCAGCAGATTCTCGACGCCGCGGGCTGGAGCGATATCGCAATGCAGCGCTTCGATCTCAACTGGTGCCTTGGTAGCGACGCCAGCGATGCTGCCAGTTTCATCTCCAACATGGGACCGATGTCGGAACCCTTTGCACTGGCCGATAGCAACACCCAACGGAAAACGTTACAAGTCATAGAACAAGCACTTGTGCCCTATGCCGACAGCCGCGGCGTGTTTCTCGGTTTCAGCACCTGGATCGTGAGCGCAACGCGGGCCTGAGCAACCGTAGCTGGCTATAGGCACTGTTAACCACCCCAGATGTCACCGATGGTGAAGCCGTTGGGAAAGGGATCTTGCGGATCGACAACATATTGGGCAATACCGGTCACCCATGCCTGACCGGTGATGGTCGGCACCACTGCCGGGTAGTCGCCGACCATGGTCTCTTCGATCAAACGACCAGTGAAGATAGTGCCAAGAATCCCTTCATGATGAAAATCTTGGTTGAGATCCAGCTGTCCCTTGGCGTGTAATGTCGCCATCTTGGCGCAAGTCCCCGTGCCGCAGGGTGATCGATCGACGGCACCGGTCCAGGTCTCTGGGCGATCCCAGTCCAGCACACCGGTTGACACAACAGCCGCATTCTTGAGCGTGGCTCGAGGGTCTGCGGGCGGCCCCGAAAGCACGCCGATGGTGATGTCAGAAACCCCCGGATTGTCCGGATGCTGGCAGGCCAACTGCTCGCGTGCTGCCGACTTGATCATTTCTCCTACACGAGTGAGCTCGCCGGCACGGTCCGGACGCAGTTCCAGGCCCAGCTTTTGTGTATCGGCGATCACGTAGAACATACCACCGAAGGCCACATCGACGACCACTTCACCCAAATGCGGTACTTCTATAGTGGTATCCAGATAAACTGCGAAGGCCGGCACATTTTCAAAGGTGATACTGCGTGCCTTGCCACCATCGACTTCCGCGACGACTTTGACCAAGCCTGCCGGGGTTTCCAGATTGAGCGTCGTGGTGGGTTCTGTCACTGTCACCATGCCGCTCTCGATCAGCGCGGTCGCCACGCACATCGTGTTTGTGCCGGACATCGGTGGATATTCCACCTGTTCCATGATGATGAACCCGGCATCGGCATCAGATCGCGTTGGCGGCAACACAATATTGCAATTCGATGCCGGATAGCCCCTTGGCTCGCGCAGCATTCTTTGGCGAAGTTCGTCCGCCTGCGTCTCGAAATAGCGCATCTTTTCAAACATACTGGCACCAGGGACATCTAGCACACCCCCGACGATGACCCGGCCGGGTTCTCCACCCGCATGGAGATCAATAGCGTGCACCATCTTGTCAAAATTCATAATGAGTTCCCTCCACTTGTGCGGTCAGCGTCTCAATGCTGTGTAACTGCCTGGCAAATCGGACCTACTTGCGCTGGCGTGATCATCCCGCCTGCGCAAGAATGCTCCTATGTCGAACAGTATAGATGGGGAACGAGATGCGCGTGGTGATCTGTGGTGCCGGTCCTGCAGGTTTGTATGCCGCAATTCTTCTGAAGCGGACACGCCCTGATATCAGCGTTCGCATCGTAGAACAGAACCCCGCCGACGTCACTTTTGGCTTTGGCGTTGTGTTCTCTGAACAGGCACTCACGTTTTTGCGCAACGACGACGCAGAAACAGCTGATCTGATCGAACCACATATGACGCGCTGGAACGATATTGCCATTGTCCACCGGGATCTACGTATAGCGATCGATGGTATCGGTTTCTCAGGTATCGGGCGTCTTAAGCTGCTGCAGTTGCTGCGCAGACGGGCTGCTGCGCTTGGCATCGAGCCACAATACGAGACCCGCGTCACATCTCCCCGACAGCTTGGCCCAGCAGATCTCGTGATCGGCGCCGATGGCTTCAACTCAGTGGTGCGACGTTCAGCCGCCGCAGCCTTTGGAGAAAAAATCATTCCGCTCAACAACCGTTTCGTCTGGTTTGGTGCCGAACGGGAATTCGATGCGCTTAGCCAGGTTTTTATAAATACCGCGCACGGCCCGATGAACAGCCATCATTACAGTTATGCACCGGGGCATGCGACCTTTCTGATCGAAATGGGCGCTGACACATTTCACGCCGCTGGCTTCGATCATATGCCAGCTGATGAATGCCGTGCTGAATGTGAGAGGCTGTTTGCCACAACCCTCGATGGTGCACAGCTACTCGCAAATAACTCGGTGTGGCGACAATTCGCGAGCCTTTCATGCCGCTCCTGGTACCACGCTAACCAGGTGCTCGTCGGTGACGCACTGCACACCGTTCATTTTTCGATCGGCTCAGGCACCCGACTGGCACTGGAAGACGTCATCGCCCTTGTGTCTGCATTGAAAGAGCACGATTGGAACATCGCAAACGCTCTACCGTCCTACCAACTGGCACGCCAACCCATTGTGGAGAAAATTGCTTTGGCCGGCAGCCGTTCAGCAGACTGGTATGAAACATTCGGCCAACAGATGACGCTTGACCCCTGGCGATTTGCACTCAGCTATATACGCCGGGCCGGTCGCATCGATGCGGCACGTTTACAAACACTGGCACCCACTTTTGCTGCCGACCTCCGAACCCGGCAGATTTGTTTGGATCCATGACAATGATCGACCTACCCACTAAACGATCACTGGCCCAAGATATTGGCTTCAGCCTCCCCGCTCACTACAACGCATCGAGGCTACTCTGGGATAACCTCGATCAAAACGCTCAACGCCTCGCGATCCTTTCTGATCAAGGCACCTTTACTTACCGGCAACTGGTCAGTCAGGCGGGACGCATTGGTCATGCGCTATGCAGTGCCGGCTGCCAACCGAAAGACCGCGTATTACTGTTTCTCGATGACGAACCAAGTTATCCCGCAGCGCTGATGGGCGCAATGCGCGCTGGCCTGGTGCCCGTATTGGTCAATACGTTGAGCCCTCCAGAGTTGCTGCGCTATTGCCTGTTGGACAGCAACGCTACCGCCGCGGTGGTCTCGCCACAATACATGAACCTTTTTACGGCCACCCTGCTTGGCGGAACAGCATGCCGCCATGTGCTGAGTAGCGCAGCCGATGCGCCTTGGAGACTGTTCGATGAGGCTCTCAACGAGCACCCAACGACCCGTGACGACATGGCCTTCTGGATGTATTCGTCCGGCACAACGGGCAGACCCAAAGGTGTCGTACACAAGCATGAGGACGCTGCCTATACCGCAAAAAGCTACGCGCAACATATACTCAAAATCAAAAGCTCAGACATCTGTTTTTCGATTCCCAAAATCTTTTTCGCATACGGATTCGGCAACTCGATCACTTTTCCGATGTCTGTGGGTGCGGCGGCCATACTGCTGTCAGAACGTCCCACTCCTGAGCGTGTCTACGCCCACATCGGCAAATACCAACCGACGATCCTGTTTGGCCTGCCAACCCTTTACAACGCGCTGATCCGTTCGCAGGCCAGCGAGCGCGCCAACCTGTCTTCGGTGCGGCTTTGTATTTCGGCCGCGGAAATTCTCTCAAGTGAGATCGCGGCTGCCTGGCAGCAGCGATTTGGACACAACATTGTCGAAGGACTCGGTTCGACCGAGTTGCTGCATATCTACCTGTCAAACGATGAGCAGTGCCGTCAGCCCGGTGCAGCTGGCAGAGCTGTGCCAGGCTACGCAATTCGTCTGGAAACCCCCGACGGCAGAGACGCTGCACCTGGAGAGGAAGGCACGATGTTGGTGTGTGGATTGTCAGGAGCACAGTACTATTGGGAGCGCCCCGACAATACCGCTGAGACAATGCGCGGCGAGTGGATCTATACAGGCGACCGGTTTATCTGCAATAAAGACGGCTTTTACTTCTTCCGCGGACGTGCTGACGACCTGGTAAAAGTCTCCGGCCAGTGGGTTTACCCCCTCGAGATCGAACTGATACTGAACGAGCACCCGAAAGTCGACACATCTTGTGTTCAAGCATTGGAGGAGCCAGACAAGAGCCTGACACTAATCGCATGGGTTGCGCCCAAATCAGGTGTCGCGGCCAACTCTGCACTGGCCCGCGAACTGCAAGACTACGCGAAACGCGCCCTGCTACCACACAAATATCCACGCAAGATCGTTTTTCTTGAAGAATTACCTAAAACAGGCACCGACAAAATCGACCGCCAACGACTGAAACAAGACTACACAGGTATCAGCAGTGTGGCGCCTGCTTGACCTGGCTAATCGATGGGCACCACTACAACGCCGAATTCCGCACGCCTACCCGTCGCCACCGCTTTGGTCAAACATCGCATTCTCGGACCAATCAAAAGTGCCTTGATCGCGCTCCTGTACAGCCTGCTTCCAACCAACCGCTTCGGCGCGCTGTTTAAAATGAACACCTTCTGGAGAATGACGCGCGATACCGTCAAAAACCGTTGCCAGTGTCTGGCTCGCGGCCAGACCCATGTTCTCCAGCGTCTGGTTGACCATCAACTTCTGCATGATCAGTTGGTTGCGTGGGATACTCGCCATGCGACTGGCAAGGCGCTCGACCTCGGTATCGAGCTCCGCCTCAGGTATCGCCTGTCCCAGACCCCACGCCTCGGCCTGGCGTCCATCAATCAGATCTCCGCTCAGTAACAGACGCTTGGCCCGCTCTGCGCCCAAACGATAGACCCACATAGCCGTTGTGGGGCAACCCCAGACTCGCGCCGGGGGGTAACCGAGTCGAGCGTTGTCTGCCACCAGTAGCAGGTCAGCACACAATGCCATGTCACTACCGCCAGCGATCGCATAACCGTGCACCTTGCAGATCACCGGCAGTGCGGAATACCACAAACTCATGAACTGTGCGGTATTGCGCCGCATGAAGGCAAAGTCCTTAACAGGATCCCATGGCATTTCCTGGATACCGGGGTTACTGCCCGGCGTTTCGGCAAATGCCTCTAAATCATAACCCGCACAAAAAGCGCGTCCGGCACCAGAGAGCACGATGACGCGTACCGCATCATCGGCGTTGGCTTTCGCAACTGCAGACTCGAGTGCGGCCGGAAGTTTTTCATCAATTGCATTTAAAACGTCCGGACGATTGAGCGTAATGCGCGCGATTCGTCCGTCGCACTGGTAGAGGACTGGAGACGTTGTCTGCGTGGCCACCAAAACAGAACTATCGCGCTATTGCT
This sequence comes from uncultured Acidiferrobacteraceae bacterium, assembly GCA_964484965.1. GTDB lineage: Bacteria > Pseudomonadota > Gammaproteobacteria > Arenicellales > UBA868 > UBA11791. Next base: position 34,398 of record CAZAHE010000008.1, on the reverse strand, counting down.
AATACACGGCTAGTGAATAGCCGGTCAACGGAAACCAACTCCTCATCCGTTTTCAGTAGCAAAACACATCATCGGTCGGATGCAAGGCAGCGTTATTCCTGTGCATAAGACGCCGCGGTGGTCGCATCGAACTCCAGCATGACACACGGCTCATCTCCAATCACCCAGGCCTCATGGCCAGGCTCGCACACATAAGCATCGCCGGGGTGGAACTCAATCTCAGTGCCATCGTTGTGTTTGACGCCCAGCACCCCGGACACAACCGTACCGATGTGGTGTGCCTGACAACTGTCCGTCCCGACGACCGGCTTGATGCAGCTGGACCAGGTCCATCCTGGTTGCACCGTCAGGCGCGCTGCCTTGACCGAGCCGAGATCAACGATTTCCATCACCGTCTTCTCCGGTGTACGGGTCTCGTCAGGGGTAGAAAAACTTTTCTTTCTTGCCGCTGCCATAGCTATCTCCATCAAAAACGTTGTGATTAGACTTCGCCTTCAGCTCGAAGCATGTTCATTGATTCCCGGAAAGCATCAACTGTAAAGTCAAGATCAGCCTTGTTGTGGGCGCTCGACAGCGTTCCACCGGGCCAGCCATTGATCTCAACCCCGTTGATCAACATCGCCAGGCGCAACTTAGTGACCGCCATAGAGCGATTCCCTTTCAGTTCCTGCCAAGGCACACTCAAAGCATCAAAATGCTGCGCCTGAATCGACCTGTTTTCGGGGTTGGTAAACAAATGCAGACCAGAGAACTCGCCGTATGCGGACCAGGGGACCTGCATTTCCTGCAGCACCTCATTGAAACCCTCGCGCAGGTACTGCCCTGATGCATTGGCCGTTTGATTGGCATCGGTCGATTCAATAATCGACAACGCAGTGTAGCCTGCGGTTGCACTCACCGGATTGGCATTGAACGTGCCTTGATGCTGAATTTTTTCCTTGCCCTTACTGGAGGTCACATCGAAATCCAACGCTTCGAGAATCTCCCGCAACCCGACCACCGCCGCTCCCGGTAACCCACCTGCTAGGATCTTCGCCAAAGCAGTCAGATCCGGTGTTACGCCATAGTGCGCCTGAGCGCCGCCCCTCGAAACACGAAATCCAGTGACCACTTCATCAAAGATCAGGACGACGCCGTGGCGTTTGGTCAATTCGCGCAGGCCCGCCAGGTACCCGTCGACCAGCGGCACCAAGCCAAACGACGACCCGGTCGGCTCCAGAATCAGCCCGGCGATATCGTCGTCTGAGGCCAGTGCCTCAGCAATGGCATCGATATCATTCGGCGGTAGCAGAATGATATTGTCTGCCAGCGTCGACAAGACTCCGCGCGTCGGGGAACCGTCGTGGTGAGAGCTGTAACCTGAAGTCATGTGGTCATGCCAACCATGGAAATGACCCTGCAACCTGACGATCTTGCTTTTGCCCGTGTAAGCACGTGCAAGACGCAGTGCCATATGCGTCGCCTCCGTACCCGAAGAGGTAAAGCGAATGTGGTCGGCGCTGGGCACGAGACGCTGAATCACTCTGGCCCAGCGAATTTCTCGTTCATGGTTGTCTCCGAAATGAGTGCCGGCTTCATACGCTTCCTGCACTGCTGCAGAGACCTCTGCATGGGAGTGGCCCAGCAACAACGCGCCATGACCACCGGAGTAGTCGACATACTCGTGACCATCGACATCCCACTTACGCGCTCCCTGCGCCTTGGTCGCGTAGATACCGTACGGCTGAAGGTAACGTGAGTCGTGTGTAATACCACTCGGAAACATGGAGCGTGCCTCATCGAACAGCGCTGCCGACTCCGGTGTCCGTTGACGATAGCTCTCCACAATCGGGGAAGATTCAAGTACGGGCTGGTTCATATGTCATTCCAGATCAGTGATCAATTGGTTTGTCGTGCGTAGAGATCCTGACAGGCGCCTCGAGCACCTACATTTTTCCATCTTCCGCTATATACCACATTGCCTGCACTCGTGTGGCCTCAATACGGCGCTCGAAAGCAGGCCGAATTTGGCCGGCATCGACCAGCACCGTCAGGAACGTCCATTTCCCGGCTGGCCACCATGTGTATATCATCAGCTGTCAATCGGGTGATTGACCGCGCCATCTGCGAGTAGCAACCTGACATGATTTGAGTTGAAAACCCGTGTAAACAACCGCATCCACCGAGACGACGAAATGACACAAGTGCATGACCCGATCGAATTCGAACTATTCAAGAACAGCATCTTCTCAATTGCGGACGAGATGGCCGTGACCATCACGCGCACGACTTACTCGGGCGTGCTGAAGGACAACATGGACTTTTCCACAGCGTTTGCAGATGCCGACGGTAAAATGGTTGCGCAAGGTCTCACTTTGCCCGGCCATCTTGGCTCGATTCCAACTGCTCTTGAAGCGACCATGCGCCATTACGGTAACGACATGAATCCGGGTGATGTGTTTATCTTGAACGATCCATTCGATGGTGGGATGCACCTTCCCGACATCTTCGTCTTCAAGCCGATCTATCACGAAGGCAAGCGCCTCGCCTTTGCCGCTACGATTTGCCATCACACCGATGTTGGCGGCCGGGTAGCCGGTTCTAACGCAGCCGATTCAACTGAGATTTATCAAGAAGGTCTACGTATCCCGCCACTGAAGTTTTACGAAGCGGGCAAACGCAATGAAACGGTCGTCGGTTTTATCGAGAAAAATGTACGCGTTCCCGTCAAGGTGATGGGCGACCTGCGCGCGCAACTGGCCGCATGCCACAGCGGCGAACAGCAGTTTCTAGACCTGGTGAATCGTTATGGCGCAGATAAGGTCGAACCGTATTTGCAGGAGATTCTCGATTACGCAGAGCGCATGACACGCGCGGCCATCAGTGAACTGCCTGATGGTGAATATAGTTTTGAGGATTGGATTGACGATGACGGCGTAGAATTCGGCAAGCCGATTCGTTTATTTGTAACCCTTAAAAAGAAAGGCGACAGTCTTCTTGCAGACTGGGCGGGCACTTCTCCGCAAGTCAAGGGCGCTATCAACAATACCCTGTCTTTTACCAAGGCCGCAGTGTACTGCTGCGTTCGCTCGGTACTGCCAAAGGGCATTCCCAACAACGAAGGCGTTTTTCGCGCTATCGAAGTGATCGCACCGGAGGGCACTATCGCCAACATGGTGCTACCGGGGGCCTGCGCCGCACGCGGCCTGACTGGTTTTCGTATGGTCGACTGCTGTTTCGGCGCCTTGGCGATGATGCTGCCAGACAAGGTCTTTGCCGCATCGGACGGCGGCAACACGGGCATCTCGATTGGCGGCTACGATGCCGACCGTAAACCCTTTATATACGTCGATTTCACCTGCGGCACATGGGGTGGGCGACCGTTTTCCGACGGCCTTGACGGCAATTCGAACATGGCGGCCAACATGGCGTCGACCTCGGTCGAGGTCACCGAAGCCGAGCACCCGATCGAGATTCTGGCCTATGAGTTCGTGCCCAATAAAGCAGGCGCGGGGAAATACCGTGGCGGTACGCCCTACCGACGCGATTACCGTCTACTGGAAGATGAAGCGGTTCTGCAGGTCCGTTCCGACCGCCGGGACTTCCGACCCTATGGGCTATATGGCGGTTATCCCGGGAAGCCGTCCATGAACTTCATCAATCCCAGCGGGGATCAGGACGAACCGGTTACGGCAAAGCTGACAATGACTATGCGACGCGGCGATGTCTTGCGTCACGAACTGGCCGGCGCGGCAGGCTGGGGAGATCCGTTAGAGCGCGAACCATCGGCGGTCCTGCGTGACGTGCGAAACGAGATGATGAGCAAGGAAACGGCTGCCAATGAATATGGCGTCGTCGTTGATGTTGATCGGTGGGCGGTCGACCTTGAACAAACCAAGGAACTGCGAGCCAAGATTGTCCGATTACGCGGCTGGACAGAGGTGCCGACAGTACTGCGGGAAGACCCTGCGGTAGTCACAGAAAAGAGCAATTAACCAAGACATCGGCTCTTTCAGGGCACGTCTATTCAAGCGGGAGAAAAACCAATCATGGCGAGATTTCGAGTCGGTGCAGATATCGGCGGAACATTTACCGACATTGTGTTCCTTGGTCCAGACGGAGAATTGCACACCAAAAAAATCTCCTCCAGTGTCACAAACTATGCCAAGGCCATCGCAGACGGGCTGAGCGACCTCTTCGAAGAGACCGACCTACGCCCTGACGACGTCGCAGAAATCCTGCATGGCACAACAGTTGCCTCCAATGCGATCCTCGAGCTGAAAGGCGCACGAACAGGCTTGATAACCACCAAAGGGTTTCGTGATGTACTGGAAATCCGCAATCTGCGAATGCCGCGTCTGTACGATATGGCGTGGGAAAAACCCACTACCCTCGTCGAACGCTACCTGCGCGTCGTAGTCGACGAACGTATCAACGTTAAAGGCATCGTACGTCAGGCGCTCGACCCGGCCGACGCGGAGCGTGCCGTTGATCAACTGCTCAATGAAGGTGTCGAGGCAATCTCTGTGTGCTTGCTCAACTCTTTTGCTAATCCTGAACACGAGATACTAATACGCGACATCATCCGTCGACGCGCCCCGGACATGCTGTGCTGTATTTCCTATGACGTGTTGCCCGAGATCAAAGAATACGAGCGCACCTCGACGACCGTCATCAATACTTATGTGATGCCAATCGTCGCGCGTTATCTTGATACTTTGCGCCAGGACCTCGACCAAAAATCGATCAAGGCACCGCTATGGCTGATGCAGTCGAACGGTGGCCTGACCACGGCCCAGGAAGCGGCAAAAAAGCCAATGAATATTATCGAGTCCGGCCCAGCCGGCGGCGTGATCGGAGCGCAGGCACTCGCACGGCGCCTTGGTTTCGAAAACGTCATCACCTTCGATATGGGCGGAACAACGGCCAAGGCCTCTTTGGTAGAAAAAGGCGAGGTCACCCGTTCGCTCGAATATCAGGTGGGTGGCGGAATTATGATGGGCTCCAGATTGCTCACCGGCGCAGGCTATATGCTCAAAGTGCCAGCCATCGATCTGGCCGAGGTGGGTGCTGGCGGCGGATCAATCGTGGGTATCGATGCTGGCGGCTCACTGCAAGTAGGGCCAGAAAGCGCTGGTGCAGAACCCGGTCCGCTGTGTTACGACATTGGAGGGAGCGAACCGACTGTCACCGACGCCAACCTGATCCTCGGTTATATCAATCCTGATCATCTGGTTGGCGGCGCACTCAAACTGAATGCAGACAAGGCGCATCAGGTGTTTGAAGAGAAGATCGCCAAACCACTCTCCCTCTCTCTGGAACATGCGGCTTATGGGGCCCATCAGATCGCAGCCTCAAACATGATGCGTGCGATCAAAGCCGTTTCTACCGAACGAGGCCGCGATCCCAGAGACTACGCGCTGTTTGCTTTCGGTGGCAACGGACCGGTGTTTGCGGCCGGCATGGCCAATGCGTTGCAGATGAATAACATTGTTGTGCCGCCGTCTCCAGGGCTGTTTTCTTCGTTCGGATTACTGTACGCAGATGTCGAGCACCATTACTCTCGCACCTTCAGACAGCTGGTGCGCGAAATAGACATCAGTGCGCTTAAGACGGCGTGGAATCGCATGTCTGAAGAGGCCGAACAGCAACTTGCAGCTGACGGTTTCTCACCCACGCAAATCAGAATTTATCGTTCCGCCAGCATGCATTATCAAGGCCAAACATTCGAACTTCGTGTGCCGATGCGCGATGACCAGTTGAACGAGGACGCCATCAGCAACCTTGAGGAAGCCTTTGGCCAGGAACACCAGCAAACCTATGGTCACCGAGCTGGCCCCGAAGAACCAGTTGAAATTGTGAACCTGCATGTCGTTGGCCAGGGCATACCGGAAGAATCAAGGGTGCCGGAAAGACTACAGGTCGCATCGAGCGTGAGCGACTCGCCTGAGACGCTACGCCGGGCTTATTTCGGGCTCGATGACGACTGGCTCGACGTGCCGGTGATCACTAGAGCGGCGCTCGCAAAAGACCGTGCGGGCCCGTTGATCGTGGAGGAGTATGACGCCACTTGTGTCATTCCGCCGCGCGCGACCGCGCGCTTAGACGACTACGGTAATATGCTGATCAAAATCAGCTGATCTTGGAAAACTATTGGCAAGTGGACTCACTCTCGCAAAACCCACAGCTGTGGACCTGCCGACACTGTAATACGGTGTCGCGCAAGGACATTTGAATCAATGGTAATGTCGCTCCACGAATTCTGAAGAACAATAGCGATGCGATTTGCGATCTACGGTGCAGGTGGACTAGGGGGATACTTTGGCGCGCGCTTGGCTGAGGCGGGCCATGAGGTGGGATTTATTGCGCGAGGTGATCATCTCGCTGCTATACAGGCCAACGGCCTCAAAATCGAGAGCCCAGTGGGCGACCTGCACCTGCGCGATCCACTGGCCAGCAGTGACCCTTCAGATATCGGCCAGGTCGATGTCGTCATCGTGGCGGTCAAAACGTGGCAAATTGCTGAGATTTCAGACGCCATCAAACCGCTGGTCGGCGAGGACACCATCATTGTCCCGTTCCTCAATGGTGTGGAAGCGGCCGATCAACTCGCAAACGCCGTCGGGTCGGATAAAGTATTTGGCGGCTTGTCCCGCATATTCAGTGAAATCCGCACTCCAGGCGTGATACATCACATGAACCCCGGCGCCTATGTCGAATTTGGTGAAATAGACGGTACTCCTGCTTCCTCCCGCGCCAATGACCTGCGAGCGACTTTCGAAAAAGCCGGCGTTCAGGCCAGTGTCAGCGAAGATATTCGCACGGCCTTATGGGTAAAACTCCTGTACGTCAGTTCCTGGGCCGGCCTTAGCACTTTGTCGCAAAGCCCCATGGGTGACATTTTGCGTCAACCGGAAATGCGCAACCTGATTGATCGCTCGATCGACGAAGGTATCGCCGTCGGTCAGGCCATGAAACATCGTCTCTCGGCTGAATTAAAAACACAGATACTGACCTTTTACGAGGGCCTGCCCGAGGACACGACCGCTTCCATGACACGTGACATCCTTGCGGGCAAACCTTCGGAATTGGACGCCTGGAACGGCGCTATTGTGCGTTTTGGCCGCGAATACGGGGTCCCCACGCCGGTCCATGAATTCACCTACCATGCCTTGTTACCCATGGAGCGCCGTGCGCGGGGCAGCTTGTGAAAAACCTCGGCGTCATTGCTAGCTCTCTAAGCGATTGGCCAATGACTGGTATGGTCGGCCAATCACAAATACGCCCATCTCACCGACTATGACGGAGAAACACTATGCTACTCGACGTGCGCACCTACACCTGCCACCCCGGCACCATCAATAAACATCTCGAGATCTACGAAAAGTTCGGCAAAGCACCGCAGACAAAACACCTCGGACAACCCGTCGCCTACCTGAAATGTGAAACCGGCGATCCAAACCAGTACCTACACATCTGGCGCTATGAAAACGCTGGTGACCGCGAGACCAGACGCGCTGCCATGTGGGCCGACCCTGATTGGATTCGTTTTACCGAAGAGAGCGCCAAACTCGGCGCGCTGGCGAAACAAGAGAACTCCCTATGGTCACCTGTGGGCTTTTTCCCGGAGCCCGGCACCTAAGGACAGGCGATTTAACGGTGACTAACACGATGAAACTATCGGCCCAGGATTATCTTGATATCCACAACCTGTACGCACAGTACAACCATGTTAGTGATGCGGCAGATGCCAATCGCTATGCGGACTGCTTCACCGAAGACGGCACTCTGCAAGCGCCCGACATCGGCATCAACGTTTCCGGCCGGGCGGCGCTGATTGCTCACAAACAACGTGACGGCGCAAATCGCGATGGACAGTATCGCCGACACTGGAACGGCAGTGTCCATCTGGAACCACAATCCGATGGTTCGGTGATCGGGCGCTGCTACCTTATTGCCTACAACGGTCAGCCAGGACAATTACCAACGCTGGCAGACTGCGGCGTTTACCTAGACACCGTGATTCGGGATGACGGTGAGTGGAAATTTTCTCGCCGAATCTTGAGCATGGACGCTTCCAGCTGGGGCAAAAAATGACGCTGGCTGATAATGACATCTGTGCGCTGTCGGCAACGACGATCGCGGCAAAAATCGGTGATCGCTCACTGAGTGGAGAAGAAGTTACTCGTGCTTTTTTACAGCGTATCGAGACCTTTAATCCGACATTAAATGCCGTATGCACATTGAATGAGGAGGCTCTATCCCAGGCCCAGGCAGCCGATCAGAAGCTCGCCCAGGGCGGATCAGCCAGGCTCCTCGAAGGTGTGCCCTTTCTAGCCAAAGACATTCTCCATACCAAGGGCATTCGCACTACGTTCGGCTCGTTAATACGCGAACATTTCATTCCAGGAGAGGACACACTTTCGGTCGAGCGACTGAAAGCCGCTGGTGCCATTTTGCTTGGCAAGACGAATACTCCAGAATTTGCGCACGACATCCATACCACGAACAAAATTTTCGGCGCGACGCGTAACCCGTTTGATGTCAACGTCACTGCCGGCGGCTCAAGTGGTGGCTCCGGTGCGGCAGTGGCCGCGCGCCTTGCACCAGTCGCTATCGGTACCGATCTGGGCGGTTCGATTCGCATCCCATGCTCCTACAATGGCATCGCTGGGGTCCGACCGAGCCCTGGCCGTGTGCCGGTCTACCCCAACGAGTTCGGCTGGGACACTTTGGTCGCGCATGTTCACGGCCCGATGACCTGGTCAGCGGCTGATCTCGGGCTGGTTCTGCAGGCGCTGGCCGGACCTGATGACCGCGACCCGAGTTCACTCCCGGCAGCGGCTTGCGACTATTCCCATATCGCTGTCGAGCCACCGTCTCTAAAAAATCTGCGAATTGCCTACGTCGGCAATCTCGACGGACTCTTTCCATTGGATCCCGAGGTGGAAGCACTGACGAAACAAGCTGCATACCGCTTTGAATCCCTGGGCTGCATCGTTGAAGAAACCGCATTCGACACATCCGGTTTAAGGGACATCATTGCCGGCACGCGAGGTTTTGGCATGGTGGGGCGCTACGCTGATCTTTATGACGCACACAAAGAACAGATGACTGACCAACTGATCAATCAGGTTTCTACTGCGCTAACGCTCGACGTGCGCACCGTTGTAGCGGCAGAAAAACTACGAACCGTGTACTGGCAAAGGGTACGCCGATTTCTGGAATCTTATGATTACATCATTGCGCCTGCCGTCGGCGCACCGCCTTTTCGCCTCGACCAACCCCTACCGAGCGAAGTCGGCGGCTTACCGGTCAAACGGTATTACGACGTTTTCCTGGCCTGCTATGCGTTCAGTGTGACCGGACTCCCGATTGCGGCCGTGCCTTGCGGGCTGACCCGATCGGGCTTGCCGATCGGCATTCAAATTGTGGCGCGACGGCTGCGCGATGATCGTGCCGTCGCCGCAGCCGCGGCATACGCACAGATCGCGCCAGAGGTTTTCAGCGCACCCGAGGTCGATAGTTCTAAGTTACAGGCGATCAGCGGTGATCTCTCGACACCTGGAATGGCTGCCAAATCCGACACACCCTAGGCAGAGTGTTTTGCTTGCTATGCTCGACATCAGCAAAAATCAAATCACCACCTTTGCACAGGACGGGGTCATTTGCCTGCGCGGACTGTTTGAAACCAAATGGCTGAACGATCTTGCGACCGGCTTGGAAAAAAACTTCTCTGCACCTAGCCCTGACAGCACCGTTTACACGCCTCAAGGAGGGCCTGGCCGCTTCTATGACGACTATTGTAATTGGCATCGTATCGATCAATATCGTGCCTTTGTTACCACATCACCAGCTGCAGAAATCGCGGCACGTTTGATGCGTTCGCGCAACGCCCGGATCTACCACGAACATGTACTGGTCAAGGAACCCGGCACCCAAGAAGTCACCCCCTGGCATCACGATCTGCCCTACTACGGCTTGGCCGGCGATCAGTTGTGTTCTATCTGGTTGCCGCTGGACCGCGTTCCTCAATCGGCCTGTCCGGAGTTCGTGGCCACATCACACCGCGGCGAAAATCTCTACTATCCACGCCTCTTTGCCAGCCATAAAAACTACGGCAAACGCGACCTCGGTTTTGAGGATGTGCCGGATATAGATGCGCAACGAGACCAGCACCGTATTCTTTCCTGGGACCTCGACCTCGGAGACTGTATTGTCTTCCACATGCGTACTGTGCACGGGGCGCCCGCGACCAAAGACCTCAAAAGCCGTCGTCGTGGTTTTTCGACGCGTTGGCTCGGGGACGATGCTCGTTTCGCGACAAGACCCTGGCAGACGTCACCGCCCTACCATGAACTCGATCTGAAACCCGGAGACTCTATGGACCATCCGCTGTTTCCTATCATCTGGTCAGCCTGACGTTTCCTCAACAACGCCTGTTCCTGTCATCTGCCTGGCGTCGGTGCCGTGACACGACCCCTGTTTAATGACGAGCCTGGATGCAACGCCGGCTCTTCATTATCCTGCTTGCTATTTTTCTGGTGCGATTTGGCTAGCGCGGCGACGCTGATGTTCCTTTTCTGCCGTGGCTTTATCGAAAAACATTGTGCCTCCCAATGTTTCACATTCCGATGCACGCAATTTTTTCACAAGCTTATCTGTCGCACACCACTCCCAATTGAAGGTGTTCACCGAGCACTCACCAGCAACATAGTCACGCGATGAATCACACAAGCCGAGCACTATGAATGCTGTCGAAGGCCATGGAATCACCGCAACCACAAGCAAAAAGAAAACCACACCTAGAAACAGTATAAAGGTCACAATCGATTTCACGGGCCGCCGGTTTGTTTTTAAAGGCTGCTCTTCCACGTTATACCCGACTCGCTTGTAACCCATACCGAATTTGTTTTGTCAGCAAACTGTTCACAAATGTTTTAGAACGAATGTCATAGCAATGACATCGCACCCATCCGTATGCTTGAATACTTTCTACCAGAGATGAAAAACACCCGCTATCATCCGTCCGGTACAACCGCTTCTGCCAAATCGACGTCATCACGAGGCTTCAGCAATACGTGTGGACGCGTATTTCATTACCAGACCTCCCCGAACGGCCGCAACTCAACCCGGAAAGACCACGCAGATCGATCCTGATGTGCGACCCGGAAGACCTCTTCTGCAATCGCTTTAGGTTTTGCAAAAAATTCATCTGGTTTGTCGGGCGCTAGAACCGGCCGTGTACGCGGCGTGTCGATCGATGCGTCAATAATGAAATAAGCAACATGTATCCCTAGCGGGCCATATTCACGTGCAATCGACTCTGCAAGGATGCGCTGGGCTGCCTTGGTAGAGGCAAAAAATCCCCACTCGGCTCTGCCGCGGGTGGCCGATGTGTTGCCCGTCACCATAATAGCGCCCTCACCCGCCGCCAGCATATCAGGAATGGTTTCGCGCGCAAGATACAGCAATGCTGTTGTATTCACCCTGAAATTCTTTTCAAGGTCGCTTGGATCGAGGTCCAGAAAACTGCCCCGCGCGCTACGTACCGCATTGTGAATGACAATTCGTGCTGAACCCAGCTGTCTTTTTACCCGGCCAATTGTTGTGACAAGAGCATCGAGGTCGGCCACGTCGCACGGAAACGCCATGGTACCCGGAATAGACCCTTCCAGTTCCGACAAGCGATCCGCGTTACGCGCCAGCATTGCAACCTGATAACCGCCCGTGGCAAAACGGCGTACGATTTCTGCACCGGTTCCCCGGTCGGGACCAACACCTGTTACCAGGCACACCGGCTGTGTCATGTTCATCCGTTCCTGTCAGTCAACGCCCACAAACTCTGATTCGCTGCTACAAATCACGATTTCAGAAGGACCGCTTGTCAGTACGAAATCGCGACCTCACCAGTCCACTGATCGATCGACGTGGCATCGATCGCTCCCGCAGTAACCAACTGACCAAGCGCCTGTTGTGCCACAGCAGTAGCATCTTCCATTGCTGAGCTATCGGGATAGCGTGCAATCACAACGCCGTTGCCCTGATCATCCGTCGCAACATCGATAAAGTCCGATCGAACCTCAGACAATGAATCGCGAATCGACTCCGCCAGCTCCATTGCTTTATCCATATCGGGGGATGAAAACCGAGTGATTCGATAAACCGCCATTTTTCTCTCCTTTATATGAAATTTTTCTATCTACTTGGCTGGCATCGTACGATGGCTGTAAGACAAACTACAAGCCTCACCCACTCGCGGTCCTGCCATTCCCTACAGTCATCAGACGTCTTAATCCGCTGTGACGGTTGCAAATAAATCTCACCCACATATTCCGTCTCACCGAGTACTTGCTGCAAGCCGAACCCCGTGTAGCATCGTCGGAACGGTTATAAACAGCCTATTCCAATGTTTCAAACAATCGTATCCAGAGTTGGGTCATCGGCTCCAGTGAGGAAAAGTAAATTGTTTCTTCGAGCGTATGCGGTCCATGTCCATCTGCACCGAGTCCATCGAGGGTGGGAATTCCCAGTGCTGCGGTAAAGTTTCCGTCGCTGCCGCCGCCAGTTTTTGTATCCCGCAGCTCGAAGCCGATCTCGGCAGCCAGTCCCCTGGCATGCTCATAAAGTGCAGCAATGCCGGCGTCTTTCTCATACGGGGGCCGATTCATACCACCGATCACCTCCAACGTCACATCGGGATCATAAGCGCGACGTCCAAGAATTTCCTGACACACGCCATCGACGAGCTCCGGCGTCGGGACACGCAAATCAACTTCAGCAACACACTCACCCGGCACGACGTTGACCCCGGTGCCACCATGTATCAAACCAACGTTGGTGGTTACGCCAGTTTCGTAGTCCGTCAGCGCCTCGATATCAATAATCTGACGCGCCATCTCAAGAATTGCGCTGCGCCCATCTTGCGGCCTGACGCCGCTGTGTGCTTGCCTGCCATGAGCCCGCAACACAAACCTGCCAGCACCTTTTCTCGCGGTCACACACTTACGCCCGTCACGGGCCGGTTCAGTCACCAGCACGTATTTATGCTGCTTTGCCTCTTGCTCAATTTTTGCCCGTGAGGTGGGACTGCCGACTTCCTCCTCTGGAACATAAAGAAATGTGACCGGCAACTTGGATCGTTTCCCGCAACGGATAAGGTGTTGGTAAGCGTAGTAGGCGATGAAAGCGCCGGCCTTCATGTCGTAAATACCTGGACCACGGACATGATCACCCTCCCGCTGCCACGGCAGTGTCGTGCTCGCGGTCCCCATTGGATGGACGGTATCGAGATGTGACAGTACCAGTACACCGGGGGTGTCCTGCGTATGGCCTGACTGACTGCGAGCAATCAGGATGTCGCCGTAACCGTCCTGCCCTGGCGTGCGTTCAGTGGTGGTACCCAACACCTGCATCTGTGCTTCGACCATGTCTACCAACTTGTTGACCTGCCCACCCTGATCACTAGGGGTCTCTATCTCGACCCATGCACGAATACCGTCGAGAATTTCCTCTGCATCGACAAACGGTTGGTTGCTGTGCTCGTTAGTCATAGAAGCTCTTTTTATTGTTAGTCGTCATCGCGCCGCGTCACCAGACTGATGATCTGGTCGTCCATTCCAACTTGCAAGTGGAATACGATCGGCTGGCAACAAACCATGCAATCCTCGATGTACTGAGCACTACCTGCAGAGGGATCGACCAACGTTACGTAATTTTGGCCACAATACGGACAAGCAATCCATTCTTCTATCTGTTCCACAACGATTGCCCTTACGCTGGATGCAAACACACAGAGTGTCGGCAGAAAGCCTCTTTTTACCGATCCGATTGTTAGCCGGCTAGCACCGCAATTACTCGCTTCTCAGTTACACTTTGCCCGTCTCCTTGCAGTGATTCAACCATCGGGACAGGACAAAGACAACCGACACACGACAGCCAGAGGAATTGTTCGATGCGAATTTCCAGGATACGAGCCTTTCAGGTTGAATTGCCGATGCGCGAAGGTAGTTACAGTTGGTCCACACAGAGCCATAGTGCCTTTGACAGTACCGTGGTGCTGATTGACACCGACGAAGGGGTCAGCGGTGTTGGTGAAAGTTGTCCGCTGGGTCCGACTTACCTCGCGGCCTATGCCGAAGGCGTACGCGCCGGTATTGATAAAATCGCACCCGGGCTGATTGGAGAAGATCCCACCCAGCTTGAGCGCATCAATCGCCGCATGGACGATCTGATGAAGGGCCATCCATACGTCAAATCGGCTATCGACATGGCTTGCTGGGACATCCTCGGCAAGTGCACCGAACTGCCCGTTTATCACCTGCTTGGTGGAAAACTCCAGGAGAGGATAAAACTATTCAAGGTGGTCACACGCACAGACCCTGATGTCATGGCGGACCGCGTCGCCGAGTATCGGGAGGCGGGTTTTGATCAGTTTCAGGTCAAGGTCGGTGAGGACCCACATAGCGACATCATTCGATTCCACAAAGTGGCTGCTGCTATGCAACCGGGCGAGGTGATGGATGCAGATGCGAACACCGGGTGGCGCCAGCACGACGCACTAATGGTGGTCGATGCCGTGCGTGGTCTGGTGCGTGAACATGGGATATCAATTTATATTGAACAACCCTGCCCGAGCTACGAGGAGTGCCTTGCCGTTCGGCAACACACCGATCTGCCATTCATCCTTGATGAGTGCATGGATGGCCTACCAATTCTACTGCGCGGCTATCAGGACCGTGCGATGGACCTGATTAATCTTAAGATCAACCGCATGGGAGGTTTGACCAGGGCCCGTCAAGTGAGAGACTTGTGTATTTCCCTCGGCATTGTCATGACCATCGAAGACAGCTGGGGTGGTGAGGTGGCCACTGCGGCGATTGCACACCTCGCACAATCAACCCCACAGGCATTTCACTTTCAGTCGTCGGCGTTCCATGAATACGCCACGATCAGTATCGCTGAGGGGGCACCGACAGTGTCAAACGGCTACATGATCGCCTCCGATAGACCTGGTCTGGGTGTCACGCCGCTGATGGACGCTCTGGGCAAGGCAATCGTGGATACTCGCTAGCACTCGCCCCACTACCGCATAGCAAGCGTACGCCAATACACGCTACAGTAACGTATGTCATGAACAACGAACCGACGAACGTGGATCCACACTGATGGACTTCGGCATCACCATGGCCACTTCAGCCGACTCATGGAAGGTTGCCAAACGGGCAGAAGAACTCGGGTTTTCTCACGCCTGGTTCTATGACACACAGTTGCTCAGTGCCGATTGCTTCGTTGCGATGGGCGCTGCCGCTGTCAAGACTTCAAAAATTCGTCTCGGCACGGGCGTACTGGTACCGTCAAACCGCATTGCACCGGTGACCGCAAATGCCCTTGCATCGCTAAACAAGCTCGCGCCCGGACGTATCGACTTTGGTGTCGGCACAGGCTTTACCGGACGCCGTACGATGGGGTTGAACGCAATGCGCCTGGCAGATATGGAAGAATATATTCGCATTGTGCAGGGCCTCTTGCGCCGTGAAACCATCGAAACACAAATCGAAGGCAAGCATCGCAAGATCCGCTTTCTCAACCCAGAATTGGGACTGATCAATACAGACGATCCGATTGCCCTTCATGTCTCCGCTTACGGGCCGAAAAGCCGCGCGCTAACTGCTAAGCTCAACGCGGGCTGGCTCAATGTGATTGGCGACGTCACGAGCGCAATCGCAGCCCTCGAAGGGATGCAGGAAAGCTGGTTGACGGCAGGACATGCATCCCAAGACCTATCTGCCACCGCGTTTGTGCTCGGTTGTGTGCTCGAGGAGAATGAACCTTTCGATTCTCCGCGGTCAATGGCTCAAGCCGGACCACGGGCCGCTGTGACACTGCACCGCGCCGCAGACGAAGCCCTCAGCGGCTGGCAAAATACCAGCGCGATCTTGCCCTCTTTTACTGACGCAGTAGCCGGCTATGTGGCTCGCGCCGAACACTTTGAACCCGCAGATGCCCGCTACCTGACCAATCATGAAGGGCACCTAATGGTCGTTAAGGCGGAAGAAAAGCCATTCATGACCGCAGAACTGATCCGTGACACCACCTTCGCGGCTACCGCAGCGGAATTAAAACAGCGGATCGCCAATCTCCGGGATGCTGGTTACACTCAATTCACCGTGCAACTGACACCGGGCCAGGAACATGCAATAGAAGACTGGGGCGAGATTCGGCGCTCATTTGTCTGACCCGTAAAACCCAATCACTACCTCGGGCACGAAGCAGTTGTGAATTGCCATCACTGCCCACCTATTAGCACAGCGCCACCGATAAGCTCCCGGCGAAGATAGCTCCGATTACATAGACAACTACATGCGCAACGACGGTCTCTCACTCAGACCTCAGGCAGTCCAAACCCACTGCGCCAGGAAGAAGTGACACAAATGACACGACCAAAGACACTCTTCAACAAAATATTTGACCGCCACACCATCGTCGAGCGGGAATCCGGTGATGCGTTACTGTTTATCGACCGTCACTTGATCCATGATCTCCACTATCGCTCGTTCGCAGCACTCAAGAGCGCCGGACACACGATACGGCGACCTGACCTGCTCTTTGGGACGCCCGACCACAGCGTGCCGACTACAGCCCGAACACTGGCCGAGATTCCACCAGGTGAAATGCGGGAGACCATTTCTGGTCTGCAACAATCTGCTGAAGAATGGGGATATACGCATTTCAACCTAACCGATGATCGCCACGGGATTGTTCACGTGGTTGGCCCGGAACAAGGCATTACCCTGCCAGGACTAATTCTTGTCTGCGGTGACTCCCATACTTCTACGCACGGTGCCCTAGGCTGCATTGCTTTTGGAATTGGCGCGACAGAAATTCAGCACGTCCTCGCCACGCAAACGCTGTGGCAAAGACGCCCGCGTAACATGCGTATCAACGTCGAGGGTGCTCTGGCACCCGGTGTCACCCCTAAAGACGTGATCCTCGCCACAATCAGAAAGATCAGCGCCGCTGGCGGCGCCGGCTATGCGATTGAATATGCCGGATCAGCTATTCGCTCCATGTCGATGGAGGGCCGAATGACAGTTTGTAATATGACGATTGAAGCCGGCGCCAAATCTGGGTTGGTTGCGCCCGATGAAACAACAATTGCCTACGTTGCCGACCGGCCGTACTCTCCCAAAGGGGCCAAATGGCAAAACGCATTAGCCTACTGGAAAACCCTCACGACTGATGACGACGCGACATTCGACCATGAGGTCATCCTCGATGCCAACGCCCTCTCGCCACAAGTAACATGGGGCAACAGTCCTCAATATTCCGCCAACATAGATGCGCGCGTCCCTCACCCGAGCGACGAGCCCGATACATTGAGACGCGCTGACATGGAGCAGGCCTTGGACTACATGGACCTCAAGCCCGGCATGGCAATCACAGATATACGTATTGACAAGGTTTTTATAGGTTCGTGCACCAACAGTCGTATCGAGGACTTACGATCAGCAGCTGCTGTGGTCAAAGGCAAGAAAGCGATCGTACCGGCTCTGGTTGTGCCAGGGTCGGGCCTGGTCAAAAAACAAGCCGAAGCAGAAGGCTTGGATCAGCTCTTCATCGCCGCTGGCATGCAGTGGCGCGAACCCGGGTGCTCAATGTGTGTCGCCATGAACGGCGACACCCTTTTGCCGGGAGAACGCTCGGCCACCACTAGCAATAGAAACTTCCGCGGCCGCCAGGGAAAAGGTAGCCGCTCCCATCTGGTTAGTCCTGCGATGGCCGCTGCTGCCGCAATCTCAGGCCGTTTCTCTGATGTTAGAGATCTACTTTAACGATCATTTCCAATGAAAAAGTTCACTACTTTCGTCTCTGTTGGCATCCCCATCGACATCGCCAACTGCGACACCGATCAGATTATTCCAGCGCGATTTTTAAGACGGGCAAAAGATGATCCGGACTACCCAGGCTTTCTACTTCATGACCTGCGCTTTGACGCCGATGGTAATGAAACCGATTTCATCTATAACCGGACTCCCTATCGTGATGGTCAAATTTTGGTAGCTGATCTCAACTGGGGTTGTGGGTCATCACGAGAAAACGCTGTCACCGTTCTAGTGGCCAATGGCATTCGCTCAGTGATTGCTCCTTCGTTCGGCGATATCCACTATAACAATTGTATTAAAAATGGTGTGCTTCCTGTACGACTGCCCTCCGCCACATGCGACCACATTCGCCACGAGTTACATGCTGCACCCGGTGCAGAAATAATGATCGACCTCACAAGTCAGTCGGTGACTGGACCGAACCAAAGCGTTTACTCATTCGATATTGAAGCGTTCGACAAATTACGTCTGCTAGACGGTCTCGACGATATCAGTCTAACCCTGCAGCACGCCGGTGCTATTGACGAATTCGAACGCGATTACCGAGACCAATACCAATGGATCTTTTAGTCCACGATTAATAGAGTCAAAACTTTTGATCCGTGTTCCTCTTGTCCGCCTTGTTGTAATTCTACTAACCCTACTACTGCTGGCAGCAGCCTGCCTGCAATTTCTATTTCCATTTACTCGTCTTCAATTAACTGGTTCATGTCAATTCTGCGATTTAGACGATTCAGATTTAGCCGGATTGAATCTTCAAGGTGCGGATCTGCGGTACGCCAGCCTGCGTAATGCTGATCTGCGCGGCACGGACTTCACTGCGGCACATCTGATTGCAGCAGATCTCAGCCAGGTCAATGCAATTGCTGCGAATTTTACAAATAGCGATTTGACTCGAAGCCGTCTAACAAATGGGGACTTTCGAACTGCAAACTTCAGTCAAGCTGTGTTAACAGAAGTGCAGATGGATACCGTCAGACTGAGTTCTGCCCTACTCATCTCAAGCCAGATGCAGCGGGTCAACGGCGCGGCCGCAGACTTAAGAGCCGCCAACTTGAACAAGGCGATTCTCAGCGAGGCATCGCTCATTGGCAGTGATCTTCGCGGTGCAAATCTTTCAAAGACCATTCTAAACGGCGCAACACTTAGCAATGCAAATCTGATAAAAGCTGATTTGTCGGGAGCCCAGTTAGACGGCACAGTCTTTCGTCATGCTGATCTTCGTGGCAGCAACTTTGACCACGCCGTTTTCAAAGACAGTGATTTGTCCGGTGCGGATTTTCGGAGCGCCACAATGACTGCCGTCGATTTGTCTGGCGCTGACCTTCGACAGACTCGCTTGACCGCGAGCGACCTAAGTCAGGCAACCCTTGTTCGTGCGAACTTGCAGGGGGTCGATTTGACTCGGGTTAAATGGCTGGGCGCAAACCTTAACAACGCCTTATTACTCGATGCCGATCTGCGTGGGACAAGCATGGAGCGCATCAACCTTGCCAGCATTGATCTCAAATCAATTGCACTAAGGGAGGTTGATCTGAGGTCGGCCGACTTAATCGATCTGAACTTACAGGGTGTTGATTTTTCGGGTGCTTATCTCTATGGCACTAACCTTCGCAACCTGGACCTTCAACAAGCCAACTTCACGCGCTCGAAGCTGACGGGCGCGGACTTCAGCGGTGCTGATTTGACCAATGCGCGCCTGGGATCAATCACCAGTTCATCCGAGTTGCCTCCGAATCTGATGCAGTCAGTGATCAATAGGGATAACGCATTTCGTGCCCCACAAATTACGAGCTTTTGGCTACAAGACTCACAGCAGTTACTGTCATCCAAATCGGGATTGTTGTATCGAGTCACGAACAACTTTGCAGAAGTCGTGATCGATCTTAACGAGGATCCTTTGTTCACGGATAAGGCGGCAGAAACAGGACTGATGGGTGTTGCCAGTCACCACAATCGAATCTACCTTTCTTATACCCAGACTGGTGATGCTGAAAATAAAATTTACCTGGTAGTCAATGAATATGACGTCACATTCAAGTTTATCCGCACTATCCTCAGAATCGGTTTCCCGGAGGATCATCACCATGCTGGTACGATCATTGTGACACCGAACAACGAACTGTATCTGTCAACAGGTGACGGCGCCCCGATAGGCAGTCCAGCATTCGTGGCTCAGGATCTTGAATCTTTGCGTGGAAAAATTCTTAGACTAGACTTGAGTGATACTGGCTTGACTCCTGAAATCATCGCTTACGGATTACGTAACCCCTGGAAATTTTCCATAGATGAACAGCAACGGATGTTTATAGCAGACGTCGGCCACGGCACGATGGAAGCACTTTATATGTTAGCGGATTTGCATCCGGACCAACCTTACAACATGGGCTGGCCTGTTTTTGAAGGTTCAAAACGCATGCTGGATCACCCTCTACAGACAAAGGCCACGCTAGCACCCATATTCGAATACACGCAAAATGGAGGCCGCAGCATCATTGGCGGATATTTTCTGGAAGATCTAGGCGTTTATTTGGTGGGTGACTTCTTAGGTAGCATTCGGCTGTTAAGGGAGACGGAAAGCAACCGATGGGAAGAAATCTATCATCAGCAGATGAGGAACCAGATTCTGTCCTTCGGCTATCAACCCAAGACCAAAATGCTCTTCATGGCAGGATGGAATGAAACTTACACGGTGCATATCGAGCCACACCTTGTCCCTTTGCTTCCCACAGCCACGTTTTGCAACACCACGATGCCCGATGGCAGCGTCAACAACATACACTGCCCATGACGGAACCATCCCAATCCACGATCCTTCCATTGTCATCGCTGACAGCGAACCGCGGGTCTGTTATTAATCGGCGGGTGTGACGGCGCGTGACAACCATTCTTGCCAGGCACAGGTTTGTCTTATTGCGAGAAGCAACGGTCGCTATACTACGCACAACACGATGTGGTAGCTTGAGAACACTTTGCAGACAGGGAAATTCGCAAGCGATAATCAGGTCCGCCTCGTAGCACATCACCCGAGTTGACAACCCTATGAAGACCAAAGCAGCTGTTCTTTACGAACCGAACAAACCCATGGCGATCGAAACCATCGATCTTGAAGAGCCTAAGCAACAAGAGGTGCTGGTAAAGATTGCCGCGGCCGGAGTATGTCACTCTGATTTCCATATTATGAAGGGCGAATGGACCCATCCTCTGCCAGCGGTGCTTGGACACGAGGGCGCTGGCGTGGTGGAACGAGTCGGACCCGGCGTCACTCGTGTGCAGCCAGGCCAGTCTGTTATCCTGAATTTTCGCGCCAACTGCGGTACTTGTCATTATTGCGTGATTGGGCGACCGGTACTGTGCAACGGTGTCGAGGCGCCACGTAATACCCTGTTCGATGGCACCAGCCGACTGAGCAAAGACGGCAAGCTAATCCACCACATGGCGCGCACATCCTGCTTCTCACAATATGCCGTCGTGCCTGAGTCGGGTGCCGTGCCCGTTCGCGCCGATATGCCGCTCGACAAAGCGTGTCTGGTCGGCTGTGCGGTGATGACTGGCGTCGGTGCCGTTACAAATACAGCGAAAATTGAGGCCGGCTCGAAAGTCGCAGTGATCGGCTGTGGCGGTGTTGGCCTGAATAGCGTGCAAGGCGCCGTGCTTGCCGGTGCCGGGCAAATAGTCGCAATCGACATGCTTGACAACAAACTCGAGTACGCGCGTGAATTTGGCGCCACACACCTTGTCAACGCAGGCAATGGCGATGCCGTCGCGCGTGTCAAAGAACTCACCGGCGGCGGTGTTGATTACTCGTTCGAGGCGATTGGAAATTCTCACACAATTCTTCAGGCTTACGAGATGCTGGCACCCGGCGGTGTTGCGGTAGTCGTCGGCATGGCTGCGGAAACTGACGAGATCTCAATCAATGCCCTGTCTTTACCACGCACGGAATGCAGCATTGTCGGTTCCTGGTATGGCGGTGCCCGGCCGTGGGTTGATCTGCCGAGAATTGCCGATCTCTACCTCGGCGGTCAGCTCAAGATAGATCCCATGATCAGCCGCACCTACCCTCTCGAAGAAATCAACGCGGCCTATGACGCTCTCGCGGCGGGCGAGGTGGCACGCAGCATCATACTCTTTGACTGAGGACTGCTGCACTTCACAAGGTTTCGCAATACCAGAAAATTATCGTGTCTGTCGTCCCCGTTACTTTTGGCCAGCACTACGTGGTCAGCGCCGGTCATGAACTGGCTGCACTCGCTGCGTTCGAAGTGCTAGAAGGAGGCGGTAATGCGATTGATGCAGGCGTAGCCGCTATTTTGACGCTCGGCGTGGTCTACAGCGATCAGGTCAGTGTCGCCGGTGTTGCCCCTATGATGATCCGCCTGGCCAAGACTGGTGAGATAGTCACCATCGCTGGTGTCGGCGGATGGCCGAGGTCCCTCGATGTGGAGGATTACATCACTCGACACGGTGGTGAAGTTCCTCTTGGAGTCCACCGAACGGTGGTGCCCGCGACACCAGATGCAGTGATACAGGCACTCGAGCGATTCGGAACCTGCACTTTCCGTGACGTCGCAAAGCGTGCTATCGATTGCGCCAATAATGGGTTTCCACGACACCAGGTGATGCTCGATTACATCACACAGTACGAGAGTGACTACCGCCAGTGGCCGGAAAACACCGACATCTGGTTGCCGGACGGCAAGATACCGACACTCGGTGAACCTTTCATGCAGCCGGACCTTGCCCGAACATTGACGTTCCTTTGCGACGAAGAACAGGCAGCCGGCGACGACCGCTCAGCAGGGCTTGCGGCGGTTCGCCGCGCCTTTTACCAAGGGGACATTGCGCAACAAATACTCTCGCACCATCGTAACCACGACGGCCTGCTGCTTGCCGAGGACCTCAGTAATTTTCGCTGCCAGGTGCTGCCCTCTTTGTCACGAAAGGTCCTGTTTGGCGAAAGTGAGGTGGAAGTGCATACCTGCGGCGCCTGGTGCCAGGGCCCCACTCTGCTGCAGGCGATGGCTATTCTCGAGACGGTCGACCTTGAGCAACTCGGTTATGGCAGCGATGCTTATTATCACGTGATGACCGAAGCCATCAAGCTGGCTCTGGCTGACCGCGAGGGCTACCTTGGGGATCCAGATTATGTCGATGTGCCGCTCGATACATTGATCAGCTCCAACTATGGAGCGCAACGTGCGCGCATGATTGATCCGCATTCTGCAGCGCCTGGCATGCCTTTGCCCGGCACGATCCCTGGTCACAAAGCCTACCAATCGCCCGCCATCCGCACCTCCTCCCCCGATCGCCTTGACCCGGATACTTCGATTGTTTGTGTGATCGATGCCGAGGGCAATGCCATCTGTGCAACCCCTTCAGATACGAGTTGGGACACACCGGTGGTGCCGGGGACAGGGCTCGCTATATCGTCGCGCGGTGACCAATCGTGGGCTGTGCACGGCCACCCCTCCGTACTCGCCCCCGGTAAACGGCCCCGGCTGACACCAAACCCATGTTTTCTGCAGGCACCAGGTCAATGGATCATGCCCTTCGGCACGCCCGGTGGAGACGCTCAGGTCCAGGCAAATCTGCAGGTACTCTACAGTCACCTGTACTTTGGCATGCCATTACAGGACGCGATTGAAGCTCCGCGACTGATCACCCATTCGCAACCCAACAGCTTTGCCCCGCATCACGCGCAGCCGGGGCATGTGACCATCGAGGGGCGTGTCAGTGAAAGCGTTACGCGAGCGCTGAACGATCGCGGCCATAAGGTTGAACGCCTGGCCGACTGGACACACGCGGTGGCCGGTGTCTGCGCTGTGCGAAAAGACCTCTATAGCGGACACATTGAAGGCGGTGCTGACCCCAGGCGCTCGAGCCGGGCAATGGGCTGGTAAAAGCGTGCGTCTCAGCGCCCCTCGAATACCGGTTGGCGTTTTTCAACGAAAGCCTGCGCCGCACCCTTGTGATCGTGCGTATCGAACGTCCGAATCATGTGTATTGCTTCACTGTCGAGTACATCAGACAGGACGCCGCGCACAGCAGTATTAAGATTGCGCTTCATGTAGCCCACCGCGACGGTCGGCAACACACTGAGCTCTACTGCAAACGAGTGGGCCGCGTCAGTCAGTTGATCTGCGGGCACAACGCGATTAATGAGACCCATTTGATACGCTTCGGCACCGAGCACTACACGGCCGGTGAAATAGAGTTCCCGCGTCCTCGCCGCACCGATCAGATAGGTCATGAAATAACTACCGCCGAAGTCACCCGACAATCCTATTCGTGAAAAAGCCGTCGTCAGCTTTGCCTCTTCTGCGGCAATACGCAAATCACACGCTAGCGCCATAGACAAGCCAGCACCAGCCGCGGGGCCTGGAATCACCGCCAGTGTCGGCTTCGGCATTTCGTGCAAAATTCGACTAACTTCCATTCTGGATCGAAGGTCATAGACCTTGTCATCAAATGACTTCTCCGCGTTGGCCACATCAGCTGCCGCCGCAAACCGCTTGACATCACCTCCCGCACAGAATGCATTACCAGCACCGGTCAGAACGACCACTCTAACTGCTGGGTCAGCCGCAAGCCGTGGCAAAGACTCGCGCAATCCTGCCATCATTTCCGGGGTCAACGCGTTGCGCGCCGCCGGCCGATTCATGGTCAGCGTCGCAATCCCCGCCGAGTTTGTTTCCAGCAAGTCGTCGGTCATCCGTCCAATCTCCACAAATTTCTATTTCACACAAGATACTACCTGACAGTAGTTTCCCGTCATCGAATTGGCTAGAGTCTAAAGCAACTCCTCTATGAGCAGATCATGCGATGATTCCATTGTCGATTCTCGACCTGGCACCGGTGCCCGAAGGCAGCGATCCGGGACAAGCGCTGCGCAATACACAAGATCTCGCGCGCCAGGTGGACCAGCTCGGGTACCAGCGCTATTGGCTTGCAGAACACCACAATATGACAGGTATCGCGAGCGCTGCCACTGCCGTCGTCATCGGTCTGGTTGCCGGTAGCACACGAACAATCCGCGTCGGTTCCGGTGGCATCATGTTGCCCAACCATGCACCATTGCTCATTGCTGAACAGTTTGGCACCCTCGAGTCACTATACCCCGGCCGCATTGATCTCGGACTCGGTCGAGCACCAGGCACCGACCAGTTGACCGCTTACGCACTGCGGCGAAATCTCAACGGTGATGTGGACGCATTCCCACGTGACGTGCAGGAACTGCAAGCTTATTTTTCCGAGCAAGCGGCAGAGCAACACGTCAAGGCCGTGCCAGGAACGGGGCTCAGAGTGCCGATATGGATCCTTGGATCAAGCCTCTACGGTGCACAGCTCGCAGCCGCCCTAGGCCTGCCATATGCCTTCGCCTCGCATTTTGCGCCCGCGGCCCTGATGGCAGCGATACGCGTCTACAGAGAGCGCTTCCAACCATCTGAGCAACTGACCGAACCTTACGTCATGGTGGGCTGCAACGTCTGTGCTGCAGCAAACGACGAAGAAGGCCGCTATCTTCGGAGCTCTCATCAACTCTCGACACTTAACCTTCGGCGCGGGCGGCCAGGACCCCTGCCCCCACCCGTGCGCAACTTTGAAAAACGCTTGTCGGCGTCCGAGCGTGCTGTACTGGATGAAGTTGGCACCTGTTCATTCGTCGGTTCAAAAGAGACCGTACACGCTGGCCTTAAGGACTTCGTAGCGCGCACCGGTGCCAATGAGTTGATCATTGCATCGCAAATCTTTGACCATGAGGCTCGGGTTCGTTCTTATCAACTCACCGCCGAACTCACGATTGAATGAATCAGTTGACATAACCGTGCATTGCCACAGGGAATCACGCTGTTTCAGCGGTACACCTTTATGACGGCACCCCACTTTCTCAAGAAAGCCTCTTTGTCATCAAAATGAATACTCATCCAGAACTGCCGCGCTCCAGCCTCGATTGCCTTGTCAATCTTCTCCGTACAGTCATCGACACTACCCGCTACGGCGAATCGGTCGGCCAGGTAGTCAAATAATCCGAGTTCCTTAATCAGCTCTCTATTTTCGCTGTCCGGTTTGTCGTGCTGATCTGCTCGGTAGCGATCACCCAGTTGCACGATTGCATCGTGCAACTGTGGTGGGATATGTTTTCCTTCTGTCGTAAAGCGACTCAGGTGACTGCCTGCGGAAGCGAGCGTCATCGCAATTTCGTCGAAGGCCTGGGACTGACTGTCCCGAATATTGGTCAGTGGTAACCACCACATATCGACATCGCTCAGCTCCCGACCTGCCCCCTCGGCGCCTTGTCGAACCTGATCGATCGAGTCGCGAATAATATCGGGTGTTAACCCGGTATTGATAATCACCCCATCCGCCAGCGCCCCTGCCAACCTGAGCATTTTCGGTCCCGACGCTGCCAGGTAGATCGGCACCTCACCCCTCCACCAGGTTAATTTACAAAGGCGTCCCTGCCATTCCGCTTCGCCGCAACGCAGTAACTGGCGGACCACATCCACATAGTGCGTCAACTGCGCGCGTGTTGAGGGCCGTAAATCGAGATTAAGCACGGCACTATCGCCTGTGCCGATGCCCAGCATGGTCCGCCCCGGGGCCATTTCTTCTAAGGTGGCGGCGGCACTGGCCGCAATCGCCGGGTGACGCGTCAATGGATTGATCACCCTGGGTCCCAGTCTGACGCGCTGGGTATTGGCCGCACATAGACCAAGACACATATAAACATCCCGGTAAAGAGACTGGGAATCGGCGATGCCGACAATATCAAAACCGACTTCCTCTGCCACCTGCACCCAGCGCAATGTCGCTAGTGCAGCGTTCGGTAGATAGTTCACGCCAAAACGTATAGGACCGGCTTCTTTCATGATGAATTTTGATCCGCGCTCAAATGTTGATTTCGTAGGGTCACTAGGTCGCACATGCGAAGATCCACCGACTAATGTCTAATCACCATGCGCCGCTCTAAACGACTGAGAAAGCGGACCAACGGCCATAGCATTACCAGGTAGATGACCGCCACCGCAATCAGTGGCGTGGGGTTGTACGTGATGCCTTGGGCGATACGTCCCATGCGCAACAGCTCAGGAAGTGCCACCACACTGGCCAACGCCGTGAATTTAATAACTTCGAGGGTATTGCTGGTCAAGTCCGGCGCCACATTGCGTATTGCCTGGGGAAGAATTACATAGAACATCGTCTGCAGGCGACTGAGGCCGGTTGAGCGCGCAGCTTCCCACTGACCGCGACCTATACTCTCGATTCCTGCACGAAGAATCTCGCCGTAATAACTAGACGTATTCAGGAAAAATGCGATCAGTACCGCAACGAACCCTGGCACCTCGAGGCCAATAAACGGTGACCCATAAAACACGAATATCAGCAGTACCAGCGGTGGAAAGGCGCGAAAAAAGTCGACGTAGGCAATAACAAATACATTGACCCAGCGCTTATGCAGACTATAAACAATCGCCACCAGTAGCCCGCCCGCAAAGCCCAGCGGAACAACCACCAGGCATAGCCGGAGCGTCATCCAAAACCCTTTCAACAGCATTGGGTAGACCTTGATCAGAATATCAAGGTTAAAAAAATTGTGAATAATCTGATCCATAACGCTACGTCAGCGCTTCCACGCAAAGCGCGTCTCGATAAAACGGCTGGCGGCGACCAGCGGAATAAATATGATCAAATAGGCTATAGCTGCCATCGTCAACGGTGTTGTGTTCGCTGAAAATCCCTGCGCTGCCCCTGCCTGACTGAGTATCTCCTGCACCGCCACTACAGAGGCAATGGCGGTACTTTTCGTAATCACGATAGTACGGTTGGTCAATGGTGGCACCGTCATACGAATAGCCTGTGGCAGTACTACATCACGCAGCGTCTGGAAAAAGGTCAGTCCCGTAGACCGTGCTGCCTCCCACTGGCCTTTGTCGACTGACAGAATCCCAGCCCAGAATATTTCCTCTGCAAAAGCAGCCAAGACCAGCGTCAGCGAAAGCCATGCAACCACGAAACCCGACATTTGGAGACCGACAAATGGCAAAGCGAAGTAAAAAATGATCATCACCACGATCGGTGGCAAAGCACGGAATATGTCAACAACTATAACGATAATGATGTTGACCGCGCGCAATTGAAACGAGCGCACCACTGCCAATGTCAGACCTAAAACCAATCCACAAACGATGATCAGCGCAGCTAGATGCAGTGTTACGTAAAACCCCTCTAAGATCGACGGCGCATACTTCGCCATCACTTCAAGATCAAAAAAATTGTGCGCAATACGCTCTAGAGAAGACATTACTGGCCAGACAATTTGTCAGTGCTGTGTTACGGCACTCAGAAAATCTCGCGTGCGCTGGTGCGCTGGCTTTTCAAACAGCTGTTGTGGTGTTCCTTCCTCAACGATCTCACCTTCGTCCATGAACACCACTCGATCAGCGGCCTCTCTGGCAAATCGCATTTCATGACTGACTACGACCATCGTCATTCCAGTCGCTCTCATATGCCGCATTACTTCCAACACGCTACCAACCAGTTCCGGATCTAGTGCACTGGTAGGCTCATCGAATAACATCACTTTTGGCTCTAGTGACAACGCGCGTGCAATGGCAACCCTCTGTTGTTGTCCGCCGGAGAGCTCATTTGGATAAGACTCTGATTTGTCAATCAAGCCCACTCCATCGAGTGCCGCACGGCCACGCGTGTTGGCATCCGATTTGGACAACTTCAATACTCGCCGCAGTGCTAAGGTGACATTGCCCAACGCCGTCATATGTGGATATAAATTGAAAGACTGGAACACCATACCAATATGCCGGCGTACTGCGTTGATATTGATACGCCGATCCAGGATGTCGACACCATCGACCTCGACTGTGCCGGCGGTCGGTTCCTCAAGACGATTACAGCAACGCAAAAGTGTGCTCTTGCCGGAACCTGACGGGCCGATGACAAATACCAACTCTTGCCTCTGCACCGCCAGATCAACATTCTTGAGCGCTTCTAATTTACCAAAGGATTTAGAAACGCCCCTTGCGTCAAGGATGACTGAACGCTGCTCCGCACGGATTGCGTCGAGCATGACTTGGCTCTAGTTCGCAGTCACAGTGACACCCGCAGAGGGAGCGGGGCCAGGTGCTTGTACCGGCCCCGCTATGTTCTACGAGTTGTTTTACTACCGTAGGGTAAAAGCCATTAACCGCAGTCAGGCCTGTGGAAGGTCAGTTCATGGCCAGGGATCCCTGGGGCACCGTATCCTGCCTCCACTGTCACCATGGTTGAACCTGCACCCGCCGGTGAAGCAAACCATTTCTCGTGCAGCTTTGAGAAGAATCCGTCGAGCTTCATGCACTCCACGACACGCTCGATGCGGTTGCGCAGCTCTACGTCCTCAAGCCGGAAGGGCGCGGAGAAATAGCGACCGGTCCGTACCACCAGTGACGTCTTCAGCATCGGGTTCTGTTTTGCCGCCCAGCCCGAGGCACTGCCGCTGGCAATATAGGCATCGGCTCGCCCCGACTGTACTGCCAGTATTGCATCGGCGTTCTTGCCATAGCGCTGAATAGTAAGATTGAGTTTATCCTCACGTTCGGTCAGCCACTTGTCGTAAATATTGCCTTTATTAACCGCAATTGTTTTTCCTTTGAGTCCTGCTTCCGATGCAATGTCCGGAGAATCATTTTTGATTAGAAAAACTATCTCGCTATCCAGATAACCTTCCATGAACAACATCTTTTTCGCCCGCTCAGGCGTCACAGTGGTCGGTGCAATAATGAAGTCATATTTCTTGGCATTCAATCCTGCGAATATTCCAGACCATTCCTGATCAACTATTTCGAACTCCACTCCAAGACGTCTGCCGATCTCCTCCATCAGGTCAACGTTGTATCCCTCCACACCGCCTCCGGGTTTAGCCATCACATGCGGTGCAAAACCGACATCGGCCGCGACTACCATTTTCTCACCCGCATGGGCGGTCGCCGCCAACATTACCGATGCTGTTAAGGCAGCGATAGACTTAACGGCGTAGTCATGCAATTTCTTCATCCTCTCTCTCCTCATGGTTAACATCCTGTTTTAAAAAACAACAAAAACGCTTTATTTCATTTACCCGTCAAGACTAATTGACGGGGCGTACGAACTGCCCCGTACCCGGCGCCGACACGATAGAACCCTTATCGTAAACCAATTGGCCGCGCACGTACGTCGATACCACTCGCACGCCAAATTCGTGGCCGTTGTAAGGGCTCCATTTCACCGCCGAGGCCATTTGTGATTCTTCAAATACCCAGCGCTGCTGATCCAATATCAGAAAATCAGCGTCGGCGCCGGGTATCAGCGCACCTTTTCTCGGATATAGTCCGAAATGTCGCGCCGGGCGTTCACACAACAGCGCCGCGACCCGCTCAATTGGCAAACCTCTGTCGGTCACCATGCCGGTAAAAAGTGCTGCCAGCATGGTTTCAAGGCCAGGCATTCCAGAACCGTTTTTAAAGAAATCGGGATCTGATTTCTTTGATACCGGCCAGGCGACGTGATCAGAAGACACGAAATCCACTTCATCATCGACGATCCTTTTCCACAGCGCTGTTTTTTCTGAAGCAGATCGAATCGGCGGGTTCTGCTTCAGTTTCGCGCCCATTCGAATGACATCATCTTCATCAAAAACCAGATACTGTATACAAGTTTCCGCGCTCACTTTTACACCTTCATCACGATAGCGTTTTACATGATCAAATCCACGGGCTAAGGAACTGTGGACAATGTGGCAACGAACACCGGTAATCCGTGCGATTTCAAAAACTCCCACATTCGCAATTAACTCGGCGACCGGTGGCCGGCTCGCTCCGTGAAGGCTTGCACTGTTGATGCGTTCGTCGCGAAACCGGTCAGTGAGACGTTGGACAACATAGGGATCTTCATTGTGAAACGCGACAGACAGTCCGGTTTCGGCAATCACAGGAAATAATTCATACAACTCCCCGGTGTCGTAGCCGGGAAACCGCACAGGATGGTATTCGTACGTCGACACCTTATAGGCGCATGCTCCAGCATCGGCCAACTCTACAATCCCTTCGGTCCCGGCACCTTTCCTGGCTGTCGCGTAAAGCGCCACATCGACGGTCGCTTTACTATTGATTAGCTCAATTTTGGCTTGCATCAGATCGACCGTGTTGACCGGGTATGGATCATCAAACGGCATATCAACGATGGTGGTGACACCGCCAGCAGCGGCGGCAATCGTAGCATCCTCCAGTCCTTCGATACCCTCGGCACTGCCGGCATGCACTTGTCCGTCTATGCCACCTGGAAATATATATTTGCCTGTCGCGTCAATCACCTGTTCCCCAGCAGGAGGTGCACCTACACCAACCGCACAAATCGATCCATCAGTAATCGCGAGGTAGCCACCTGTCAGCACACGGTCTGGTAATACCAGATCGCCCATAACAACCAGTTCAAACATTTTTCTTGCCCTGACTAATAAGTCTGCTCAATTCGAATCGGCCTTTGACAGTGTAGCCATCGCTTGCGCCAAGACTGCCGTGCCGTCAGCAAAGTCGGAAAGCTCCATTTGCTCGTCGGGATTGTGACTGCCTTTATCATTTCGCACCAATACCATCGCAGAAGGAATGCCGGCTCGCGCGAATACAGACGCATCGTGCCCGACCGTTGCAAATTCTTTAACTCGGATGTCAAGAGACGCGGCATTGTCCATCAACACCTCACGCAATCCACTATCGAGGGGCGTCGGGTCGGATCCAACACAATCTCCGAGTTCAAAGTGAACATTCCGGTTTTTACCAATTTGGGCCGCATCCGCGAGAGTTTTCTGCCGGCATTCATCTAAAAAGTGCTGCGTGGTGCCGCCGAAATTCAAGGTGAAATCACAGCGCCCTGGCACTTTGGTCATGGCATGAAATGCTGAATCGGTGAAGAGTTTTCCGACCGTGAACACGGTATCCGGCACACCCGACGCCTCCTGTTCTATCCAGTAGGCGTCCAGCGATCGTATCAATTCCACTACTGCCAGCGCGGCATCGTGCCGATAGGCTCTGGGCAGAGCGCCTGAGTGACCATAAGCGCCTACACAGTGGGCATAAGGAAAGCGGACATTGCCGCGGATCGTTGTTGGGATAGCGACTGATATTCCCTCACCAACGAGCACCGGACCTTGTTCGATGTGCAACTCCAGAAAAGCCCGGATGTTGCCCGAGTGGATACTGGGTCGATCGAGTGCGCGCAGAGCATCAACATCTATGGCGACATCCGACATATGATCCGCCAACGTTCGACCCGTATCACCGCGCTTGAGTTGATCCAGTTGTGCAAGCGGCAGCGTCCCAACTGCGAGACGACTGCCCACGTAAGCAATGCCATACCAGACACTTTCCTCGCCTCTAAGCCCGATCGTCGTGACGTCGCAGGCTGGCTTCAGATTGAGCTCGCGGAACGCTGCCAGCACGATGATGCCTGCGATCACACCGGCCAAACCATCGTAGTGTCCCCCTGTGGGTACCGAATCGAGGTGCGATCCTGTAAGCACTCCTGGACTGTCCGCATCGCGACCAGGCATCGTGCATAAGAGATTCCCACAAGGGTCCCACTCTACGTTCAACCCCAGCTCCGCTGCCGATTCAGCAATGATTTGTGCGGCTGCTTGATCCTGCCTACTCCACGCCGGGCGAGTGACGCCAACGTGATCCGCGCTGCACTGCCGAATGGCGTCGAACAATCGCTGCGCCAAGGGCATCTGTGACGCAACCGCCGTCGCTAGTGCGGTTCGATCCGGTGTCATCTTCTATGCTCGATTGATTGGTTGTAACGCATATGATTTGCCTCATTCTCTACGGCGCAAATACTTCAAGAATCTCATCATAGTTCCGACTCAACGGGATCAAAACGATTTGATCCAGTCCCGCATCGAGCCAACGCTGCGCTCGTGCACGGCACTGTGCTGGTGTCCCGTGAGCGATAAGATCATCGACCAGTGCATCATCAACCAGCTCCATTGCGTCTTCAATCCCGCCGGGACGTGGCGGCCAGCCGCCCATGACTGCTTTTATCTTTTCCAGTTCATGCTCAGGAAAGGCCAGCGCTTTAGAAAAATGGGGCTGCTGCCCCAGATACTGAGTCACAAGTCGCTTGGCATCGAACCTGGCCGTTTCTACATCATTACTCATCGAGATATTTACCAGTTGAAGTTTTCTTATCTGCTCAAGAGTACGACCTGCTCGGCTGGCGCCTTTGGCCAATCGTTCGAGTGAACGCCGCGTGTGTGCCGGTGGCAGAATACCATTCATCAAAACACCGTCGGCGATCTCACCGGTCAATTCCATCATCCTCGGCCCGGTCGCACCCACAAAAATCTTGATGTCAGGCGCTATTCGGGGATCCTCATGGCCAAGGTCGAGAGTCAGATCTCTGACTTTAATCAGATCACTCTCAAACGTGACCCCTTCTTCGAGCGACAGCAAACGCCGCACCACATCTATGTATTCGCGCATCTGTCTCAAGGGAGCGGCACGTGCAATGCCTTGTTTCCAGGCAAGTGGGTCCCAGTATGCTCCGAGTCCCAAATTGATACGCCCGGGCGCAAGGTTGTCGAGCGTGGCAAATGTCGTCGCCATCAGTGCCGGCCCCCGTGTCCAAGTGTTGACAATCGCACTACCGAGCTGAATCTGGTCGGTCTTGGCTGCCATCGCACCAAGGACTGAAATGGCATCCCTTGCCAGACGAGTTTCTGTCACCCACAACGAAGCGTAGCCGAGGGCTTCTGCCTTTACCGCTAACCGTAACTGCTCCGTCACAGCAGGGCGATCTAGGAATCCAAAACCTACCTGTGCCATTGATGACTACCGATCGGGACCCGTACAGCGGTAATCATTTTTCGAATACACTCGCAAACCGCCAGTCACCTTTACAATCCGCGACCTCATCAATCACAACGTCTGGATTATTTCAACAACGTCACGGGTTCTCGTCACTCGCCCCTGCCAAACGAGATCAAACTCCTCGATCAGAGCCTTGATCGCCCTCGACCCTGCCGCAGCATTGGCTGCTGCCAGCGTTGGAAATTCATAAAAGGCAGAATGTACGCCCGCTTCGACATCGCTCCAGCCTCGTGTCGCGCCCGACGCGTTAAACGCTGCGACCGCATCCGGCAGATGTTCTTCCTGATACCAGCGATCGAACGCATCACGATCAGCGTCCGGCACAGTCGCTCTTACGATCAAAAGGGCCGTCATAGCACGCACTCCCGTCATTTAATTGGTTAATCGATCGGTGAACTTGGTCCTTAGTTTACCCTGCCACCTGAGTGATCGTGACCGAGATAGCGGGCGCTGCCACTTCACATACGTACGGACCATCGCAAAACTGGTCGATATCTTTACCGAACGCTATGATGTCACATTCTGAAACAATGGAATCAATCTGGCGTTATCGTGACAGTAAGCGGCAAGGTCGCACTCATCACGGGTGCTGGCTCGGGTATTGGCAAAGCAACGGCCGAGCACATGCATGA
>CAZAHE010000007.1:0-60439 GCA_964484965.1 uncultured Acidiferrobacteraceae bacterium | reverse complement strand
TGGTAGTCCTCGTCGGATACAAACAATACGATCTGATAGCTGTGTTCGCCAATCGATATCCTGAGGCAGTCCGTAGACAGCCACTCGCCATCGACTAATTGTTCATTACTATTGCATGAAAAGAGCAGTTGCTCATTGTTTATTGGCACAGCGGTCATCCTGGTTGGATGGCCATCGATCAGAAATCGGAAATAGGCTCTCGGTTCGAGATTAGACCGCCAGGCCCCGCCATCGTTCCACGGCGAGGATAAGATTTCTCGACGTTTGTGGTGTTGTGCCACAGCGAATAGTAACCAACAGGCGATGCATTGGAGATCAGGGTCGTCCACGCCGCGTTGCTGGCTCAGTGCGCGCTGGCGGCGGGCGATGAAGCCGGTATCAAATACAGTGACGTTAACTACTTTGGGGGATGCGAGTTTGCTAAGGAAGGATCGATTGGTTCTGGGTCCGGCAATCCAGGTCTGATCAAGTGCAAGCTTGAGTTGACCCCAAGCATCGGCCGCGTCGTTGCCGTAGGAGATGATTTTAGCAATCATCGGGTCGTACTCGATACCGATGTGGTCACCGACTTTGACACCGTTGTCGATCCTGACACTTGGCGAAGGTGTTGGAAATGCCGCATAAAGGATCTCGCCGCCCACGGGCAGGAAATTGCGGGCCGGGTCTTCGGCATAAAGGCGGGCTTGGACTGCATGGCCCTTACAGCAGATCTCATTTTGTTTGACAGGCAGTGGTTCACCTGAAGCCACTCGTAGTTGCCACTCGACAAGGTCGGTTCCAGTGACCAGTTCAGTGACTGGGTGTTCCACTTGCAGGCGCGTGTTCATCTCTATGAAGTAAAACGAACCCTCCTTGAGGAGAAATTCCACGGTGCCGGCTCCTTGGTACTGGATCGCCCGCGCCACAGTTAGTGCAGCGTCGATCATGTCTGCTCGCAGCTTCGGGTGCAGTTCTCGAGCTGGTGCTTCCTCGATGACTTTCTGATGACGACGTTGTAGAGAACAATCACGTTCATATAGATGAACCGTGTTGCCTATACTGTCAGCGAATACCTGAACCTCTAGATGGCGAGGGTCTTCGAGGTAACGTTCCACAATCAATCGATCATCTTTGAAAATCGAGGAAGCCTCTCGTCGACTGAGATCAAGTAAATCGTCAAGTTCCTCTAGTGTGGCAGCCACATGCATGCCTTTGCCGCCACCACCGGCGCACGGTTTGATGATGACGGGAAATCCGATCTCAGCGATTGCCCGTTTCAGCGTTGCATTGTCTTGTCGAGGGCCATGGTAGCCCGGCACAACGGGAACGCCAGCTGATGCCATCCGCTGGCGGGCGGCCGCTTTATCGGCCATGATTGCGATCTGTTCCGGTGCAGGGCCAATGAATATTGCACCCGCTTCGATGCAGGCGCTCGCGAAAGCCGGGTCCTCCGATAAAAATCCGTAACCAGGGTGGACTGCATCACAGCCAGAGCTGTGAATGGCGTCAATGATTCGTCCGATGTTGAGGTAGCTTTCATTGGCTGCGGCTGGGCCCACATGAATAGCTTCGTCGGCCTGTTCGACATGAAGCGAAACCTTGTCGGCATCAGAGTAAATGGCGACGCAGTGGATACCTAGACGTTGTGCCGTGCGCATTATTCGACACGAGATCTCGCCCCGGTTTGCGACCAGCAGTTTGTTGAACATCAGACTTATTGTCGCCAGGCGGGTGGGCGCTTCTCGAAAAAAGCAGTTAGGCCCTCGGCTGCTTCATTGGTTTTACGAATGTCCGCGATCAGCTGTGCGGTCCACGCATCCAGATGATCGCGATCCCGGGTCGGGCCCGTTTCCCTGATAAGCGATTTTGCGACTGATTGTGCTTTAGGCCCACCAGTCAGAAACGTCGCAATTAGTTCATCGCCTGCTGAAGCGAGGTCTTCGTGTTGAACGACGTCGTGTACAAGACCAATAGTTCGTGCGGTGTCAGCGTTAAATCGTTCACCGGTGAGGTAGAAGCGTCGGGCAGCACGTTGGCCGATTGCGGCAACGACGTACGGGCTAATGGTCGCCGGCACCAATCCGAGCAGGACCTCTGATAATGAAAATACGGCCTTAGTGCTGGCGATAGCGACATCGCAGGCTGCCACCAGCCCAACGCCACCTCCAAATGTCGCGCCGTTGACGATTGCCAGTGTCGGCTGAGGGAATTCGTCAAGCGTACGCAGCATGCTAGCAAGCCGATTAGCATCGGCCATGTTCTGTGCCGCGGTGAAGTTTCTGGCCCGGCGCATCCAGTTTAGGTCGGCACCGGCAGAAAAACTGGCGCCAGCACCAGTAAGTGACAGTATGCGAACATCCTCGTTCGTAGAGAGCGACTGTAATTGCTGGAGTAAGTCGGCTATCAGTTCATCGTCAAAGGCATTGTGAACTTGCGGTCGATTAATCGTCAATTGAGCGACGCCGCGATGATCTATTGCCAGCGAGAGGTTGCCCATTTTTTCACATCCTGAAGACGCCAAAACGGGTCTGTCGAATGGGTGCACGAAGTGCTGCGGTCAGTCCAAGCGATAGTAAACGGCGCGTGTCAGCGGGATCGATCACGCCATCGTCCCAAAGTCGAGCAGACGCATAGTAGGGGTGTCCTTGATAATCGTATTGCCGCTGTATCGATGCCTTGAATTCGATCTCCTCGTCGCTCGACCACTTCTCATTACGACGTGCAGCATTTTCAGCGCGCACTTGCGCTAAGACTTCAGAAGCCATCGTCCCACCCATCACGGAGATGCGTGCGTTCGGCCACATCCACATGAGGCGCGGGTCATAGGCCCGTCCACACATGCCATAGTTGCCCGCGCCAAAACTACCGCCGATGATGATTGTAAATTTTGGCACCTGGCTACAGGCGACTGCAGTCACCATTTTTGCGCCATCTTTTGCAATACCACTCTCTTCATAGCGTTTGCCCACCATGAAGCCTGTAATGTTCTGAAAAAAAACGAGTGGAATTCGACGTTGGCTGCATAACTCGATGAAGTGAGCGCCTTTGAGGGCGGATTCGGAATACAGCACGCCGTTATTCGCAACAATACCGATCAATCGTCCATCGAGTCTCGCAAACGCACAAACCAAAGTCGTGCCATACAACGCCTTGAATTCATCCAGTTCGCTACCATCGACGATACGGCATATGACCTCCCGAACGTCGTAGGGTGTGCGCGGATCGGCCGGTATCACACCATAGAGTTCGTCGGCCGCGTAATTCGGTTGTCGTGGTGCAGTGCCTGGAGAAGGCGCCGCTCCATCACCGAGATTGGCAATAATGCGGCGCGTCAACGCCAGTGCGTGATGGTCATCGTCGGCCATGTGGTCGGTGACTCCAGATTGACGGGAATGAACGTCAGCACCGCCGAGTTCTTCAGCGCTGAC
The DNA here is from genome assembly GCA_964484965.1 of uncultured Acidiferrobacteraceae bacterium. GTDB lineage: Bacteria > Pseudomonadota > Gammaproteobacteria > Arenicellales > UBA868 > UBA11791. The sequence goes on along the minus strand of CAZAHE010000007.1, from coordinate 57,032 downwards.
GGTCTCACCCGTCGCGGCTTTCACCAGGGGCGGTCCACCTAGGAAAATCGTTCCCTGGTTGCGCACGATCACTGTCTCGTCAGACATCGCTGGCACGTAAGCGCCGCCTGCTGTACATGAACCCATCACCACGGCAACTTGTGGTATGCCAGCGGCCGACATGTTGGCTTGATTAAAAAAGCTCCGTCCGAAGTGCTCCCGGTCCGGGAACACCTGGTCCTGAAGAGGAAGAAAGGCACCCCCGGAGTCGACCAAATAGATGCAGGGCAGGTGATTGGTTTGCGCAATTTCTTGCGCTCGCAGATGTTTTTTGACGGTGATCGGGTAGTAGGTACCACCCTTAACGGTCGCATCGTTTGCAATGATCACGCATTCCCGACCTGAGACGCGGCCGATGCCGGTAATCAGCCCGCCGGCGGGGACGTCATCTTCATACATCTTGTATCCAGCGAGTTGCGATAACTCGAGGAACGGCGAACCTGAATCGAGGAGATAGCCAACACGATCTCGGGGCAGCAGTTTACCTCTCGCGGTATGTTTCTCTCGTGCTTTTTTACTGCCACCGAGTGCGATCGCAGTCACTTTCTCGCGTAGATCTGACACAGCAGTTGCAAGGGCCGAGTAATTTTTTCTGAAGGCCTCGCTCCGAGTATCCAAATCGCTTTTAAATACGGACATGATGTGCAGGAACGACAGTCAGTACTCAGCCCTGATGGGTGATGATCCGTTAATCGATAAAGTAAACCGAGACATCTACAATTCAGCCAATCCGCTCGAATGCCATCGCAGTCGCTTCGCCGCCGCCAATGCACAATGCGGCAACCCCACAGCTTAGTCCTTTTCTCTCAAGGGCGGCCAGCAGTGTCACAATAATCCGTGCGCCTGAAGCACCGATCGGGTGGCCAAGAGCGCACGCGCCACCGTGAACGTTGACGATATCGTGTGGCAGGGAAAGTTCACTCATTACTGCCATAGGCACAACCGCAAATGCCTCATTGATCTCATAAAGATCGATATCAGTAGTTTTGCGGCCGATTTGTTCAAGTAAATTGCGCACCGCAAAAACCGGTGCGGTGGTGAACCAGCCTGGTTCATGGGCGAATGAGTTATGGCCGAGAATCTTGGCCAGTGGGACATGTCCGCCTCGTTCCGCTTCGGAAAGACGCATCAGCACCAGGGCTGCAGCGCCGTCAGAAATTGAACTCGAATTCGCCGCAGTCACACTGCCACCCTTGCGAAACACGGGGTTTAACTGTGGAATTTTTTCGACATTTGCTTTTTGTGGTTGCTCATCAGTGTCAACCAGGTGGTTGCCCTTGCGAGCGGATACGTTAACGGCAGTAATTTGTGTTGAAAATGCGCCGCTCTCGATAGCTTCTTTAGCGCGAGTCAGCGATTCAATGGCGTAGTCGTCCTGGTCTTCCCGTTTAAAGGCGTAATGCTCTGCGCAATCTTCTGCAAAAGAGCCCATCAGGCGGCCGTGTTCGTAAGCATCTTCGAGTCCATCCAAAAACATGTGATCAACGATATCAGCGTGTCCAAGGCGCAATCCGCTGCGGGCCCGGGGCAGGAGATAGGGTGCATTGGTCATGCTCTCCTGGCCGCCAGCTATCATGGTGGCGCAACCCGCCGCCTTGATTTGGTCGTGGGCTAGCATGATGGCTTTCATTCCTGAGCCGCACATCTTATTTACTGTGGTGCAGCCCACCCCAAGCGGTAACCCTGCGCCGAGGGCCGCCTGGCGAGCGGGTGCTTGTCCCTGTCCGGCGGCAAGTACACAGCCCATCAGTACCTCGTCGACAGCCTCGGGCTTAACGCCGGAGCGTTCCAGGGCGGCTTCAATGGCACTGGCACCAAGTTGCGGTCCGTTGGCGGCAGTCAGTGCGCCCTGGAATCCGCCCATCGGTGTTCGTGCAGCACCGACAACCACAATCGGGTCGTCACTCATGTGAGTACCTCCTAGCGTGCTTTCGCCCGGCAATATGCATTAGATGGTTTCCTCGAAAAGCTCTCTTCCAATCAGCATGCGACGAATCTCACTGGTACCCGCCCCGATCTCGTAGAGCTTTGCATCGCGCAGCAACCGTCCGGTTGGATAATCATTGATATAACCATTGCCGCCAAGAGTCTGAATGGCCTCCAATGCCATCCAAGTGGCTTTTTCTGATGCATAAAGAATTGCGCCGGCAGCGTCTTTTCGTGTGGTTTCGCCGCGGTCACAAGCGGCGGCAACAGCGTAAACATAGGCCCGACAGGCCATCAATGAGGTGTACATGTCGGCTAATTTGCCCTGCATCAGCTGAAATTCGCCAATTGGCGCATCGAACTGGCGCCTTTCGTGCACGTAAGGCACGACAGTATCAAGGCACGATTGCATCAGGCCAACCGGTCCGCCAGCCAGTACTGCCCGTTCGTAGTCGAGTCCGCTCATCAAAACCTCAACTCCTCGATCTACCTCACCGAGAACATTCTCCTCCGGCACCGCACAGTTCTCGAAAATTAGTTCACCGGTGTTGGAGCCGCGCATGCCCAACTTGTCCAGTTTCGGTGCTGTGGAAAAGCCGGGAAACGTACGCTCGACGATGAATGCAGTAATACCACGTGAGCCAGCTTCGGGTGAGGTCTTTGCATAGATGACGAAGATATCTGCATCGGGTCCATTCGTGATCCACATCTTAGTGCCGTTGAGAACAAAATGGCCTTGATGGTGATCAGCGCGCAATCGCATGCTGACCACATCAGATCCGCTACCGGACTCACTCATTGCCAGCGCACCGATATTTTCACCGCTGATCAGTCGGGGCAGGTAACCACGCTTCTGTTCCTCGCTACCGTTGCGTCGAATCTGGTTGACGCACAAATTCGAGTGTGCGCCGTATGACAGACCCACCGCTGCGGAGGCGCGACTGATCTCCTCCATTGCAATCGTGTGTTCAAGATAGCCCATGCCGGTGCCACCATATTGAGTTTCGACTGTAATTCCGAGAAGACCCATATCGCCGAATTTTCTCCAAAGGTCAGCGGGAAAGTCGTTTTCACGGTCAATCGCAGCGGCCCGGGGTGCAATTTCATCCTGGGCAAAGTCGTGCACGCTCTGACGTAATTGATCGCAGGTCTCACCCAGTGCGAAACCGAGTGTCGGATAATTTACCGTGCTCATTGAGTGGGCTTCTAATTACTCTTTGCCTGGGGGTGGATTCTAGATTGACGTTTACGTAAACGTCAATCTATTGTGAAGCCTAACGCAGACTGCTGTTAGCGGCTTCATGGTGTCTTGCCCACTGTCGTTGATGGGATCGTAGGACGGACATCCGATGCACATTGCACAGCAGCTTGGTCTTTCGCGTGGCACACGAGGGGTGGATCTTTAGCCCTTGCGTCAAGGCGATTCTCGGGTGCCCGCGGCATCGTTGAATTGATCGATGAGGTAGTCCCATTTTGGCACCAAGTCCATCAGGCTATTCCAGAATGCGGGGTCGCGGCGACTGTCGAAGGCATCGAGACTGATGCCCTGTTGCTCGACCCAGGTGTAGTAGCCCAGGTTGAATATCCGCTCGCGGCTGCGTTGGTCGAGTTCCAGCACATGGTCAGTAGCGGCGCCAAGCAGGAAGCGTCCGAATAATTCAGCAGCGCTGGTAACGGTCAGGGTTTCACCATCGAAGTAGGTCGAGGGCTTCTGTCGCTCCGTTGCATAGAGTTCGGCACCGTCGGTAGCAACAGTCATTACGGCGTCGTTGCGACCGAGATTCAGATATTTAGCAACCTTGATTGAAGCGAGAATGTTGGCGATGGATGACAGGCCAAGGTGTTGTAGCGAATCGATTAGCTCTGGATCGAGTCGCTTGTCTTTGGCAAGAAAAGACTTTCCACCGTTGGTGTTAAATAACAGGTTTAGTCCATCCGAAGCCGCATCCGGAACGGCGACGGCAAAGTCAGTATCGAACACGTTGTGAATCAGTGGCACATGTTTGTCGCCGATGCCTTGGATATTATGTTCACCGTAGCCGTTGTACAGTAGCGTAGGGCATTCAAGTGCTTCGACAACGGCTGTGCGGGTGCCAAGCGCGGTTTTCAGATAATCGCCGGCGGCGAGTGTTCCACCCGAGCCAGAGGCAGCGACGTAGCAGCGCGCTGTCAGTTGCCCGTTGCGGTTGACGGCGGAAAAAATCTGTTCCATTGCTGGTCCTGTGACCGCCCGGTGGATAATGTAGTTTCCGAATTCGCTGAATTGATTCAGAATGACATTGTCAGGATCGTGCGCCAGTTCGTTACAGGTATCGTAGATCTCCTTCACGTTGCTTTCTGACCCTGGCGTGCGAATGATGTCTTGTTTGTCGATAACCCATTCTTCCAGCCAGGCAAATCGTTCTTGGCTCATGCCTTCGGGTAGTACAGCCGTGCTACGACAACCCATAATCCGCGAGATTGCGACGCCTCCTCGGCAGTAGTTACCGGTCGATGGCCACACGGCACGTTGCTGTTCGACGTCAAATTGACCGGTGATTAGTCTTGGTGCCAGACAGCCGTAAGCAGCAAGCACCTTGTGTGCCCGGATCATCGGGAACCGGTATCCGAGGGCGACGATAATGGTGGCGTCAACACCAGTCAGTGTGCTTGGCAGGACGAGATGGCCAGGAACCGAGTCACGCTGCCTGCGGTCTGGAGCGTTGTACCAGTGCACGCGGAACAAGTTGCTTGCTAGCGGCGCATCGGGGTCGACAGGACCAAGTTCGTCAGCGAAGGGCGGCCCAATGGCATCAGGTTGCGCCAGTTCGGACCACTTCGGCAGGCGACAGCCCATCTGGCTGAATCGCCGCACAGTTCGATCGTAGACAGCGCGATCGATGATTTCGTCTTCGAGTCCTTTAAACATTTGCATCGTAGACTATGAGTTGTGACCCCTTGTCAGCGCTGCCCATTTACTTCGCTTAATGGTCCATATTCTTGTGGTTCTCGATGAAGGGAGAAATTAAAAATGTTGTCCTGGATATCACGACACTCATCAAGATCACAGGACCATGTAATGAGTTCATCGGCTAGGGTTTCGCAACGCACAACGATTTCTCCGCTGGGGGCAACGATGCAGCTCCCACCAATCAGGTCACAGCCTTCTTCGTGTCCAGCCTTCGCTGCAGCAGCCACCCAAGTACCGTTCTGATAAGCACCGGCTTGGAGGGACAGGTGATTGTGGAAGTCCTGCAAATGGTCTAGATGCGGTGCCAATGGATAGTGCACCGGTGTGTTGTAGCCCACCATAACGAGCTCAACCCCTTGGAGTCCGAGAAGACGAAATGTCTCGGGCCAACGCCGGTCATTACAAATGCACATCCCGAGTTTACCGTTGATTGCATCAAACACTGGGAAACCAAGGTTGCCTGTCTCGAAATAACGTTTTTCAAGGTGCTGGAAAGGTCGTTGTGGTTCGTATTCACGGTGACCGGGCAAGTGAATCTTCCGGTATTTGCCGACAATGGTGCCAGTGTCATCGACCAATATGGTGGTGTTGAACTGGTGACGTCGTCCATTCTCTTCGCACAGCTCGGCGTACCCCAGGTAGAAACCGATGCCTAGCTCTGCCGCGGCCTCGAATAGTGGCTGGGTTTCCGGGCCGGGCATCTCGGTCTCGAAAAAGCGTTCCAGTTCACTCTGCTCTTCGAGGTACCAGCGAGGGAAAAAGGATGTCAGGGCCAGTTCGGGAAACACCAATAGATTGACTGACCGGCTGTGTGCATCCCGCATTAGCTCGATCATACGGCTCGTAGCCGAGCTTCTGGGCTCATCCCTGGCAATGGGGCCAAGCTGAGCGACACCGAGATTGAGTATTCGCGACATTGCTTGATCCTCCTAATCGGTTAGCTTGAGAACGATTTGGACCAGTACGTCGAGGCCAGCATCAATTTCTTCAGCAGCGGTAAATTCGTTCACATTGTGACTGATTCCGCCCTCAGAGGGCACGAAAATCATACCACTGGGACAGTTTGGCGCGAACATCTGTGCATCATGCCCGGCGCCGGAGGGCATTCTCTGGCACGAATAACCGCGCTCGACTGCGGTCTTCTCGACCAGGTCTATGATCTCGTTATCGAACGCGACTGGACTGAAGCGGGCAAGCGAGCGGGAGCTCACGCTGACACCTTCATTGCTGGCCGTCGCGTTGACAAATTCGGTCATCACAGATTCGGCGCGTTGCAGGGCCTTCTCCGAAGTATTCCGCAGGTCGAGAGTCAACCGAGCTTTATTGGCGATTACATTGACAAGATTTGGATGTAATTCCGTCACACCGACGGTCGCCACTTGATCACCACCCATTTCCAGAGCCAGTGACCGTGCTCGTGCGGCGATAGCTGCGGCTACAAACCCAGCATCGTGACGTAGCGACATGGGTGTTGTTCCGGCGTGATTAGAAGTGCCAGATAGACTGTATTCGACCCAAGAAATCCCCTGGACACCGGTTACGGCTCCGATCGTGGTGGCGGCCTGCTCCAGAACTGGCCCTTGTTCGATGTGAAGTTCCAGGTAGGCCCTTGGTGCCAGCCCTGCGACTTGCTGGTCTCCGGCATAGCCGATCGCCTTGAGGTCTTCTCCGACCGTTCTGCCGGCATTATCTGCCACCGCCAGTGCCTCTGTCAGATCGAGCGATCCTTGATGGACAGCGCTACCCATCATGTCGGGCGCGAATCGAGCGCCTTCTTCATTGGTAAAAAACGTCACCGCGATTGGATGACGTGTCTGCCAATCGGCCTCATTGAGAGTTTCAACGATTTCAAGGCCAGCCAGGACACCCAATGAACCGTCATAACGTCCTCCGGTTGCGACAGAATCGATATGCGAACCGATCATCACTGGCGGTCCGTCCTCAATGCTTGTGCGCGTGCCGGTCACATTGCCGATCAGGTCGATCGTCACCTCAAGGCCAAGATTGTGCATCCACTGCATGACGAGATCGCGCCCGCGCCGGTCCTCATCTGTCAGTGCAAGACGGCATACGCCCCCGCCATCAATAGCGCCGATGGCGGCGAGTTGATCGATACGCTGTAGCAGACGATCGGTACTCGCACGAATGTTCGGTTGCGTCACGATCCGGGACCCTGTTGTAGGACGGCAGCTGCCGTCCGCCCCACGATGCATTGGTAACTTTGTGGATCTGTGGCGCCCTCGGTGCCGAATACGAGGACCCGGCTGTTGCAGTCAAGTCCTAACAAAGTACTGTGATCGGCGTCGTAACGGGCTGCAATGAGACCGGCTAAGCCGGCAGCGCCCGACTCACCGGCAACCACGGGTGGTGCCACTTGTTTGGTATTGGCGAGCAGACACATGCTGTTCGCGGCAGCGTCGTCAGAAATCGTCATCATCGCGTAAGCGCCGGTGTGCAGGATCTTCCATGCTAGGTAGGATACTTCTCCGCACGCGAGTCCTGCCATTATAGATTCCAGTGATCCGTTGATCGGGGTCGGTTTTCCCATCGACAAACTCTCGAACCAGCAACCTGCCGTGTGTGGTTCAACCAGAATTACGCGCGGCGTATTGTCAGCGAACGTTTGCCAGAACTGCGCACAAACCGCTGCTGCCATGCCGCCAACACCCGCTTGTAGAAACAAATGGGTTGGAGGTTTTTCTTCACCAAGTTGGACGATTGCTTCATCGGCCATCACAGTGTAGCCCTGCATGACATCGCGGGGTGCCTCAACCACAGTACCATCTGAGGTGTCAGGGATCAGATGCCAGCCTCTGTCCGATGCGGATGCAGAAGCTTGGCGCACCGCATCATCGAATGTACCGGCGGTGCGAATAACGCGCGCGCCGAAATCTGTGATGGCCTGTTGGCGGGCATCAGTTACGGTTTCGTGAACGAATATCACGCACTGACAACCGAACAGCTGAGCCCCCCATGCGACTGAGCGCCCATGATTGCCGTCCGTCGCGGCTGTCACGGTGAGCTTGTCTGTGGCGATCTTGTGGATGCCTTTGAGTAATTCATCAATGGTGGGCTCGCGGCTGGATAATTGTTTTCCGATCTGCTTTTGTAGCAGTCGTGCGACCGCATATGCGCCACCGAGAGGCTTAAAACTTCCGAGTCCAAATCGTGGTTGCTCATCCTTGTACCATAATGATCTGATATTCAAGTGACTGGCTAGATCAGTAAGGTTGCGCAATGGCGTGCGGGCATATCCCGGCCACGCAGAGATGCTCCTTTTTGCTCGTTCGAGCCCGCCGTTATTGAGCACGGCGCTTGCCTCAGCAGGATAGTCGAGGTGGGTCGAGCACTGCGGGTTGAGTGCAATCCTGCACGTTGACTTTCGATTGATGTTGCTCATTGCGTAGAACAGTTGGGTCGTCTTATGTTGTCTTGCGCGTCATAGTCTGGGGCTGGGCATTCTAGTGCGAATATGGAACTCTGAGACCAGTTTCTGACAGCGTGCTCATGGCACTCGACCCCACTCGCGCTAAAACTCAGTGACGGCGCTCCGCAAAAAAAGGCACAATCGATGGCGCGGCTCGAAGCGTGGGTACGAAGAGGGTCGGTAGAGTAGATCAATTGAGAGAGGTAACAGTGGTAGAGCATTGGCGCGCCCCGACGGGGCAGGTGATTGCGTACCAGCGGGTCGACGGCCGGTCCCCGACGATCGTTTTTCTGGGTGGATATCGATCGGACATGACTGGCACGAAAGCTACTTTTCTTGATCGTTGGTGCCGTCAGAACGGTTATGCATACCTGCGTTTTGATTATTCCGGCCATGGCGCGTCGAGCGGTGCATTCAAAGACGCGACTCTCGGACAATGGATCGCTGAATCTCGTGCCGTGATCGAAGCAAACAGCGATGGGCCTGTGGTGTTGGTGGGATCGAGTATGGGGGGCTGGATCATGCTGCACGTTGCACTGGCACTGAAGAATCAGGTGGTTGGGCTTGTTGGTGTGGCAGCAGCACCGGACTTTACCCGTGATTTGTTGTCGCGCGGATTTACTCCTGAACAAAGAGCAACGTTGCAGCGTGTAGGGGAAGTCATGCTGGCGTCGGTTTACGATGACACGGGCTACCCGGTAACCCGCGAATTTATTGACGATGCGGAGCAACATTTGGTGCTGGACTCCACCATTGATATTCATTGTCCGGTCAAGCTGCTACAGGGCATGTCTGATTCCGAAGTGCCCTGGCAGACAGCAGTTCGTTTGGCGAGTGCCTTGGCAACTGACCAGGTGCAATTACATCTTACGAAATCCGGTGATCACCGATTATCCAGCGATACCGAGTTACGCCGCATGGCGAGCTTTCTGACCGAGCTGCTAGACGAGGTATCCAAGGCGGTTCGAGCGGACGACTGACGAATGCAGGAACTGATAGAACGAATTCGGCGTGATGGAGTCCACTTGGGCGGCGGTATCGTGAAAGTCGACAGTTTCTTAAATCATCAGGTGGATCCAGCGCTAACGGAAAGAATGGCCCAGGAACTGCATCGCCGTTTTAAAACTGCTGGTGTGGGGCAAGTGACACGAGTGGTGACAGCAGAAGCCAGTGGTATTGCAATTGCCTTGATGACAGCAAGGACCTACAACGCAAAATTGATCTTTGCAAGAAAGAGTCATTCACGAGTGATGACCGGAGTCTACTATGTTGCAGAAGCAGTCAGCCGTACCCGTGGCACTTCCGCCGATTTGATGGTCGACCAGCGTTTCCTCGGCCCAGAGGACCGGGTACTCATTCTGGATGACTTTCTTGCAACCGGGTCTACGTTAAGAGCTCTCGCGAGTCTCGTAGATGAAAGTGGTGCTAGCCTGGCAGGTATTGGCTGTGTGATTGAAAAACCGGCTGAAGGCGGGCGTGCGGCCCTGTCACACATTCGCGCTCCTATTCTATCCCTCGCCACAATCGACTTTCATGGCGACGTGATGACGGTCCGCTGATAACTTTGACTACGCTATATGACAAGATCTACGCGGTTGTCCGGCAGGTCCCTAGAGGATACGTCGCCACCTACGGACAGATTGGACGAATCGTTGGATGCCCTGCAAGGCAAGTCGGTTATGCCATGGCGGCCCTTCAAGAAAATTCGGGCGTGCCTTGGCAACGAGTGGTCAACAGCCGCGGGAGGATTAGTGTACGCAGCGATGGACTGCCTGATACTAGGCAACAAAGACTGTTGTGTGCTGAGGGCATAGTGTTTAGCAATACAGGGGCGATAGATCTCGATCACTATCTCTGGTCAGGCCCAGATTGGGCCTTTCTGGCAGAAGCTGGCATGAACCCGGTCTCAAATTGAGCAGCGTATGTTTCACGATGACCACAGTCGTGCGGCACCCAGCACGCCGGCACTGTCGCCATGGTGGTTGCGCAAAATAGGCGTCGTAAAACTGTCCGTAAAAACATGCTGAGCTGTTTCCGTGCGTCCCCTCGTGTAGAGCCCATCAAAGGCCGATAACCCACCACCTAGTACGACAACGTCTGGATCGAGAATATTGATTACGGTGGCCAGTGCGCGGCCAAAGTTGGAAAGAAATTGATCCAGCGTCGCTCGCGCGTTCAGGTCGCCGCTGGCAGCGCGTGCGGCCAGGGTGTCGGTGCTTGTGGTGATACCGCTACGGCGGATGTAGTCAGCTGCCAGCGCAGGTCCGGATAGATACATTTCGACACAACCGCGACGGCCACAGTAGCATGGCGGTCCGTTTTGGTTGAGAGAATTATGTCCCCATTCTCCAGCGATCTTTTGCAGGCCAGGCAGCAATTGTCGATTGACGACCACACCGCCGCCTACGCCCGTGCCCATAATGATGCCGAAGACTGTGAATTTTCCGGTGCCAGCCCCGTCCGTCGCTTCAGCCAGTGCAAAACAGTTGGCATCGTTCTCGGTTCGAATTTCCCTTTCCAGTCGTTCGCTAAGATCTTCTTTTAGCGGTCTACCGTTCAAACAGGTTGTATTGGCGTTTTTTACCAACCCGGTCTTTAGCGACACGGCACCTGGCGTACCTAGTCCGACGCGGCATGGAGCATCGGCATATTTTTCAAGTTGGCCAACGAGAGAAACGATGTTGTCGAGTATTGCGCTATAGCCGCCCGCTGCCGGTGTCGCCGTGCGGCGGCGCGAAAGCTCAGTGCCACTGTCATCGATTACTACGCCCTCGGTTTTAGTTCCTCCGAGGTCGATGCCGATACGCAAAGCCTATCCCGTGGCTTAGCAATCGAAGCCTTTTTTAATTTGGGCGTATGCAGAATGGTTGTGGATGGACTCGAAGTTCTCTGCTTCGACACTGTACGCTTCTATTCGGTCATCTTCATTAAACCTGCACGCGATGTCTCGTACGAGGTCTTCGACGAACTTGGGATTATCGTAGGCTTTTTCGGTTACGAATTTCTCATCCGGTCGTTTCAATAGGCCATAGAGCTCGCAGCTGGCTTGCTCTTCAACGATGTCTATGACTTCTTCAATCCAGATAAACTGGGTAGATTGGACCTTGGCAGTGACGTGCGAGCGTTGGTTGTGTGCGCCGTAGTCAGAAATTTCTTTTGAGCATGGACACAGGCTCGTCACTGGTACCTGCACATGGATTTGGACGTGCGGCGTGTTCTGCTTGACTTCCCCGACAAGAGTGACGGCATAGTCGATCAGGCTTGCAACACCACTGACGGGTGCTTTTTTTTCTATGAAGAACGGGAAATTCATCTCGACATGGCTTTTTTCGGAATCCAACCGTTTGTTGATCTCATACAGCATCAAGCGAAACGATTGCACAGAGATTTCGCGTTCATGATTATTCAAGACCTCGACGAACCGTGACATATGTGTGCCCTTGAAGTTGTGGGGCAGCTCAACATACATATTGAAGTTGGCAACAGTGTGTTGTTCCCATCCACTGCGATCTTTGACTCTGATGGGATGACGGATGTCCTTAATGCCTACTTTGTCGATCGTCAGATTGCGGGTATCGGGTCTTTGCTGTACGTCTGCAATCTGCGTTACAGATGTTGCCGGTTCAGAAATGGCCATAATTGTCTCTAAGTTGAAGGATTAACGAGTAGGGCGGTTACCGTCTTCAGGCGGATTCTAATACACGCAGTTCGGTCATGGCAGATTCCACCGCGCGACCAATGCCTGCCGCGTCGAGCCCGCAAGCACTCAGTAGCTGGTCTGGCGAACCGTGTTCGACGTGCTGGTCGGGCAGGCCGAGGTTGAGCACGCGAGTGTGGGAGCCTTCGGCGTGGAGGCACTCGTTCACGGCAGAACCAGCACCGCCAGCGACTACATTCTCCTCCAGCGTGACCAGTAAGTCGTGGCTGTCGGCCAGCATCAGCACCAGGCTCTCATCGAGCGGTTTGACGAAGCGCATGTTGATGACTGTCGCATTTAAGCGATCGCCAACCGACAACGCTGGCTCCAACATGCTACCAAATGCCAACAGGGCGACTGTATGTCCGTTGCGTTTGGTCTCTGCGCGTCCGAGCGGTATCTCGCTCATTTCTTCGTTTTCGGGAATCCCGGGGCCGGCACCGCGTGGGTAACGCACTGCCGCGGGGCCGTTATGGCGATAGGCCGTGAAGAGCATGTTTCGGCATTCTGCCTCGTCCGCCGGAACCATAATGGTCATATTGGGTAAACAACGAAGATAAGTGAGATCAAACGCACCCTGGTGGGTAGCGCCGTCCGCTCCAACAAGGCCGGCACGGTCGACCGCCAATGTAACGTCGAGGTTCTGGATCGTGATGTCATGGATTAATTGGTCGTAGGCACGCTGCAGAAACGTCGAATAAATGGCGACCACTGGCTTAAGCCCTTCGCAGGCAAGGCCGGCGGCAAAGGTCAGTGCGTGTTGTTCGGCAATTCCTACATCGAAGTACCGGTCAGGGTACTGGTTGGAGAATTGAACCAGTCCCGAGCCCTCACGCATGGCTGGGGTGATACCGATTAAGCGCTCGTCCATAGCAGCCATATCACACAGCCAGCTACTGAAAACCTGCGTAAACGTCCGGCTGGCAGGTTTTTTGTCAAGCTTGCCCGTAGCAGGATCGAATGGCACAACACCGTGATAGCTCAGTGGGTCCCCTTCAGCTGGTTCGTAACCATGACCTTTGCGGGTCACGACGTGTAGGAATCGTGGCCCGCGTAGTGCCTTCATGTTTTGCAACGTAGTTACCAGGGCTTTCATATCGTGCCCGTTGATTGGGCCGATATAGTAAAAGCCCAACTCCTCGAACAAGGTGCTGGGCATCAGCATACCTTTGACATGCTCTTCCCAACGCTTTGCTAGCGCCTTGACGGGTGGCATCGTGCCAAGCACGGTTTTGCTGCCTGCCCTCACAGTGGTGTAGGTGCGCCCAGACAGAATACGTGCGAGATAGCTGGTCAAGGCACCGACGTTTGGCGAAATCGACATTTCGTTATCGTTGAGGATGACGAGAAGATCGTTTTCACTGTCACCAGCATTGTTCAAAGCCTCCATCGCTTGGCCAGCCGTCAAAGCACCGTCGCCGATGATTGCAACCACGTGTCGATCTTCGCCCTTGAGTTTGGCTGCGCTGGCCATGCCGAAAGCCGCACTGATGGAAGTGCTTGAATGGCCAGCGCCAAAGGTGTCGTATTCGCTTTCCTGGCGCTGCAAAAATCCTGACAATCCACCGTGCTTGCGAATAGTGTGCAAACGATCACGTCGCCCAGTCAGAATTTTGTGTGGATAGGCCTGATGGCCGACATCCCATACAAGCCTGTCATGTGGTGTGTTGAAGACGTAGTGCAGTGCTACCGCGAGTTCGACTGTACCGAGGCCAGCCGCCAAATGTCCGCCAGTTCTAGAGATGATGTTGATTAGGCTCTCACGCACTGCAGCGGCGACTTGCGGTAGTTCCGCGGCTTTCATCGCGCGAAGGTCCGCAGGCGAGTCGATCGCGTCAAGCAGTGTTTCGGTGCGGTCATTCATCTATTCAGCTTCCGCAGAAGACGGTGGCGCAGGATATACGGTTTTTACAGGGAATCTCAACGGGAACGTTGAATGGCAAACTGGGCCAGCTCGGTTAGTACAGTAGTGTCTAGTAGGAGACCTTGCAACGCGGTGTTCGCTTCACTGCATTGCTGTGTCGCTGCCGCGCGCGCATTGGCCTCGCCCAACAGGGTGAGATAAGTGGTTTTTCCTAGCATTCGATCCTTTCCCTGCGTTTTCCCTAGCGCAGCAGCATCAGATGATTCATCGAGGATGTCGTCGGCAATTTGGAAGCCAAGGCCTACCGCATTAGCATATTGTTGCAGAGCGGGTAATGAGGAAGAATCGACGTTGGCGGCGATTGCCCCAAGTGTTACGGACGCGCAGATCAGTGCCCCGGTTTTCATTCGGTGAAGCGTGTCGAGTGCCTGGCGCACGGGGGCAACCTCGTTAGCCGCCAGATCCAGTGTTTGGCCACCTGCCATGCCTCTGGAGCCGACCGCGCGGGCAAGTTCAGCACTCATCCTCAGGCGAGCCGTATTATCGAGTAGAGAATGTGGACAACCTACGATCGATTCAAATGCGAGTGTCTGTAAAGCGTCGCCTGCCAGGATCGCGGTCGCCTCGTCAAAAGCGATGTGGCAACTGGGCTGGCCTCGACGCAAGTCATCGTCATCCATCGCAGGCAAGTCATCGTGCACAAGAGAAAAGGCATGCACCAATTCGACGGCGCAAGCAGGAACATCGAGTACCGCCACATCACCGCCCAGCGATTCGCCGGTCGCGTAGACTAAGGCCGCGCGAAACCTTTTTGCCTCTCCGAGTGTGGCATAGCGCATTGCTTGATGGAGACGCTCTGGTGCGGTCTCAGCGCCAGGTAAAATTTCGTCGAGCTTGGCCTCAACTCTGTCGCGCCATATTGGCCAGCGAGCATCGAGGTGGGGTGTAGCGCCCACTCAGTCGTCCAAGTTGAGAACTTCAGTCTCGAGGGTGCCGTTCTTTTCTACCAGTTTCTCAATGCGTTGCTCTGCTTCATCCAGGCTGGCGCGGCAGGCACGCGAAAGACTGATGCCTCGTTCAAAGTCCTTCAGGGAGGCTTCCAGCGATTGGTCACTACGCTCCATTCGTTCGACGATTTTCTCTAACTCGTTGAGGGATTTTTCAAAGTCAGAAAGTTTGGGTTTAGATTGACGTGCCATAGTAGTAGTTAGGGTAAAATTAGCCTCGGTTCGGGCGTCGGTAAATCGTCGCAGGCCGGCCAATGTCACGCTGCGTTCACGCCCGTGGCGTACATTTGGCATGATTTTATTGAGTCGGGACTCCGATTGCATCTCTGATTGGAGGAAACCGGCAGTGACAGAAAAACCAGGAGACACCAATGGCACTGAAAGGCAGTAAAACAGAACAGAATCTTAAGGACGCGTTTGCAGGAGAGTCCCAGGCAAACAGACGCTACCTGTACTTTGCCAGCAAAGCAGATGTCGAGGGCTACAATGATGTGGCAGCTGTTTTTCGCTCAACCGCAGAGGGTGAGACCGGTCATGCGCACGGTCACCTTGAGCATTTAGAGGAAGTCGGTGATCCGGCGACAGGTCTTCCTATCGGAGAAACGGGCAGCAACCTGAAAGCAGCGATAGCTGGTGAGACACACGAGTACACGGACATGTACCCGGGTATGGCCAAGACGGCGCGTGATGAAGGTTTTGAGGAAATTGCCGATTGGTTTGAAACGCTTGCCAAAGCAGAACGCTCCCATGCCAATCGTTTTCAGAAAGCGTTAGACAATCTCGACAGTTGATGTTCTGCAGTTTTTGGACAACCCAGGCGCCGGTGCCGGCCGGTACCTGGGTGCCGTGCTCAAATTTATGAAACCAATGGAAAAGTTGACTGTCGCCGAGTTGTGGTCGCTCGAGCAGTATGCGCAATGTCGTGCGGAATTTCGCAATGAAGTGCTTGTACACAAGCGAAATCGGACGATTCGTTTAGGACCAAACATAGCATTGCACTTCGAAGATCGCACGACAATCCGTTATCAGGTACAAGAGATGTTGCGCGTGGAGCGCATTTTTGAAGCACAAGGTATTGCCGATGAACTAGCCGCCTACAACCCGCTGATTCCAGACGGCATGAACTGGAAAGCAACTATGATGATCCAGTTCGAAGACGTCGACGAGCGCCGCACTGCATTGGCAAGCCTGGTTGGCGTCGAGCAGCTGGTGTGGGTTTGTGTTGAAGGTCATGAACCGGTCTACGCGGTGGCAGATGAGGATCTTGAGCGCAGCACCGAAGAAAAGACGTCCGCTGTTCATTTCCTGCGCTTCGAACTCGATCCCGAAATGGCATTGGCCTTGGCCCGCGGCGCCTCACTATCCGCTGGCGTGGACCACGATGCATATAGGCACGCACTGCAGCGGGTACCCGATGACACTACGCGTTCCCTGTGCGCCGACCTATCCTGCTAGCGTGGCAGGCCGCGGTGGTTTTTGCGACGCCGCATTGTAGTGATTTAAATCTGCCCGGCTCCGAGCCATTGCCACGATGAATAATCGCTACGATGCAGGATCGATTGAGGTCCTGACCGGTCTTCAACCGGTCCGCAAGCGCCCGGGCATGTACACCCAAACGGAGCGGCCTAACCATCTCGCCCAAGAAGTGATCGACAACAGCGTGGATGAAGCGATATCGGGTTATTGCCGCGAAATTAGCGTGACGGTGCACAAGGACGGTTCACTCAGTGTCGAGGACGACGGGCGGGGTATGCCAGTTGACAAGCACAAAGGTGAGAAAGTCAGTGGTGTCGAGGTGATATTGACCCGCCTCCATGCTGGGGGAAAATTCTCGGACAAGAACTATGCCTATTCCGGCGGTCTGCATGGGGTGGGCGTGTCGGTAGTCAATGGGTTGTCAAGGCAGCTTGAGGTTCGCGTACGCCGGGATGGGCGGGAATACAAGATGGCCTTTGCTGATGGTGTGCCTCTAGCGCCACTGAAAGCCATTGGCAAAGTCGGTCTCCGAAATACCGGGACGCATCTCCGGTTCTGGCCGGATCCTGACTTCTTTGACTCGCCGACCATTGCATTAGCACCATTGAAGCGTCTGTTGCGGGCTAAGGCGGTACTTTGTCCAGGACTCAGGATTCGATTCAAGGACGAGACTTCTGCCAAGAACAACGAGTCGTGGTGTTACGAAGATGGTATTCCAGATTATTTGTTGAGTGAAATAGGTAACGTCGAAACCGCACCATCGTCACCGTTCGTCGGTCACGTTGAAGAGGATCAGCGGCGTATCGATTGGGCCACTGTATGGTTGGTTAATGGTGGTGAGCCGGTCAACGAGAGCTATGTCAACCTGATTCCAACCGTGCAAGGGGGCTCCCACGTTAGTGGTTTCCGCAGCGGGCTGGTCGATGCCCTGCGAGAATTTTGCGAATTTCGTGATCTGTTGCCTCGCGGTGTTCGCTTGACGCCGGACGATGTTTGGAACCCCTGCGCCTACCTTTTGGCGGTGCGGATGAAAGATCCCCAGTTTTCTGGTCAGACCAAGGAACGCTTGTCATCCCGCGATGCCGCGACATTTGTCACCAGTGCGGTTAAGGACGCCTTCAGCTTGTGGCTCAACCAGCACACTGCTGATGCTGAACGTGTTGCTGCTATTGCCGTGCGTAATGCCGAGGCGCGCATGCGTGCCGATAGACAGGTCGAGCGCAAGAAGGTGACGACAGGTCCCGCATTGCCAGGAAAACTTGCCGATTGCACCAGTCGTGACTTGGAATCAACGGAGTTGTTTCTGGTTGAGGGAGATTCCGCTGGCGGTTCTGCAAAGCAAGCTCGCGACAAAGACTTTCAAGCCATCATGCCGCTGCGAGGCAAGATCCTGAATACCTGGGAGGTCGATTCACGCGAGGTGCTGGGATCGCAGGAAGTGCATGATATTGCGGTGGCGCTTGGTGTGGATCCTGGTTCAAGCCGCCTCGAGGGGCTTCGTTATGGAAGAATTTGCATACTGGCTGATGCCGACTCAGACGGGGCACATATAGCGACCCTGCTGTGTGCGTTGTTCTTTCGGCATTTTCGACCGCTGATTGAAGCGGGGCGAGTGTGTGTTGCGATGCCGCCACTGTTTCGAATTGATGTTGGTAAGCATATCTTTTACGCATTGGACGAAAAAGAACGGCAGCGGACACTAAAAAGAATTGAGACCGACAAAATCGGCGGCACGGTGAATGTGCAGCGTTTCAAAGGGCTGGGTGAGATGAACCCGGCCCAGTTGCGCGAGACCACAATGGATCCCGTAACCCGTCGCCTGGTACAGCTACACCTTGAAAAAGGTAGCCGCGCCGAGAAGACGATCGATCGATTACTTGCTCGTAAACGAGCTGCTGATCGTAGAATCTGGTTGAGCGCCAGCGCCGATCAGGCTGAACTTTCCTGATATTCTGCTGTCCTCATAAATTTCAAATCAGGCCCTCTCGATACTGTCGACTTGCCACCCAGGTTGCTGCCTTGGATTTCGTATACGCACGGTTTCCTGGCGGTATGGAGCGAACCCCCGTTGCTGGTAGATCAGTAGGGCCTTTGGGTGATCCAGTGAGCAGGTATTTACCCACAGACGCTCTGGGCTGAATGACCAGGCTGTGTTCACGGCCCAGTCCAGTAACCATGGTCCCAGCCGACGCCCGATAAAGTGAGGAAATATTGCAAAATAGGCGAGTTCTACTTCGCCGGATACCCGCTGATCGAGCTCGGCATAACCCGCCGGCACGCCATCGACGTAAAGTACGTAGATTCTCACGCGCTGATCGCAGATGATGGTCTCGAGGGCGCTGTCGTCCAACACACGGCGCTCGTACCAAAGCCATGGCTCGCCTGCGGTGTTATACAGAAACCGGTAAAAACCGACAGTGGGATCACGCGCCTGAATGATCGCTAGTTGGCCGAGCGGCCGCGCAGGCTGTGCCGCGGCTACCAAGTGGCGCATTTGTAAATAAGTCACGGTCACGTCGATTTTTCCGTCGGCACCGGTTACCGGCGAAACATAGCGAGTAGCCTCGAAAGTACGCTTCATGACCGTGGCTCGCCGGATAGTGATGCGGGCTTTTCCTGGTTGACTATTGTCGGTCGGCGCCGGCGCTCGATCACGGCGAACAAGCCCCCGAGTAGTGACCAAATGGCCACCTGCATACGGTAGAGGATTGATAATGCAACGCCGCGAGTGCGCATTATTCCTTCGGCGCCGGCGACCCCACCGAGACTAGCCGCACCAAACTTTCCAATTAATCCGCCGAAGAGAAATTCGCCAATTCCCCAGCCGGCAGGTGCGATTGGTATGCCCTGCAGTACGAAAACCACGGGACAGATAATAAAGTAGTCCTCGATATCAAGGCCAACGCCGAGTGCCCGATCCATGATAAAGAAGCTGAAAAAGACGACGCTGTATATCAGCGGACTCGCGAATATCCATAGGGTTATCCCCTTGAGCTGAGTGCGATAGTAGAGCAGCGCCTGGTCTAGTTCACGCACAACCTTTTCGATTTTGGCCGGTAGAACACGGACCCACCTATCGAAGCGGACAATCCGTCGTAGGGCGGGGCTCACTAGCAGCACTGCACAAGTGACAATGGCGAGAGCCGCCAACCAGACCGCGTAACTGAGTTCTGGAAACCGTGTTACGGCCATGATGCTTGCAATACTGCCAATGAACACCAGCGACAGTAATCCGATGACGCGATCAACCGCGACTGAAACCAGTGCGCGAACACTCTCTCCACGGCAGCGTTGTGCAATGTAGACAGCCTTAATGACATCGCCACCGGTAGCTCCGGGAATGATGTTGTTGAAGAAAAAACCGATCCAGGAGTAGCGCTGTGCTTCCCAGAAGCCGACGTCCAGGGCATTCATTCGTAACAGCCACCACCAGCGTGTATTGATGATCATTGCAAAGACCACGAACATCAGCGCACTAATCGAGAACAATGCTAGGTCCAAGTGCTTGAAGTAGGTAAAGAAGCCTGGACTGACTTGTATGCTTGTGCCTTGTTCGTCGGCTGTTCTTTGTAGGGTCAATACCTCACTGTCAGGAGTAATTCGGAACTGTACGGTATCGCCGTCCCAGGGACCGACAATTTCGCCTTCAACCGTGGCGCTTACTTCCCCTTGCGCATCGACCCGCTTAAAACTGTCATGCCACTCTATTGAGTAAAAAATAACGACGAACAGCGCCGCAACGACGACCAGTTTTAGAGTCAGGATCAGCCTGGATTTCAATTCAGCCTCTGGCGTTGGCGGATGAAGTAGGCCTGCGAGGCCAGAAATAGCGCCTCTTCCGCTCTGTAGTCAGATGGTTGGGGACGCCTTCTCATTTTACCCTGTCGTAACTTGGTCAACTGCCTGGATCATTGGGCGGCCTTGGACTTGGCTGTCTTTCCATGAGACTGCTACCATGGCGCCTGAGTCAAATCATAAATATGAGAACGAGTCTCATTTACAGTTTTCATTTCAAGGGGAGGATGCGGGATGCAGAAGTCGCTCCATATTGATCCGGGCAAGTGTACTGGCTGTTTGCAGTGTGAGATGGCTTGCTCGTTCGAAAACGAAGGTATCTTCAACACCGCGAAATCAAGAATCAAGGTGTTCACTTTTCATCATGAAGGCCGTTTCGTACCTTATACCTGCACCCAGTGCGACGAGGCCTGGTGTCTGCAGGCTTGTCCAGTGGATGCCATCGTCATTAATGCCGACACGGGCAGCAAGGACGTCATCGAAGATCGTTGCGTCGGCTGCAAGGTTTGTACGATAGCTTGCCCGTTTGGAACGGTTAATTACAATCAAGACTCCGGAAAAGTCATCAAATGTGACCTGTGTGGTGGCGATCCGGCCTGTGCAAGCGCCTGTCCCACGGCTGCCATCACTTATATCGACGCCGATTCAACTGGCTTGGATCGTATGCGTGCATGGGCAGCTAAGACAGACAACGCAGCGCAGGCAACGGCCTGACCGATTACAAGGGGAAATGACACATGGCATGGACTAACAAAGTTTTGCGGGTCAATCTGACCACAGGGACCTGCAGCAGTGAAGCGTTGAACATGGAGTGGGCGCAGGACTACATCGGTCAACGCGGGCTTGCAACGCGCTATATGGTAGAGGAAGTAGATCCCACTTGTGATGCATTGGGCCCAGACAACAAGTTGATTTTTGCCACCGGTCCGCTGACCGGCACTATGGCATCGACAGGTGGACGCTATTCGGTGATTACCAAAGGGCCGTTGACCGGGGCAATTGCGTGTTCCAACTCCGGTGGTTTTCTCGGTGCTGAGCTGAAGTCTGCCGGTTGGGATATGGTTATCCTTGAGGGCAAATCAGAAAAGCCGGTTTATCTCTATATTGAAAATGACGACGCGAAGTTATTGTCGGCAGATGACATTTGGGGAAAATCGGTATGGGAAACCGATGAAATTCTCCACAAAAAACACCAGGACCCACAACTCCGCATTGCCGCTTGTGGGCGTGCGGCGGAGTCAGGTTGTCTTTATGCAGCCGTCGTCAATGATCTGCACCGCGCAGCCGGTCGTTCGGGTGTCGGTACAGTGATGGCATCGAAGAATCTCAAGGCTTTAGCTGTTCGCGGGACACGTGGAGTCGGTAATATCAAAGATCCTGCTCGATTTATGGAGACCGTTCGCGAACACAAGCAAGTCCTGGCTGATCATCCGGTCACCGGGGAAGGACTGCCAACGCTGGGGACCCAGGTCTTGATGAATGTGATTAACGAGACTGGTGCTTTGCCGACGCGCAATATGCGCGAGGTTAAGTTCGAAGGCGCCACGAAGATCTCAGCTGAGCAGATGCTCGAAGTCAGAAAAACAGACGGTAAACCCAATCTGACCACTAACGCAGCGTGTTTTGGCTGCACGATCGCGTGCGGACGAATCTCGACGATTGACCAGGGGCACTTCACCGTCGAAAACAAGCCGCAGTACTGGGGAAATTCGGGTGGGTTGGAATATGAGGCAGCTTGGGCGCTTGGCGCGGATACTGGCGTCGATGATCTGGACGCATTGACGTATGCCAACTTTGTATGCAACGAAGACGGCTTCGATCCAATTTCATTTGGTGCAACGGTAGCGGCTGCGATGGAGCTGTTTGATATCGGCGCAATCACGACCAAGGAAACCGGTGGAATGGAGTTGAATTTCGGATCTGCCGAGGCGCTTGCATGGGCTGCAGAAAAAGTCGCCGCTGGCGAGGGTTTTGGTGCCGACCTGGCGCTTGGGTCTAAGCGTCTGTGTGAGAAATACGGCCACCCGGAATTTTCTATGACAGTGAAAGGTCAGGAGTTTCCAGCTTACGACCCGCGTGGCATCCAAGGTATGGGTCTCACCTACGCGACTTCAAACCGAGGGGCTTGTCACTTGCGTAGTTATACGGTGTCATCCGAGATTCTGGGCATACCAGAGAAAACTGATCCTCTCGTCACTGACGAGAAAGCCGGGCTGGTCAAAGCGTTTCAGGATGTGACTGCAGCATGGGACTCCACCGGTCTTTGCCTTTTCACATCTTTTGCATGGAGTCTTGACAACGTTGCGCCGCATATCGATTCGGCATGTGAAGGAGACTGGGATGCTGACCGATTGATGGAAACCGGTGAGCGCATCTGGAACCTCGAACGCGATTTCAACATGCGTGCCGGGTTGACGGCCGCCGATGACACTTTACCGAAACGTCTGCTCGAAGAAGGCGCCAATACCGGTCCAGCGGAGGGTAAGGTCAGTGGTTTGGCCAAAATGCTGCCCGAATATTACAAGGAACGCGGTTGGAGACAGGACGGCAATCTTTCGGACGAAACGCGTCAGCGCCTGCGGCTACCGGGTTAAGTTGTCCGCGCCGCAATAACTGAGCTGTCAAGCAGCAGGGCGGCCTGGTGGCCGCCCTGTCATCTTGCGGGAGGAGTTCTGATGGACCATGTGATCATTGGTGCCGGCCCAGCCGGAGTGATTGCCGCCGAATCGCTGCGCGATATCGACTCGAACAGTACGATTCGCCTGATTGGTGATGAATCCGAACCGCCATACTCAAGGATGGCCATACCGTACTGCTTGATTGATCGAGTTCCTGAAGCGGGCACGTACCTTAGAAAGACAGATCGACACTTCGAGCATCTGAAAATTGAATTGCTGCAGGATCAGGCGGTGTCGGTGTCACCTGCCGAGGGCACCATAGCATTAGCCTCTGGTGCTTCGGTCCCCTTTGACCGACTGTTGGTTGCATCGGGATCGAGTCCAGCATCTCCCCCAATCGACGGTATCGAGCTGCCAGGTGTGCATCCTTGCTGGACACTCGCTGATTATCGGAATATTGCCGCACGGGCTGATCGTGATGCGCGCGTCGTCCTGATGGGTGCTGGTTTTATCGGCTGCATTATTCTTGAAGCGCTGGCAGTACGAGGAGTAGATCTGACGGTTGTAGAACTGGAAAATCGTATGGTGCCTCGAATGATGAACGATGCGTCTGGTGGCCTGATCAAACGTTGGTGTGAGCAACAAGGTGTACGGGTGCTGACTTCTACCCGTGTAGAGGGCATCAGTGGCGGTGATCCGCTCGATGTGACGTTGTCGGATGGTACATCACTGGCTGCCGATCTAGTGATCAGTGCAACTGGCGTTGTACCCAATACCCAGTTCCTCGACGGTAGTGGAGTCGACATAGACCATGGCGTTCTAGTGGACGATCGGCTCGAAACCAGCGTTGCTGGGATATTTGCCGCTGGTGATGTGGCCCAGGGACGCGATTTTTCAACCGGCAGTTACAGTGTGCAAGCAATTCAGCCAACTGCTGTCGAACATGGGCGGGTTGCGGCATCGAATATGATCGAAGGCCGAGAACAGCTGCATCGCGGCAGTTTGAATATGAATGTGCTCGATACGATGGGACTGGTTTCAATTTCCTTCGGTGCATGGGAGGGCGTCAGTAACGGCGAGTCCACGGAACTCAACGACCCGAACGCATTCCAGTACCTCAGTTTGCAATTTGATGGCGATGTGCTGGTTGGTGCCAATGCACTCGGACATACGCAGCATGTCGGTGTGCTTCGTGGTCTGATCCAGACTGGATTGCACCTCGGACCGTGGAAGGATCGCTTAATTGACAATCCTCTGCGTTTGATGGAGGCCTATGTGGCTGCCACTCAGGGTGTCGGGTTGACGACCAAGGCCGCAGGCTAAGATATCACTGGTGTGTCGCAGGTTGCACGCTTTTGAAAGTAAATTTCAAATTGTATGCGGGCTTGGCGCAGTACCTGCCACCGGGCACTAAAAACAATGCGCTCAGTGTTGAATTGGCCGATGGTCAGTCGATCAATACACTGATCGAGCGTTATCACGTGCCGCCTGATCAGGCCCATCTGGTGTTACTGAACGGGGTTTACCAGGACCGTCGGGCGCGAGTTGAAAAACCGTTGGTTGAAGGAGACACGATTGCCATCTGGCCTCCGGTGGCGGGCGGCTAAGTCGGGTCGATGTCTGGCGATCCCCCCAGGAGTAACAGGTTGGTGCGGGACATGGGATTGAGCCATCGTGAGTTCTTCACCTCCTTTAAGCCGCTGAGACAGGAATGGCAATGCCAAATCAGGGATAATGGTGTACGAATTGATTACGAGGGAGGTCAAGTTGACATTGTGCTTGGAGAAGAGGGACGGCGGCGCTTTGCAGCATCGCTTTCATTGCCGCGAACTGAAGTCACGTTCGTGTTCAGGTGTCTTTCAGCGGCGCAGCAGCGCGCATTTATGTTGCGCTTTGATTTGGCCTACCGGCGTGGTGGCGGATAGGAGAATAAGCTTCAAATGAGTGATCTGGCTCGCTACGTGACCAAAGACAAGTTCGACCGGCCAATCCAAGACTTGCGGTTGTCGGTTACCGATCGCTGTAATTTTCGTTGCGTTTATTGTATGCCGCGCGAAGTGTTTGGACCGGGTTATCAATTTGTGCCTCGCAACGACCTCCTCAAACTCGAGGAGATTGCACGTATTGCGCGACTTTTTGCGGGCCATGGCGTACGCAAGTTGCGTATAACTGGCGGCGAGCCAATGATTCGACGCAACCTAGAACATCTAATCGAGATGCTGAGCGATATCGAAGGCATCACCGATATCAGTATGACCACCAATGCATCGTTGCTGACAGTGAAACGTGCTGAATCACTTCGTGCGGCGGGATTGAACCGATTGAATATAAGTCTCGACGCGCTTGATGAAGAAACTTTTCAGCGCGTCAACGATGTAAAGTTTCCTGTCGCAAAGGTGTTACAAGGCATCGAGTGTGCCCATGCTGCCGGTTTCGATGCGGTTAAAGTCAATGCGGTGATCCGCCGTGGATATAACGAGCACAGCATTTTGCCGCTGGCGCGTTATTTTCATGGTACCGGTACTGTGCTTCGGTTTATTGAGTTTATGGATGTCGGCTCAACGAATAAGTGGAACCTTGAGGATGTCATTCCAGCGAGCGAGTTGATCGACATTATCAATCAAGACATGCCAATCGACGCGCTTACACCCAACTATCGCGGTGAGGTTGCCAAGCGATGGCGCTACCGGGACGGCGGGGGAGAAATTGGATTCATTACTTCGGTGACACAATCGTTTTGTGGAGACTGTGCCCGTGCCAGGCTGTCGGCGGTTGGCAAGGTCTATACATGTTTATTTGCGAATAGTGGCCATGACCTTCGCGGTCTGATGCGCGCGGGTGCCAGTGATGAGGAACTTAGCCGTGCGATCGGTCGTATCTGGACGGAACGGGAGGACCGTTATTCTGAACTGCGTGGACAGATACCGGTTACTACCGGCGCTACACCGAGGGTCGAGATGTCGCATATCGGCGGTTGAGTCACCGTTGTTGGATGTACCGCTAACGTTTTTACTGAGGCCGCTCGCGGCATGCGGGGCAATCTGTTCTTCTAGGTAAATTAATGCTCTGCCACTCCATAGCAATTCCGTCAAACACCAATAACCTGCCGCACAAGCCCCTGCCAGTCTCCAGCAGTACATTCAGTGTTTCCAGAGCCTGAGTGGTACCAATGACGCCTACAATTGGCGCAATCACACCTTCCATAGCACAGCTGGCCGTTTCGATTCCCGTGTTTGGGTAGAGGCACTGGTAGCAAGGACTCGTTGGGTTGCGTGGGACAAAAGTAGCCACCTGACCTTCCCAGCGAATTGCGGCGCCGGAAACGAGAGGTGTTCCCGATACAATGCTGACGCGGTTTAGTTCAAATCGAGACGGAAAGTTGTCGGTGCAATCGACTATCACGTCGGCGGCCTGTGCCTGCGCCATCAGTTCTTCTGCGTCAAGTTGGTAGTCCAGCGCATCGACTTGAACCGTCGGGTTCATCCTTGTCAGTGTTGCTGCTGCCGATGCGGCTTTGAGTTCGCCGACGTCATCGTGCCCATGGGCAATCTGACGCTGCAAATTTGAAGATTCGACCCGATCATAATCAGAAATGACCAAGTGTCCGATGC
This sequence comes from uncultured Acidiferrobacteraceae bacterium, assembly GCA_964484965.1. Classification (GTDB taxonomy): domain Bacteria; phylum Pseudomonadota; class Gammaproteobacteria; order Arenicellales; family UBA868; genus UBA11791. The sequence goes on along the minus strand of CAZAHE010000007.1, from coordinate 30,622 downwards.
CGGCAGCGGCAAGATACATCGTGACGGGTGAGCCGAGACCGCCCATGCCAATAACCAGGACCCGCGCTGCTTCGAGGCGAGCCTGGCCGGCACTACCGACCTGCGGCAAACGGATCTGCCGGGCATAGCGTTCGTTCGCGTCTGGAATCATCGTATCGGCAAGCGCTTATTATTCAAAATAGTTCTTCGAAGACTTGGTAGGGAGTCTCAGTCATACCGACGCCAGTGTAGACGGACCGGGCAGTGGCATTGTTCTGTTCCATGTAGAGGCGAAGGCCACAGACTGACGAGTCATCTTGCGCCATTTGTTTTACCTGTCGGTAAAGTGCCGTAAATACACCCTGTCGCCGTGCCTGAGGATCGACATAAACACTTTGTATCCACCAAAAGAGCCCATTTCGCCAGTCACTCCATTCATAGGTAATCAGTAGCGCACCACGGACTTGGTTGCTAAATTCGGCAACCAGATAAAATCCCCGTTGCTCATCATGAAAAAGGTGATTAACGCCGGCCGTCAAGGTGTCCCGGTCGAGCACGCGCGCTTCCGTTTCGCCCGCCATCGCCATGTTAAACTCAGCTAGCGTCGCAGCCTCGGCTAAGGTTGCACGCCGAACGAGGATTTCAGTTTCTTCTTCAATTATCACGATGTCATGTTTCCTGGCGGATGTCGTGCCAGGTTGTGGGCCATTATAGTTACAGGACTCTCGAGGAGCAGAACTATGAGTCAGTCTGCCGTTAAGCAGGTCGCGTTCATCGGGCTCGGCGTAATGGGTTACCCGATGGCAGGGCACCTAGCCGCCAAGGGTTATCAGGTGACGGTTTTTAACCGCACACAGGAAAAAGCTGATCAGTGGACGAAACAGCACGGAGGAAAATCAGCACCGACTCCTGCTGAAGCAGCGGCCGGTGCTCAAGCCGTCTTCGCCTGCGTTGGCAATGATGACGATGTCAGAGAAATCACCATCGGCAGCGACGGGGCGTTCCACGGCATGTCGGACAATGCCATATTCATAGACCACACAACGGCCTCGGCCGAGGTTGCACGGGAACTCTATGACGCGGCTGCTACACGCGGTCTCGGATTTCTGGATGCGCCGGTGTCCGGTGGCCAGGCAGGTGCTGAAAACGGAGTCTTGACGGTGATGGTCGGTGGTGATCAGGCTGTCTTTGATCGCGTCAGCGCTGCGATTGATAGTTTTGCCCGCAAACTCGAGTTGATGGGGCCTGTTGGCAATGGACAGTTGACCAAGATGGTCAATCAGATCGCGATCGCATGTTTGGTTCAGGGTCTTTCGGAAGCCGTTAATTTCGCCGAACGAGCAAAGCTCGATGTGAATCAGGTGCTTGATGTAATCTCCAAGGGTGCCGCACAATCCTGGCAGATGGAAAATCGCGGGACCACCATGCACGAAGACAAATTTGATTTCGGATTTGCAGTGGACTGGATGCGCAAAGATCTCGGTCTTTGTATTGCGGAAGCGAATCGTAATGGTGCGTTGCTTCCTGTCAGTGCATTGGTCGACCAGTTTTATTCGGAAGTGCAGTCGATGGGTGGCGGCCGCTGGGACACGTCGAGCCTGATACGGCGTTTGCGTCGATCCTGATGTATGAATTTGATGGCATGGATACAGCAAAGTAAGTGAAAAATAAGCAGATCAATCTTTATAGCGATACCCAGTCTCTGCCGCCGCCGGGTATGCGGGAGGCGATGGCTGCCGCAGAGGTGGGCGATGAACAGCAGCGTCTTGACCCAAGCGTAAACCAGTTGTGTGAGCGAATTGCAGAATTGCTGGGTAAGGAAGAAGCGGTTTTTCTGCCGTCGGGCACGATGTGCAACCAGATCGCCTTAGCGGTGCACTGTGAAGCTGGCGATGAGATTATCGCAGATGAATCTGCCCACGTTATCAATTATGAAGCCGGCGGTCTTGCTGTTTTTGCCGGTGCGATGGTGCGGCCGCTGAGAGGTGAGCGGGGAATTTTTTCTGCCACACAACTTGACCAGGGCATCCGGAAACAATCACTCTATGGTGGTTCTTTTCATGAACCACGTCCCAAACTGGTTGTAGTCGAACAGACATCAAACCGCGGCGGTGGATCCATCTGGCCCTTGGACACGCTGCAGGAAGTATCAGACGTGGCGCGAAAACATGGACTCACGTTGCACATGGACGGTGCAAGATTGATGAATGCAGTCATCGCGTCCGGCGTTGCGGCGAAGGCCTATACGTCTCTGGTAGACACCGCGTGGCTTGATTTGAGCAAAGGATTGGGCTGCCCGGTGGGCGGTGTGTTGGCGGGGTCGTCGGAGTTTATACATGCGGCTTGGCGATGGAAGCACCGTCTTGGTGGGGCAATGCGACAAGCCGGGATTCTCGCGGCTGCAGGCACCTGGGCGCTCGATCATCACGTTCAAAGATTGGCCGATGACCATGCCAATGCGCAATATATGGCTGAACTTCTGCGCGAAATAGATGGCATCACTGTGGTTAATGACGACGTGCCAACCAACCTTGTGTTCTTTGATGTCGCCAACAGCGGCCAATCGGCCGCAGCATTATCAGATTCACTTGCCGAGCACGGCATTCGCATCGGCGCGATTGACCATCGCCGGATGCGCGCTGTCACGCATGTTGATATAGACCGTGACGATATCAAGAATGCCTGCAGCATGATTCAAGCCCTGGTCAACTAAGTCGGCCGGAATCGCTTCACAGACTATGGTAAGAAGCGTGCGCCACAGAATTGCCGTTGACATCGGCGGTACCTTTACTGACGTAGCGCTGGAAACACCGGAGCGCCACTACACCGCCAAGACCTTGACCACTAAAGGTCAACCAGAGAATGGCGTCCTCTCCGGTATTCACGATGTGCTCAATCAGTCAGGCATAGCGCCTTCACAGGTCACGAGCCTCATCTATGGCACGACGCTAGCGACCAACCTTTTGATTGAGCGTGGTGGTGCGCCGATCGCTTTACTGACCACTCGCGGATTTCGTGACAGCATTGAGATGCGAAATGAAAACAGATTCGAGCAATACGACGTCAATATTGATTTGCCGGCGCCGCTCGTGCCGCGCGCAATGCGATTTAGTATCAGTGAGCGGATAAGTGCTGGTGGGGATGTTCTTTTGCCGCTCAATGAAAATGATGTGCGGACACTGACACCATCGCTGCTCGCCGCTGGTGTTCGAAGTATTGCTATCGGGTTTTTGCACAGTTACCGGAACGGGGCGCACGAGCAGCGAGTGCGTGACATATTGCGCGAGGAGTTGCCCGCTATAGAAGTAACACTTTCGTCAGAGGTTTCGCCTGAGATGAGGGAGTTCGAGCGCATCTCGACTGCTTGCGCCAATGCTTATGTACAACCACTGATGAGCGGTCATTTGCGGGCGCTGGACGAAAGGCTGCGTGAAGCGGGGCTGACATGCCCACTGTTTCTGATGCTTTCGGGCGGTGGCATCACGACGTTGGATACGGCCGTCCGATTTCCTGTGCGGCTGGTCGAATCAGGACCTGCAGGGGGCGCTATCTTCAGCAGTCATATCGCTACGGAGTTGGGCCTAGATGAGGTGATGTCCTATGACATGGGTGGCACTACGGCCAAGATTTGCCTGATTGATGGGGGCCAGCCGCAGACGGCGCGTACCTTTGAAGTAGCACGTGAATATCGTTTTCTTAAAGGCAGCGGGATACCTTTGCGTATCCCGGTCATAGAAATGGTCGAGATTGGCGCCGGTGGCGGATCAATTGCCGGCGTCGACGCAATGCAGAGAATCAGTGTCGGACCCGGCAGTGCCGGGTCCGATCCAGGACCGGCCTGCTACGGACTGGGGGGTTCTTCGCCGACCGTCACGGACGCTGATGTGACACTGGGGCGGATTGACCCGAACAACTTTGCCGGGGGGCGCATGCGCCTCGACGCTCTGGCTGCCGGTGAAGTCCTATCGGAGGCGGTGGCCAAGCCACTCGGATTTTCTGTCGAGCATGCCGCACTCGGTGTGTCGGAAATCGTAGATGAAAATATGGCAAATGCGGCGCGGGTCCACGCGATAGAAAGCGGCAAGAGTATTGATACACGAACGATTGTCGCATTTGGTGGCGCGGCGCCAATCCATGTTTGTCGTCTTGCCGAAAAGCTGGGCGTAAGGAAAGTGGTGATTCCACTGGGAGCTGGCGTCGGGTCGGCACTTGGATTCCTGCGTGCGCCGGTTTCCTACGAGGTGATCCGCAGCCACTATCAGCAGTTGTCAACATTGGACGTGCAAAAAACCAATGAATTGCTTGAGACAATGCGCAACGAAGCCGTCACTGTTGTTGAGGCCGGCGCGCCTGGAGAATCCCTTGAGCAAATACAAACGGCATTCATGCGCTACATCGGCCAGGGTCACGAAGTCGGGGTCGAGATTCCGGTGGTCGTTAATGAAGTGCCATTAAGGGAAACCGGTGCACAGACACTACGAGAGACGTTTGAACACGAATATCACCGATTGTACGAACGAACAATTCCTGGAGTGGAAGTTGAGGTTCTGAGTTGGGCACTGTCGGTTAGTACGCCTCGAGATGTGGTGATTGCTGAAAGCGCCACAACAGAGCGCTCTGTGCCGCCGCCAGAGGATCAACGGCCACTGATGAATCCCCAGTCAGGTTCGTATAGCGAAGCACCCTGCTATTCGCGTGATGCACTCCAGCCGGGAGCAACTATTGTGGGCCCTGCGGTGATCGTCGAGCAGGACACAGCAACGGTTGTAGCGAGCGGGTACACAGCCGCAATTCATCCGAGCGGCTATATTGTGCTTGAGTCGAAGGCCTAGTAAAAAGAGAGACAGCATGACACAGCAATCGACCAAAACATCCGAGATTCAAAAGAATAATCAATCGGCTGGAATTTCCACAATTAAAAACCAGATCATGTGGAACCGATTGATCTCGGTGGTTGAAGAGCAGGCACAGACATTGGTTAGAACGTCGTTCTCAACCAGTGTGCGCGAGGCGGGTGATCTTGCTGCATCCGTGTTTGATACCGAGGGTCGTATGTTGGCCCAAGCCGTCACCGGGACTCCGGGTCATATTAATGCGATGGCCGAGGCAATCGTTCATTTTTTGGCACGCTACCCCATCAGCTCGATGGAGCCCGGGGATGTATTTATCACTAACGACCCGTGGCAAACGTCCGGCCATCTACATGATGTCACGGTTGTGACGCCAACCTACTATAACGGACGTGTTGTCGCTTTGTTTGCCAACACCTGTCATGTGGTGGATATCGGAGGTCGGGGTTTTGGTCCTGATGCCAGCCAAGTATTTGAAGAGGGCGTAAATATTCCGATCATGCACCTTTTCAAGCAAGGCCAGGTCAATGAAACGTTGATTTCAATTCTTGAGACCAATGTTAGAGAGCCCAGTCAGGTGGTTGGCGATATTTATGCTTTTGCTGGTGCCAACGACATTGGTAGCGAGCGATTGGTTGCGATGATGAAGGAATTTGATCAGGACGATCTTGTCGAGCTCGGCGAATACATTATTGAAAATTCTAAACAGGCCACCATTGAGCGTATTGCAAAACTCAAGAATGGATCCTATAGCAACACTTTAATGATGGATGGTTATGATGAGCCAGTTACATTGCAGGCCAAACTGACCGTTAGCGACGACACCATCCATGTTGACTACACTGGTAGTTCTCAAGCGAGTCGTTACGGTATTAACGTGGTACTGAACTACACAAAGGCATACACCTGCTTTGGTGTGAAGTGCGCAGTCGCGCCAGATATCCCGAATAATTACGGCTCATTGTTACCGATCACGTTCCACGCGCCCGAAGGTTGTATTTTGAACGTGCAGCGACCATTCGCGGTCGCTGCACGCCACATTATCGGCCATCTCCTTCCTGACACAGTGCTGGGCTGTCTACATCAGGTGCTCGAGACGGGTTGCCAGGCGGAAGGTTCGGCATCAATGTGGAATTTACAGTTGCGGGGCGGCGCGGCAACCTCGGCTAAATCAGGTTACAGTGGGGAGGTCCCTGAATTTGACTTGTTGCACTTCAATTCCGGTGGTATGGGCGCACGCCCGACCAAAGATGGATTGAGTGCAACTGCTTTTCCAAGTGGAATCCGCGGAATTCCAGTTGAGGCAACAGAGTCCATCACGCCGATTGTTTTTTGGCGCAAGGAGTTCCGAGAAGATTCTGGTGGCGCTGGGCGTTTCCGTGGCGGTTGTGGACAGGTGATGGAAATTGGTGGTCTCGATGATATTCCATTTGATGTGCTTGCGATGTACGAGCGTGTTGACAATGCACCAAAGGGACGAAACGGTGGATACGATGGTGCGGCGGGGCGTGTCTCTTGCACGAACGGTGATCCGATGCGTCCCAAAGGCCAGCAGCATATTTCCACCGGTGGACACTTAGTCTTGGAGATGGCCGGAGGCGGTGGTTTCGGAGATCCAGCCTCCCGTGATCCTGAGCGCGTTGCCATAGATGTCCGCAACAGTCTGGTATCGCCAAAGAGCGCAGTCGATGATTATCGCGTTGTGTTAAACGAAGACGGATCAGTAGATGAGTTGGCCACACAATCCATCCGAGGTGTGTCGTAACCGCGCCTTCTGTCTCGCCCGTTAAAGGAAGCGCCAAGTCGGAATGGCGCGCCCGGTTGAGTTTGCTTGGGAAGAAAGATTTCCGGCATGTGTGGGCGGTTGGACTGATTTACGGCACGATACGCTGGCTTGAAGTGTTGGCGGTGGCTCTGTTTGTTTTTCATATGACAGGTTCGCCATTTGTCGTTTCCCTGATGCTCGTTATCCGGATGTTGCCGATGATGTTATTGGGCGGCTTTATAGGGGTGTTGGCAGAAAAAATCAGTCGTCGCCATCTGTTGCTCGGCGAGTTTTTTTGTATGGCCAGTAGTTGTGGTGTGCTTGCTGTTTTAGCGGCCACAGGACATGCTGAGCTATGGCACATCGGGTTGGGAGCATTTATTAACGGCGCAATTTGGTCTGCCGATTATGCAGTGCGACGAACTTTGCTTGGAGAGATCGCTGGCACCGCCAATGTTGGTGCGGCGATGAGTCTTGACTCTGCCACGACCAATGTAACTCGTATGCTGGGACCGCTGATTGGAGGAGTGCTATATACCGCAATCGGCCTGCCGGGCACTTACCTGGCAGGATTTATCCTTTCCGGAATAGCTATCTATTTGATCGCTTCGATGACCTACAACCCGGCACCGATGTTGGGTCGTGGAAGCAACTTTTTCAGCGAATTCATCGAAGGACTGCGGTACATCCGATCTAACCGCAGCATCTCGATGGTTCTGACTATCACCATTGTGATGAACTTTTTTGGCTTCCCATTTGTCGCTATGGTGCCGGTGATTGGCGAACAACTGCTTGGGTTAAACCCCGTATATATCGGCATACTCGTATCAGCCGAGGGCAGTGGGGCGTTTTTGGGTGCAATCGTGGCTGCCTTGTTCGTGCAGAGGGCACATTATCACTTATTGTATGCCTACGGCGCCGCTGTTTTTTTGGCGGCTATTCTCATTTTTTCTTTGTCGCAAAATTTTTCATTGTCATTGATCATCTTACTGATTGCCGGATTTGGGGTGGCCGGGTTCTCAACCATGCAAGGGACGATCATATTTCTCGAGGCGCCGCCGGAAATGCGTAGCCGAATACTGGGAGTTTTGGCCGTTTGTATCGGCGTTAGCCCAATTGGGTTGCTCAATATCGGCTGGCTGGCTGAATGGCTGGGACCAGACTGGGCAGTTTTCGTAGCATCGCTAGGTGGTCTGATCGCTATTAGTTACAGTCTGGTGCACTGGCGCAGCTTGTTCCAGGCACCTAGACCGGAGTGAAAATCTCTCCGGTACGATGGTCCTACCTTGTCTGGCGCAACGATGTTTTAAAAAATTCTTCCACAATGCGGTCGGCCAAATTGATGCATAGGTTGTCACCACACCTACGGGCATCTCGGGCAGGTCAGGAAAAACGATTAAGTAATCAGTTCCGTCGCACGGATCAGTCGTACAAGATGGGCGCAGGCAGGACTTGGAGTGGTCCAGGATTGCTGGTAATCGAGCATCGCAAGTGTTGCAGTTTGTAGCAGCACCCTGTCCTGAGAATTAGTCGCTTGAGGAAGCAAGAATTCCAGCAGGTGCTCAAGCCCTGGATTATGGCCAACCAGCATTAGGTGGTTTGTCGTAGTCGGTGTTTCAGAGATGATCCCCAATAAGCTGTTGAGGTCTGCTAGGTAGAGTCGTTCGTCAAAGGCCAGTGCCACAGGTGTCGAGGCGATTGGTCCGACGCGGGCCCCCACAGTTTGTCGCGCTCGGCACGCTGGTGAACTCACTATTAGTTGTGGCAAGGATTGTTGTTCGGCCAGCCACTGCCATACCCGAAGGGCCTCGCCTTGCCCAGCAGATGTCAGTGGACGATCAAAGTCTGCGGTGCTGTTAGATGACTCGGCGTTAGCGTGCCGAAGAATTGTCAGGCGCTGATGCATGTGATTGGATTATGCTCCAGACTAGTGAGAAACTTGCTAATTAGGCATACAGCCACGGAAACAGAACCAGTGTCAAAACTGATGGTCCGAGGTGCCGACGGTACGAAACATCCCTTTCTGCGAGGAATTGTCACACGTTCTCTCCAGTCTGCCGGATTATCATTTGATGAAGCCTATGGGTTGGCAACGAGAATACGTGAGGCTCTGGATGGTACGGGCCTTGTAACAAGTAAAGAATTACGCGAAGTCGTCAGCGAACATCTGCGCAGCGACTACGGTCAGCAGATTGTCGATGTTTACCAGATGGTGCTCGAACGCAGGGGTCATGTTCGATTCAGACGCCGTGATGGGGAACTGGATTGGTTTTCACGCCGTTTACATCAAAAAAGGCTTGAACGTTGCGGCCTGACAATTGATACGGCATCTGAATTGGCACAGATGGTTTATCAGGATTTCTTGTCGGGTAAGAAGTATGAGGTGGATTCTGAACAGATCGATGCTGTGACAGTAAACCTGCTTGATAAAGAACTTGGCACAGATGTTTCTGGGCGATACCAACGTTGGAACGACTTTGATCGTGGTGATGGAATTTTGTTTCTGTTATTTGGTGGCGCACCAGGCGTGGGAAAGAGCACCCTTGCTGGGGAGGTCGCAACACGACTCGATATAGTGCGTACGCAATCAACAGATATGCTCCGCGAAATTATGCGTGAGATGGTGCCAGCCGCGCTGGTACCGGAGCTGCATGGCTCGTCGTTTGAGGTACAGAAGACTGGTGATGGAAGGGGTGCCAATATAAAGGAGGACCCCAATCTGTATCAGAGTTTTCGACGTCAGGCAGAGTTGGTACAACTTGCTTCTCGGGCAGTGCTAGCGCGCGCCCAACGCGAGAGCGTCTCTGTTCTAGTCGAGGGTGTCCATATTTGGCCAGGGTTGCTAAAGAATCACGTCAACCTGGGGACTGAAGATATTATGGTTGAATTGATTTTAACTGTAACTGACCAGAAACAATTGGTACGGCGGTTCCGACAGCGCGGCAAGGAGTCACCGGGACGACGTGGAAAACGTTATCTAGACCATATTGGCTCGATCTGGGCTCAACAAGAGATACTTATCGAAGAAGCAGAAAATCATTCGATCCCAGTCGTTCAGAATCAGGACAAAGAAGCCGCGACAGTCGAAATAATGGGCCTGATTAGTCACGCAATTGTGGCAAACGGTAGTCCTCTCTAGTCGAGGGAGTTCGCTACCACTTTATCCGCTGTATTCTTCGATAATTTCTTCAAGTGAGTTATGACGCACATCGAAGGGGAGCATCGACACAGATCAGGAGCGCAGGTTTGCGAGGTCTACGCGGATGGGAACCAACAGCAACTAATAGAAAGGGACTACCGGAGACGATTTTGAATACTGACGATGAGGCCTTTACGTTGCCATCAGGAGACGTAAGCGATTACCAACGCGTTCAGCGAGGTCAGCGAGGTTGGCGATCCAGGAAATAATCTGGTGCCAGAAAATGGTCGCAATACCCACCTCCGATTCAATTGAGAAAAGCGTTCGCGCGGCTTTGTCGAGAAGAAAATCAGTTTCGCTTTCTAGTCGCCCAAGTTCCAGCACCATTTGTTCAACACGGGCCACTTCACTTTCTCCGAATCCTGTCTCGATTAATTCATCGAGTTCATCAATGATTCGTTGTCCTTGTTCACATGCCGCTATGACGCGTTGTGCCAAAGCCAAAACAGGCGCTTTCAGCGGTTGCGGCAGATGCATTTTCCGTTGATCTGCCAGCTCGGCAATGTCTTGGGTCGTGTCAGCGATGGAGTCCTGATAATCCAGGATCTCGAGGATAGTACGGCGATCAATGGCCATCAGCAAACGTCGAGGGAGGTGGCTGCGGATGTCGTGCTTGATAGAGTCGGCTTCATGTTCTAGCCTATCAATCTCCGCGCGACGTTCACGGATGGCATCGTCATCACCCTCTGCCATTGCGTCAATTAAAGGAAGAATTTCCCGTGCACATAAGACGGCGACGTGCATGTGTTTCTGGATCGGTTCGATGGGTGACTGACGAACCAGTTTGTCAATCCAGGACATTGATTCCCCCTAGGCTGTCAACAGACCCTTGAAAAAGAAATAGAAGAATACCGAGAGAGCGGCAGCAATTGGTAGTGTCGCAATCCATGATGCCAGAATTTTACCAACTACCCGCAAGTCAAGCGCTGTGATACCCCGGGCAAGGCCGACACCGAGAACGGCTCCTACAAGTGTATGTGTTGTCGATATGGGAATTCCAAGCCGGGAAGCGAGAACAATCGTCGAAGCTGCAGCCAATTGGGCAGCAAAGCCGCGGCTGGGAGTTAACTCAGTAATCCTTTTACCGACTGTCTCCATAACCCGGTACCCCCAGGTTGCAAGACCGATGACAATGCCTAACCCGCCGATGACTAGCATCCACGGGGCAATAGGCGCTTTGGCAGTGAGATCGACGTTTTCCACTGCATTAACAATGGCCGCTAGGGGACCAATAGCATTCGCCACATCGTTAGAGCCATGGGCAAAGGCAATCGCGCATGCAGTTAAAATCTGAAGCACGATAAAGATCTTCTCAACCTGGTCGAAACGATGATTGGGATCCGTGGCGCCTATTTCTACTCGTCGGATAAAGAAAGCGCCAATTCCAGCACCAATCAACCCGAGCACGAATGATCCGATTAGTGCCTGTACAAGGTCTAAATCGAGATTGATGTGTTTGAGGCCTTTGAAGAGGGTCACTAAACCAATAATGAAGAAAACAAAAAAGAAGAACGCGGGCCCATATTTCCTGATCTGATTAACAGGCCGCTCTTTGTTGAGGATAGCGGAACGAATTAAGTGAAAGATTAAAAATGCGATGACCCCAGCAAGTAACGGGGAAGTAATCCAAGAGAGAGCAATTTGAGTGACTTTGGCCCACTTGACCGCATCAATACCGACGGCGACTGCGCCAAAGCCTACAATTGCCCCAACGATCGAATGCGTCGTCGAAATAGGTAAGCCAAAGCGAGTTGCACCAATCAGCAGCGTTCCAGCCGATGCCAGGGATGCCAGCATTCCAAAAATCAGCTGTTCTCGACTGAGCAGGGCCATATCGAGCATGCCCTTCCGAACCGTGTCTGTAACATGCCCACCTGCCAGAAATGCCCCTGCAAACTCGAATACTGCGGCAACAATGATCGCGCCTCCCAGAGTGAGGGCGCCGGACCCAACGCTGGTCCCCATGGCATTCGCTACATCATTCGCACCGATGGCCCACGCCATGTAAAACGCTAGCAACGCTGCAATCCATAGAGCCGGTGGAATGCTGGAAAAAAAGTCCATTACCTTAATTCAATAGGCAACTGTGTTGCCAAAGTTGGGTTGCTCATTTGTTGTGGCCACAGTCTAGCGGGAAAATATTTCAATTTGGTGACAATGTTCAATGACAGCCAGAGGAGAAGGTCTATGTGGAGATACGGCGGACCGATAGGCGTGGGAACAGGCAGGTGAAAGTGCTCCCGGTTCCAGGGGCACTAGCGATTGACAGCTCCCCGCCCATACGTGTTAAGACGTGTTTGACAATGGCCAACCCCAAACCGGTACCTCCTGTCTCTCTTGAGCGGGCTGTATCAACTCTGTAAAAGCGCTCGGTAATTCTCGAAATCTGACTCGGGGCGATGCCGATTCCTGTGTCTGTGACCGTGAAATAAGCACCGTTATCATCGATCCACCAGCGAAGCGCAATCTCACCACCAGCCGTTGTGTACCGGATAGCGTTCGATACAAGATTAGCAACTAGGCTGCGAATTTCTTCTTGGTTGCCTAGTAGCAGAAATCCAGTTTGTGCTTCGATAGAGACTTTGTGTCCCTGATCGCCGCTGAGCATGGTCGCTTCATCTCGTGCTGAGTTCAGCAACCTGACCATATCAACCATTTCAGATGGACCACGTGCATCCTGTTCGAGTCGGGATAAGGTAAGCATATCTTCGACAATGTTCTTGATACGGCTGGTTTGTCGATACATTGCGGTCAATGTATCGGCTAGTGTGCTCGTTTCGTCGGCGTGAGGATGGTCCATTAGTGTTTCGATATAGCCGTGCACCACCGTGAGAGGTGTTCTTAACTCGTGAGATGTGTTCGCAATAAAATCCTGTCGAATCTGTTCAAGCTGGCGCAAGTGTGTTTGATCTTTAGCTTGCAGCAGTTTTTTCCCCTCACCGTATCGAACCATTTGTACAGAAAGTAGTTTGTCTGCTGCTGTTGGCGAGCGAATTTCAATGGCACGATTAGGTGCCAGATTCGCGGCATAGGTTCGAAACCGTTCATTATTGATCACCACCTCAATTCTCTTATTCTTATCTAAGGAATGTGAAAGGCTGAATAACTCGGTCGCTGCATTGTTCCACCACTCGATACGATTGTTTCTATCGAGTGCTATCAACGCATCGGGTAAAGCGGAGAGAGAGTCCCGAAAAGCTTGTAGACTTGTTGTGGCATCAGCTTCAGCACGTTGCAGCGCCTTGTCTGATAGAGCTACAGATGTTTCCAGTTCGGAAATTCGTCGTTTGTTCGAGTTGAACTTCTGCTGCAGGTGCCGTGTGCTGCCTGCAAAGAGAAACCTATATCTATTTCGTCCAGGTTGATGTTCGGCTGCGAGAAAAGTCATCTGTAGAAAAAGAAATATGCCAGTTAGTGTTGTTGCTAAAAGCAACAACTCAAGGATTAGGCCGGCGGCATATCCTACGAGCGCGGCAATAGTTAAGAAAACCAGGTATACAGCAACATCTTTAATTAGGGTGGGTCTGGTTAAGTTCACGTGTCATCAAGAGAAAACATATAACCCACGCCGCGGATTGTACGAAGTAAATGATCGTATCTTTTATTGGCCAGCACTGCACGAAGTCGCCGAATGTAAACATCGACGGTACGCTCTTCAACGAAGGCATTCGGTCCCCAGACCCAATCAAGTAATTGACTTCGGCTGTAGACTCGATTGGGATGTGTCATAAAAAAATGCAATAACTTAAATTCGGTAGGACCCATCGTGACAGCTTGTTTTTCGATCAAAACGCGATGATTAGCTGGGTCTAGCCGAAGTCCCTCAATTTCTACTGCTTCGTCGCCCTTGTGTGGCGCCAAACGGCGAAGCACAGCTCGCAAACGGGCGACGAGCTCTCTAGGCGAGAAGGGTTTGGTGATGTAGTCATCAGCGCCGCTATCGAGGCCTCGCACTTTGTCTTCTTCTTCGCCTTTTGCAGTGAGCATAACCACAGGAATATCGCGCGTTATTTTGTCTTTTTTCAACAGACGGGAAAACTCGATTCCACTCATGCCTGGTAACATCCAGTCAAGAAGTATGACGCTTGGTTGACGAACATCGATGGAGTTTTTGGCATCCTCAGCGTCTGCTGCCTCGAGAATCTCAAAATCATATTGTTGTAGAACGAAGCGAAGCATTTCTCGAACTGAAGAATCGTCTTCTACTACCAGGACACTCGGCGCCGCCATAGCATGGGTTCTCAATAGTTATGAAATCTGATTGAAACAGAAAATTATTACGTTTTTCTTACAACTGGCAGCAATTCGGTCTGAAAGCACATACACAGGTCTTGCGGGTACAGCAAACTACTCGTCCAGTTGCATGTGATGGCCATGACCGATGTCGATCATTTAATGCAAAGTGCCCGACAAATACATCGTCTCGCTATGGCTATGTGCATTGTAGTCAAGCAAACAATTTGGTCATCAGTGGCTTGACAGGATCATGGTGTAAAGCCTATCAAGAGTGTCAAGCTGTAAGCAACGGTGGGCGCCCTAAGCGTTCGTTTGCGTTGCCGAGTATCTGTTCTATATGGGTTGCGATGGTAAGCAGTCGCGCGTCATGGCCGTGGCCTGCAAACAATTGCAGACCGACAGGCATTCCACCGGCATCCAAACCGACGGGTATGGTAATGCTGCACAGGCCGAGTACATTTCCAACAGCTGTATTGCGCAATGCCTGGACATTGCGTGGTTGGTAGCCGTCAACCTCTGCCACCTCTGACAATCGAGGCGGCGTAATCGGTACGGTTGGACTGGCGACGACATCGACCTCTGCAAAATAAGGCGCCGCTCTTGCGGACAACGTGTTCAGGGTTCGTCGGCGCCGCAGATATTCCTCAGCATCAATTGTGGAGTTACTTTTCAGTCGCGAGCCGACCACCGGATCCGCGGTCTCCAGCCATGCGGGGAGCTGGCTTTGGAGAAATTCTTTGAGTTCTATACCTGCGACGCCACCGATCATGAAGAATTCAATGGCTTCTTCTGTTGCAGGTAGCGTTGACTGCACGATGTTGATGCCTGCCTTGCCAAGATCATCAAGAGCCGTTTCAACCGCTTCTGAGATGCCGGGGTCACAATTTTCCCAGAGGAGTGGATCGCCCGTGCTGATGGTTAATGTCTTGCTGTCTATTTGAGAGGCTTCGTGTTCCAGTCGTGTTAACTGCCCTTGGTAATACGGGTCTATAGCGGCGAATCCGACCAGCGCGTCAGCCACGGTGCGTGTCAGAATGCCGGCGGTATCGAGCGTGGGACTGAGCGGAAAGATCCCCGCCAGTGGCCAACGCCCATAACTGGTCTTCAGCCCGACTGTCCCTGTCATACTGGCGGGAACACGAACAGAACCAGCAGTATCACTGCCAAGCGCGACCCAGGCAGAACCTTCCTGCAAACTCACGCCTGCGCCGCAACTTGATCCGCCAGATACCCGGTGGGAATCGGCATCCCATGGGTTGCGTGGTGTAGTCCAGTGACTATTAACACCAAGTCCGCCAAAGGCGAACTCTACGGTATGGGATTTTCCGGTAAAGACCGCCAGCTGTCGTCGCAGGACGGATACGACTGGCCCTTCTACTTGGTAGGGTGCTGGCAGGGCTTGCGGTGATCCCGCATATGTTTCGGTGCCGTTGAGTCCATATAAGTCTTTCACGGACACTGGAATACCCTGCATAGGGCCAAAGTCCGTGCCACAAGCAAAAGCGGCGTCGGAGAGAAGCGCGGCTTGGCGTACGCTATCAGGGCGAAAGTCCCGGTATGCGCCGAGTGTTTCGTCATGGCAGTCAATTACCGATTCGGCCAGGTCTGCGGCGCTCAATGTGCCGTCGCGAATTTGTTTCAGAATATCTCTTAGTGGTAGGTGGCGAAGTGACATGTCATCTGACCGCGCTGCTCGACGTTGGGATCGTCCATATACTGTCGCGACTGTCGGCTGTCAATAGCAAGGTGCCCAGAATGCGCCAGAGGGCATCAGCGTTGGCGCCATTAGAGCCAGATCGCCACGATATGCGCTTGCACTCGAGGTGTGTAGTCATAAGGCCGATTCGCGGTGGCACCCGTCGATTGTTAGGCTGGCGTCGATCCAGCGCCGATGCTCCTCGATAAGGGCAACAAGAAAGGCGGGGATATAATTAGGCCTGCCCAAGACCACACTTGTTGTGGGTTCCCTGGCAATGACTGCTATCAGTACTGGAGATTTCTATCCTGATGCCGCGTAAAGCAACCGCCGTAGCTGGTAGAAAACGAAAGCCACCAGTGAGCACACTTGAGCGTGTGCCGCTTTCGGAATTTACCGAACGTTCCTACCTCAACTATTCCATGTACGTCATTATGGACCGCGCTCTGCCGGCGCTCGCTGACGGCCTCAAACCGGTACAGCGTCGAATCGTCTACGCGATGTCGGAGCTCGGGCTGAATGTGACGGCAAAGCACAAAAAGTCGGCTCGTACGATCGGTGATGTCCTCGGCAAGTTTCACCCCCACGGCGACAGCGCCTGTTATGAAGCGATGGTCCTGATGGCACAATCGTTTAGTTTTCGTTACCCGCTGGTGGACGGGCAGGGCAACTGGGGATCACAGGATGACCCGAAGTCTTTTGCAGCCATGCGCTATACCGAAGCGCGACTGTCTAGATTTACTCAGGTCTTATTATCGGAACTCGGTCAAGGGACCGTCGATTGGACGCCAAACTTCGACGGGACATTATTTGAACCCGCTCGATTACCAGCTCGACTTCCGACCGTCTTGCTTAATGGCGCTTCCGGCATCGCGGTCGGTATGGCTACGGACCTGTTGCCTCACAATTTACGCGAGGTTGTGAGTGCCTGTGTGCGTTTGCTCGAGAACAGTCGAACCAGTGTCAGCCAGTTGTGCAAACACATTAAAGGTCCTGACTTCCCTACGGAAGCGGAAATTGTCACTCCAGCCGATGAACTGGTGGAAATTTACCGAACGGGCTCCGGTTCAGTCCGTCAGCGTGCGGTATGGGTGTCGGAGGGAAGTGACATCGTGGTTACAGCTCTGCCATACCAGGTCTCTGGTGAACGGATCATCGAACAGATTGCGGCCCAGATGGGTGCCAAGAAGTTGCCGATGGTGGATGATGTTCGCGACGAATCGGATCACGCCAACCCGGTGCGAATTGTCATTGAACCCCGATCGACACGGGTTGACCGTGAAGCGTTGATGCAGCATCTGTTTGCCAGTACGGTGCTTGAGCAGAGTTACCGCGTCAATATGAATGTCATCGGTTTAGATGGACGCCCGTCAGTACTGAATCTTAAGCAACTCATCAGTGAATGGTTGATCTTTCGTATTGAGACTGTTCGCCGTCGCCTGCAGTTTCGCTATGACCGGGTTGTGGAGCGGTTGCATTTGCTCGAGGGCTTGATGGTTGTCTACCTCAACCTGGATAAGGTCATTCGTATCATCAGAAAAGAAGACAATCCAGCCGCAGTGCTGCGCAAACGGTTCCGCCTTAGTCAAGAACAAGTCGAGGCGATTCTTGAGTTGCGCCTGAGACAGCTGGCCCGTCTCGCAGAAATCAAGATCAAGGCTGAGCAGGAGGCCCTGCAGGCCGAAAAGCGTGAATTGCTTAAGATACTCAAGTCAAAAAGCCAACTAAAGAATGTCGTTCGCGATGAATTACTGGCCGACGCCGAAGCGTTCGGTGATGAGCGTCGATCACCGGTTGTTGAACGTCAAGCGGCACAAGTGCTGTCAGAGACCGTTCTACTCCCATCCGAACCGATCACTGCCGTATTGTCCCAAAAGGGCTGGGTCCGAGCCGCCAAGGGGCACGATGTGGCGGCACGTGAGTTAAATTATCGCGCGGGTGACGAATTTTTACATGCGGTATACGGACGAACCAATGAGACGTTACTTTGTCTAGATTCCACCGGGCGCACTTATGCGCTGGCTGCACATGCTTTGCCGTCTGCGCGCGGTCTGGGTGAGCCAGTCGGAAAAGATCTAAAGCCACCCGAGGGTGCGACATTTTGCGGCTTGATGGCTGGAGACGAAACCACCCACTATCTCTTGCTCACAGATGCCGGCTACGGGTTCGTGGCACCGCTGTCAGAGTTAGTCACGCGTAATCGATCCGGTAAGGCTGTGATAAATGCGCGTAATGTTCAGGTTATGCCGCCGCAGCAGGTTTATGACTACGAGGACGATTGGGTCGCGGCGATTACAAGTGCCGGTAGATTACTGATTGTGGCGCTTGCTGAGATGCCGCGTTTGTCACGCGGCAAGGGTGTTAAGTTGATTAATGTCCCGGCTAAACGATATCTGGAAGGTCAGGAAAAAGTCATCGACGCAGTCGTTTTTCGAGAAGGTGACTCACTTAGAATTTATGCGGGCAAACAGCATATGCGCTTGAAACCCGCTGACTTAGAACATTTTGCCGGCGCTAGAGCACAGCGCGGTCGAACACTGCCTAAAGGATACCGTCGTCCCGACGCAATCGACGCTGAGTCGCAGTAAAAAGTGGTGGTTACCCGCCGCTCCGTTCGACACTAGAACGGCAGCGTGATGTCAGGGCGTAGCGCCAGCAGTTGGCCACGAAATAATTCTTTAATCCGTTCGAGTTCATCTTCACTCGCCGCCTCAAAACGCAGGATCACTGTTGGCGTGGTGTTGGATGCTCGTGCCAATCCAAAGCCATTGTCAAAATCTACACGCACACCATCGATCAGACAGACATTACCGCCAGGAAAGTTACTATGTGCGACCAGTTCATTGATGACCTCGTGATGTTCGTTGCCATTCATCTCCAGGCGCAGCTCGGGGGTGTTCAGTCTATCGGGTAATTCGTTAAACACGGTTGATGGAGTCTTGTCTAAGCCGGACAGTAGTTCACACAGACGGGCACCAACGTAGAGAGCGTCATCGAATCCATACCACCGATCATTAAAGAAAATGTGACCGCTCATCTCTCCAGCCAACACCGCACCGCTGGTCTTCAGCTTGGCTTTGATCAACGAGTGGCCAGTCTTCCACATCGTGGCAACACCGCCGAACGCGCGGATGGCGTGGGGCAGCATTTGTGTACACTTGACGTCAAATATGATCTCACCACCCGGATGGTGTGACAAAACGTCACGTGCAAGAAGAATCAGTTGCCGGTCCGGCCAAATGATTTGCCCATCAGAAGACACGACACCGAGTCGGTCGCCGTCGCCGTCGAAAGCAAGGCCCAAGTCTGCTTTGTCCTGCTGCACTGCCTGGATCAGGTCGGTGAGATTTTCGGGACGAATGGGGTCCGGGTGGTGGTTGGGGAATGACCCGTCTACTTCAGCGTAGAGGTCTTTGATGACCTCGCAGCCAAGTGCTCGGAATAGTCTGGGGACAAGTAAACCAGCGACACCATTGCCGCAGTCCGTCACGATCTTAAGTGGCCGCTTCAGTTTGATGTCGCCAGTGATGCGTTCCAGGTAAGCATCGATGATATCGTGTTGATCGTAGCCACCGGTGCCTTGTTCGAGGCGGCCTTTTGTAATGCGCCCACGCAGCCCCTGGATGCGCTCCCCTGAGAGGGTATCTCCCCCGATAATAATTTTGAGGCCGTTGTACTCAGGTGGGTTGTGGCTGCCAGTTACAGATACAGCAGAGCCGATTCCGAGATGGTGACTGGCGAAGTAGGTACACGGTGTCGGTACCATACCGATGTCGAGGACGTTACAGCCGCCCGAGTTAATGCCGTCGGATAGGGCTTTAACTAGGCGGGGACCGGATAGACGGCCATCGCGACCGATGATGACCGTGTCGTCATGATGACTTCGAGTTTCACTCGCTATGGCCTGGCCGATCTGCGCAACCGTATCCTCAGTGAGGTCATGATCGACAATTCCACGAATATCATAGGCTTTGAATATTTCGGCCGCAGGGATCTTCATGCGGGTGTTCAGCGCCAGCGTTTTTGTAAATCTTTGAGTTTGGCGGCACCTGGATTCAGGGTATCGAACGCAAGGTTTACGAGTGGGGTGTCGCTGGTAGCACTGAGTTCAAGCATGTCAGGCTCGTTGACATCGACAAAAAGCAGGCCTGTGACAATCTCACCGTTTTTCTGGTGCTCTCGGATATAAGCAGTTGCTGAGCCACGGTCAGTGGCGTCGTATTTATTGTCGACCTTACGCAGATATATCTGACTACCGTCATGCAATGTAACAGGGGTGACGTGCTCATCGAGAGTCGCTGTGATCTCTTCGCGCAATGGCACGAAGTCGGCGTAAACCGTGGCCTGCTCATATTCACGCATATGCAAATAGCTTTTGGTCGAACCTTCATGGTCATTGAAGGTGACACACGGAGAAATGATATCGAGCATCGCAAATCCGCGGTGCTTGATCGCTGCCTTGATCAGTGGCACTAGGCTTTTCTTATCACCAGAGAATCCCCGAGCAACAAAGGAACAGCCAAAGTTGATTGCTGTTAGTACTGGATCAATCGGCGCCAATTTATTAGACCCACCCTTGCGTGCCGAACTGCCGACATCGGCAGAAGCCGAAAATTGTCCCTTAGTAAGGCCGTATACGCCGTTATTCTCGATCACGTAGAGCATGTTGACGTTGCGTCGAATAGCGTGACAGAACTGACCTAGGCCGATAGATAAGGAATCGCCGTCGCCTGAAATTCCGATGTACTGGAGTTCTCTATTGGCGGCATTGGCGCCAGTTGCAATCGATGGCATTCGCCCATGTACTGAATTGAAACCATGCGCCGGCCGTAGGAAATAGGTGGGTGTTTTGCTAGAGCAACCGATACCCGACAACTTGGCGACTCGATGGGGTTCGATTGCGAGTTCGTAGTAGGCTTGAATAATCGCGCTCGATACTGAATCGTGACCGCATCCCGCACACAAGGTCGACATCGCACCTTCATAATCATGGATTGTGAGGCCGACCTCGTTAGTCTCCAAGCCCGGGTGATTGATACGCGGTTTCTTGATGTAACTCACGCAGCTTTCCCCTGTTTCAATTGTTGTGCAATGATGTCAATAATGTCGATCGATGCCAACGGTTCGCCGCCGTAATAAAGCACTGGTGTTAATTTATCAGCTGCGACTCCGGTCTCGGTCATCAGCAGGCTGCGCAACTGGGCATCACGATTTTGCTCGACAACAAATATGCGTTCGTGGCTTGCGAGAAATTCGCGGACAGTATCGTTGAAAGGAAAAGCCCTAATTCTCATGTAGTCGCCTGTCAGGCCTGACTCTGCGAGTCGTGCACGCGTCTCTTGTACCGCGCCATGAGAACTACCGAGTGCAACGATCGCAAAGTCCGGGGTCTTCACCTGCTCGATCACGGGTTCGGGAACTAAAGTTGCTGCGGTGTCGAACTTTCGCCGCAGACGATCCATGACCTCTACATATTCATCTGCTCGTTCCGTATAAGCGCCGGCCTTATTGTGTCCCGATCCGCGAATCAAATAGGCGCCGTGAGGATGATCGCCAGGCAATGACCGATAGCAGATGCCATCGCCGTCGACATCGAGATAACGCTGGAACCGTTCGATATCGCGCAGGGCATCGGCCCGGTAGACTTTGCCGTAGTCTGGCTCGTATGCGTCGTCCCATTGCAATTGCGGGCACGGCCAGTCGTTCATGCCGATATCGAGATCTGATAGTACGATGACGGGCGTTTGTAGACGGTCAGCCAGATCAATAGCCTGTACTGCACACTCAAAGCACTCAGCCGGGTCTGACGGGAACAGCAGCACGTGCCGGGTATCCCCATGGGATGCATAGGCTGCGGCGAGAATATCGCTCTGTTGGGTGCGCGTTGGCATGCCGGTCGAAGGTCCCACTCGCTGAATGTCGAACAGCACCAGCGGAATCTCAGTGAAGTAGGCAAGGCCAAGGAACTCTGACATTAGAGAGATGCCTGGGCCGCTGGTGGATGTAAATGCACGAGCGCCATTCCAGGCAGCACCAAGCGCCATCCCGACCGCTGCCAGTTCATCTTCAGCTTGGATAATGCAGTAGTTCTGTTTGCCGGTCTCCGAATCAATACGAAATTTCTCACAGAAGCCGCCGAACGCATCGAACAGCGAGGTCGAAGGGGTAATTGGATACCAACTCCCTACGGTGGCACCGGCGTAAACACAGCCCAGGGCTGCCGCGGTATTGCCGTCAATCATGATGTGATTGGCAGTTTTGTCCAGGGCCTTCAGATGCATCGTGAACGGACATCCAAAATGCGCCATCGCATAATCATATCCCATTTCGATCGCGCTCAAATTCGAATCGATCAAGGCCTGTTTGTTGCCGAAAGTTTCGGTGAGTAGTTGTTTTAGTATGTCAAGATCAATGGATAGTAGCGCTGCCAATGCTCCAACATAAGCGACATTGCGCATCAGAATCCGTGTGCGTGCGCCGATAAAAGACTCATTTGACAGGCGTGACAGAGGAATCGGTAATACCGTGATATCTGTCCTCGAATGAAGCTCTTTGCGAGGCCAGGTTGAATCGTAGATAAAGAGGCCTCCCGGATGAACACTTTCCAGATCTTCAGCATAGGTCTGGGCGTTCATTGCCACCATCACGTCGATATGCCCTGAGCGGGAGAGATAACCGTCTTTTGTTACCCGAATTTCATACCACGTCGGCAGACCTTGAATATTTGAGGGGAAATAGTTCTTGCCGAGTACCGGAATACCCATACGAAAAATTGCTTTCATAAGTAGGGTGTTGGCACTGGCGGAACCAGTGCCATTGACCGTGGCAATACGAACAACGAAGTCGTTTACGCGGTCTTTTTCTGGCATCTCGCCATTTCCTCATCACTGGCGTAAGGAATCAGTAGTTGTGATTTGCGCATATCCCAGGCACCAGTTGGACAGCGTTCGGCGCAAAGTGAGCAGTGAACACAGACATTCTCATCCTTTACCATAATACGTCCGGTCTGTGGCAGCGCGGCAGAAACATATAAAGGTTGATCGAGATTGTCTGCCGCCACAGTCAGCGCCTTACGAAGACTGTCCTCGTCGGAGTTCTCAGTAATTGTCAAGCAGCGTACTGGACAAACATCGATGCAGGCATCGCATTCGATACATAGCTCTGCGCTGAATACAGTCTGAATGTCGCAGTTGAGGCATCGCTCTACCTCAATCGTCGTTTGGTCCTGTGAGAACCCAAGTTCGACTTCAATGTTTAATTTCTCGAACCGTTTTTTGAGATCCACGTGGCGCATCTGGCGGCGACTCGCTTGATCATAATCATTGCTGAAACTCCATTCGTGGATACTCATCTTGGTGCTGGCCAAGTTCATTCCATAAGGTAGCCGGTCGTCAAGGGCTTCGTTGTGGCAGTGCTTGTGAATCGATATAGCAGCCTGATGGCCGTGTTCAACAGCCCAGATGATGTTTTCTGGTCCAAAGGCAGCATCACCGCCAAAAAATATTCCTGCGCGAGTCGATTGATAGCTCGTGCGATCGACCACTGGCTGATCCCATTCATCGAATTCGATGCCGATATGCCGCTCTATCCAAGGAAAGGCGGTCTCCTGGCCAATTGCGAGAATGATGTCGTCAGCCGGGAAAAACGCTTCTCCTGTCTGTTCCTGTCGTAGCTCGCCGGTCTCATCAGTGTGATACTCGAAGACGTCGAACTGCATGCCTACTAATTTGCCGTCGGAAATAACAAATTCCCGTGGTGAATGATTAACGACTATCTCGACCTGTTCCTCTTCAGCATCCTCCAGTTCCCACTCAGAAGCCTTAAAATAGCCACGCGGCTTGCGAGCCATGACTTTGACTTGTTTGCCGCCAAGGCGAAGTGCTGTTCGGCAGCAATCCATTGCTGTGTTGCCGACACCAATAATCAAGACCTGTTCGCCGATCGTCTCAGTGTGATCGAAAGCGACCGACTCCAGCCAGTCGATCCCAATATGTATTCGATCGCTGTCATAGCGTCCTGGAATATCAAGATTCTTTCCCCGCGGTGCGCCGCTGCCTATAAATACGGCGTCGAAATCTTCTTCCAGCAGTGATGCCAAGCTGTCGATGCGTTGTCCTAGTCTTAGATCGACTCCCATTTCAACGATCATGCTGATTTCGTCGTCAAGCACACTGGCAGGCAGACGAAACGCCGGAATGTTGGTGCGCATGAGACCGCCAGTTAAATCATATTGCTCATAGATGACCACTTCGTAACCCATTGGGAGCAAATCATTGGCGACGGTAAGAGAGGCACAGCCGGCACCGATGCATGCGATTCGTTTTCCGTTCTTTTGCGGCGGAATGTCGGGCAGTAAAGGTCGAATATCGCCGGCGAGGTCGGCGGCTACCCGTTTCAACCTGCAAATCGCCACCGGTTTGTCCTCTACACGCCGGCGCCGGCATACCGGTTCACACGGGCGATCACAGACTCGGCCAAGAATGGCAGGGAAGACGTTGGAACGGCGATTCAGCATGTAGGCATCGGTGTAGCGGCCTTGCGCAATCATACGGATATATTCCGGCACATCCGTATGTGCTGGACAGCCCCATTGGCAGTCGACCACCCGATGAAAATAGGTGGGGTCTGACGTGTCCGTCGGTTTCATCGAATCGATTGCCGTTGTGCTTTTCTTATTGTAGCGGGCTGCAGGATCAGACCCTGAGAAGCAGCCTTGCTGGATCTTCGAGCGCCTTCTTGACATCTACGAGAAATCCGACCGCATCCCGCCCGTCGATTAGACGGTGGTCATACGATAGCGCAATGTACATCATAGGCCGAATCTCTACTTGGCCATCGACAGCTACTGGCCGCTGTTGAATCTTGTGCATCCCAAGGATTCCGCTCTGAGGTGGGTTAAGAATCGGTGTCGAAAGAAGGGAGCCAAAAACACCGCCATTGGTAATTGTAAACGTCCCACCGGTGAGATCGTCCATCGCCAGATCGCCGCTCTTCGCCTTCTCGCCGAAAGCGGCAATTTCCTGTTCGATCTCGGCAAAACTCTTGATATTTGCATCACGTAGTACTGGCACCACCAGGCCACGGGGAGAGGATACCGCAATGCCGATGTCAAAGTAATCGTGGTAGATAATATCGTTGTCCTCAATCTGTGCGTTGACCAACGGGAATGCCCGTAGCGCATCGACACACGCGCGGACAAAAAATGACATGTAACCGAGCCGAATGCCGTAGCGGGCTTCAAAAGGTTCGCCGTATTGTTGTCGCAGGGCCATCACATCGGTCAGATCAACCTCGTTGAAGGTCGAGAGAATTGCCGCGCTCTGCTGGGCTTGCATTAGACGATTTGCAATGGTTTGTCGTAAACGACTCATCGGACGACGCTGAATGGTCCGTTGTCCGTCGGTGCGACTGCTGATTGGCTTTGATACTGCCGCTTGAATGGGTTCAGGTGCGGGCGCTTTGGATACAGCCGGCGCTTTGGATTGCGGGGATTGAGTCGCGGCGGGTGCTGGTGTATCTGCCTTTTCTGCCGGTGGAGGATCAGGCGGAACCGGCATTGTGCTGTCAGTTCCCTCAAACAGCCCCAGGACATCGTTGCTATTGACGATTTCACCGCTGTCAGCACGTATCTCTACTAATCGGCCGGTCTCGGGTGCCGGCACTTCAAGTACAACTTTGTCTGTCTCCAGTTCGAGCAAGATGGCGTCTCGCTGTACGACATCACCGACGGCACAGTGCCACTCGAGCACCGTCGCTTCGGTCACTGATTCAGGCAGTAAAGGGACCCGGATTTCGCTACTCATGAGGGATCTGTCTGCTCAATGACGTTATCGAGTGCGTCGTTGACGAGCGCGCTTTGCTGGTCGACATGCAACTGATAAAAGCCGACTGCGGGGGCGGCGGCAGATGCCCGGCCCGAATAGATCAGTACCTGTTCATCACTGAGACAGCTGCGCAGGTGGTGGCGAATCTGATACCAAGCCCCTTGGTTGCGCGGTTCTTCTTGGCACCAGACTACAGATCTTGCGTTGGGGTAACGGGACAAAGTGTCCTGGAGCTGCGCTAGTGGAAATGGGTGCAGTTGTTCCACTCTCACAAGCGCGGCTGTTCGAGCAGACATGATTTGTCGCACCTTCAGCAGGTCAAAGTAAACCTTGCCGGATGACAGGACAACGCGTTCAACATTTTTCTTTTCAGGACAGTCGTTGTCGTCGATTACTGCTTGAAATTCTCCAGTACTTAGGTCGCTTAGTGAACTGGCGGACTGCTTGTGTCGCAGCAAGCTCTTTGGTGTCATTAGGATCAGTGGCCGTCTTAACGGCCTGATCATCTGTCGGCGCAGCACGTGAAAGAACTGGGCCGGTGTGGTCGGTACGCAAACCTGGATATTCTGTTCGGCGCACAATTGAAGGTAACGTTCCAGCCGCGCCGAAGAATGTTCGGGTCCTTGCCCCTCGTAACCGTGCGGCAGAAACAAGGTTAGGCCGCAGAGCCGCCCCCATTTAGCTTCACCGCTGCTGATGAACTGGTCTATGACGACTTGGGCACCATTCGCGAAGTCGCCAAACTGGGCCTCCCAAATGACCAATGCCCCGGGTTCGGTGGTCGAATAGCCGTACTCGAATGCCAGTACAGCTTCTTCTGACAAAAGTGAATTGATCACCAGAAATTGGTTAGGATCTGGCCCGATCGAACGGAGCGGAACGAACGATTCTCGTGCGCGAATGTTCTTAATTACGGCATGGCGATGGGAAAAAGTACCCCGTCCGGAATCCTGTCCGGACAGCCGTACTGAAAAGCCTTCATCAATCAGGGAAGCATAAGCCATTGTCTCGGCAAAGCCCCAATCGACTGGCAGATCACCGGCTACCATACGGTCTCTGTCATGGAACAACTTTTCAATTCTCGGATGAGCGACAAAACCTGATGGTAGTGACTGCAGTTGCCTATTAAACGCCTGAATACGATCAATCGCCACGGTTGTATCGACAATATCTGTCCAGTGACTGTTGAGATAACGGGTCCAATCTAAGCCTGTGGACGAGGCCCCAGTGGCTGAAATATGGTCTGCGACGACCTCGCCGGCATCTAGCATCGTCCGCAATTCTACAGCCATTTGGTCGGCATCCGACTGCTGGATTACCTGATCGGCGATCAGGCGATCGATATATTGTTGACGCACCGTCGGAAGACTGGTGATCCGTTCATACATCATTGGTTGAGTAATGCTCGGCTCGTCTGCTTCGTTATGGCCAAGGCGCCGGTAGCCGACAAGGTCAATAACAACGTCTTTGTTGAATGTTGTACGAAAGTCGAAAGCCAGGCGGACGGCGAAGAGCACTGCGTCGGGGTCGTCACCGTTTACATGCAAGATTGGCGCCTGCACCATTTTTGCCACTTCCGTGCAGTACAGTGTTGAACGGGCATCGAGTGGATTGCTGGTCGTAAATCCAATCTGGTTATTGACGATCACGTGGATTGAGCCACCGGTAGAAAATCCACGGGTGTTCGACATGTTAAGTGTTTCCATGACGACACCCTGTCCGGCGAAGGCCGCGTCGCCATGAATTAAAACTGGCAAAATTCGGCCTTTGCCATACTCACCAGAACGTTCGATAGTCTCAATGTTGGGGGGTCTATAGCGTTCTTGTCGGGCCCGAACAGAACCTTCGACTACCGGGCCAATGATCTCGAGATGCGACGGATTGAAGGCCAGCGCCAAGTGCACCAGCCCGCCGGGTGTCTGGATGTCGGAGGAAAAGCCCTGGTGGTATTTAACATCTCCCGTATCGGTGTTGCCGCTGGCGCTGGTGTAGCGGCCTTCGAATTCGTCAAATATCTCCGCTGGTGACTTGCCGAGCAGGTTAACGAGAACGTTGAGTCGACCCCGATGTGTCATACCAATGACGACTTCCTTGATGTTGTTGTCACCGGCGCGTTGAACCAGCTCGGAGAGCAGTGGGATTAATGTTTCTCCACCCTCCAGGGAAAAACGCTTCTGACCAACATAGCGCGTGTGTAGGTAGCGCTCTAGGCCTTCAGCAGCAGTGAGCTGCCGTAGCATGGTACGCCGGGTTTGGTTTTCCGCTACTGGTCGTACCGGAATGGTTTCTAGTCTCGCCTGCAGCCAGCGTTTTTCCTCCATTCGAGATATGTGCATGTATTCGATTCCGACTGGTCCGCAGTAAACCAATTCACAGAAGTCAATAATTTCACTCAGTGTCATCGCCTTGCGTGCAAACAATGAGCCGGTGTCGAATACAGTGTCTAGGTCACTCGGAGAGAGTCCCTGAAAGTTCAAATCAAAATCTTCTGCACGTTCTATGACGCGCAATTGAAGTGGATCGTTTTGTGCAATCAGGTGACCTCGACTGCGGTATGCATTAATCAGGCGCAGAACAGCTGATTGTTTACGAGCTTCCTCAGTACCCCAGCTTTCATTATCGTAGGAATAGCCATTGCCGATCCTCTGTTCTGGCGAGTGTCGTTGCAGAGGTTTGGTTGGCAGGCTGTCGAAAGAAGCACGCCAGTCCGCTGTCACCGACCCAGGATCAACTTCGTAAGTCTCGAATAGTGAATCGAGATAGGCAGCGTTAGCGGTAGTGAGGTAACTGAGGTACAACGGCCATCGGCTTCCATCATCAGTGCGCATTGGCCGAGCTTGTCCGTGGTTGCGTGTGGGTAAAAACAGGATCAGTTAGCGGGCAGCAAGTATAAGAAAAATAGCTGCTTTCCCCAACCATTGCCGTCTATTAATTAGTACCATCAACGTCGGCCAGTGTGCCCGAAGCCCCCACTGTCTCGATCGCTGGAATCGAATGAGTCGACAACCTCGAATTCGACCTGTGTAATTGGAACGAAAACCATTTGCGCTATTCGATCCCCCGGTTCGATTTCGTAGGTCTGGTCGCTACGATTCCAGCACGACACGAAGACTTCCCCCTGGTAGTCGCTGTCGATTAGCCCGACGAGATTGCCGAGGACAATGCCTTTCTTGTGGCCCAGGCCCGACCGTGGCAGAAGCATGGCAGCAAGACTGGGGTCGGCAATATGAAGCGCTAGACCTGTTGGGATCAGATGACATTGGCCAGGCTCAAGACTGAAAGGGGCGTCGAGGCAGGCCTTCAGGTCAAGTCCCGCAGAGCCGGAAGTGGCATAAGCGGGCAAGCCAAAATCATTCTTTAAACGTTGATCAAGTATCTGTAGTTGGATGTTTCGCACGATAGTGCCGAGCAATTTCTATGACAAGGCGTTCGGCAAGAAGGGTTTTTTTTCCGGAACCGAGATCAAGTTCGCTATCCGCGTCTATGATCAACAGTCGATTACGGTCGCTTCCGAACGGGTTGTCTTCGCTGGTGATTGTATTGGCCACAATGAGATCAAGGCCTTTGTCTTTCAGTTTCGCCTTGGCGTTGGCCCGGGTTGCTTCGGTTTCTGCAGCAAAGCCAACCGTGAATGGTGCGTCTTTTAGTGCCGCGACGCTGGCAAGAATATCCGGATTTCGCACCAGATCAAGACGCAGCGTTTCGTCCGATTTTTTGATTTTTTCGGTGCTGGCTTTGACAGGGCGATAATCGCTTACTGCCGCGACGCCAATGAAAATATCGGCTTGTGCGACCAGAGCCTTGACCTTATCCAGCATTTCGTTTGCGGTCGTCACCGCGTGCACGGCCGCTTGCGCGGGGACGGTTTCCGTGCTCGGGCCGGTGATCAGTATGACGCTGGCGCCGGCGTTAATCGCGGCGGCAGCGACAGCATAGCCCATTTTTCCGGAGCTGTGATTTGTCAGCGCACGCACCGGGTCCAGCGGTTCAAGAGTCGGACCGGCCGTGACCACTACTGTCAGGTCATGTAAAAGCTGGGTAGGGGAAGATGCATCCAAACATGAAATAATTTCTTCTGGAGAGATCATCCTTCCCTCGCCAATTTCCCCGCAAGCTTGTGCGCCGGCGTCGGGACCGAGCAGGGCGATACCGCGCTGTTTGAGGGTCTCGATATTCGCGCGAGTGGCGGGGTTATCCCACATCACCCGATTCATGGCGGGTGCTACACCCACTGGGGCCTCAGTAGCTAGACACAGTGTCGTCAGTAGGTCATCTGCAATCCCCGCCGCTAGTCGTGCAATGAAGTCCGCGGTCGCTGGTGCCACGATGACATGATCGGCCCAGCGAGCCATTTCGATGTGACTCATGCCGGCTTCGGCATCTGGATCAAGCAATGAATCTCGAACCGGATGGCCGCTCACCGCCTGGAGCGTCAGTGGAGTTATGAATTCCTGTGCCGCCCGGGTCATTACCACGCGGACACTAGCCCCTGCTTC
Organism: uncultured Acidiferrobacteraceae bacterium; assembly: GCA_964484965.1. GTDB lineage: Bacteria > Pseudomonadota > Gammaproteobacteria > Arenicellales > UBA868 > UBA11791. The sequence continues at coordinate 577 of CAZAHE010000007.1, read as the reverse complement.
GTTCAGGCGCCTGACTAGCTCGACGCTTTTGTATGCGGCGATGCCACCGGTGACCCCGACAAGGAGCTGTTTGCCGGCAAGAGAGCTCATATAATTAAGTGTAACGGTTGGTTGTACAAGGGTGAAACTCTTTATTGTCAGTTGGCGGGGGTTTTGAAAAGAAGCGTACGATCTGTTATAAAACGCGGCCCCCAGAGGCCATTTCCGAAGGGCCGAGAAAATGTCCAGAATCTGTCAGGTTACCGGTAAGCGCACAATGTTTGGGAACAACGTGTCGCATGCCAAAAACCGTACCAAGCGCCAATTCAAGCCGAACGTTCATCAGCGGAAGTTCTGGGTTGAGAGTGAGAACCGCTGGGTTAAGCTGGTGGTGTCCCAAAAGGGATTGAGAACGATTGACAAGCAGGGTATTGATGCTGTTTTAAAGGATATCCGCGGACGCGGCATCAAAGTCTGAAATTCCTGGAGAAAGCAATATGCGCGATAAGATCAAACTGGTATCAAGCGCCGGCACCGGTCACTACTACACGACGACCAAGAATAAACGAATCACACCGGACAAGATTGAAATGAAGAA
>CAZAHE010000006.1:0-61375 GCA_964484965.1 uncultured Acidiferrobacteraceae bacterium | reverse complement strand
TTTGGAGCGGGAAACGAGACTCGAACTCGCGACCCCAACCTTGGCAAGGTTGTGCTCTACCAACTGAGCTATTCCCGCATGTTTTGGCCCATTTTGCAGTGATCGGCATAGTGGGCGTGCGCTTAAGGGCGATCGACATCGGCACCTTAAAGGTAATTATAGCCGTTAGGACGGCTACTGCTAAGACAAATCTCTCGACCTCCGATCGCCATAGCGTTAGAGGTCCTTGCACACGCGCATTGCATCCAGCATTGCGGTGTGGAGATTGCGACTGGCCCACGCGTCGCCGATGCGAAACAGGTAGAACGCAGCACCCGCGTTGCGCTCGAGCAGCGGGCAGCGGTGCTCAGCCAGGGCCGCCAGGTCGACTTCTCCCAGGTTGATTGAGTGTGGTTTCAATTGGAAATACAGCTCATCATTGGGAATCGTCCCGTGCTCAACAATGACACGATCGACATGTATGTCCTGTGACATGCCGCTATAGATATTTCGTGTGCGAGCGACCAAGCGATTGTTCAGCGGCCGCAATTCGACCAGACCCGTATCCGGCGTGATTTTGATCTGGTGTTGATGAATTTCGGTCAGGTAGGCCCCCAAGTTGGTTCCGCCCAACTCTCGACCCAACGCTTTTTCCGGCGTCACTATTTCGACGTCGGCACCATTGGCAGCGGCGTGCTCTGCACACGAAAGCCCGGCATGGCTGCCGCTTTCATCGTACAAAAGTACTTTGCCCTCCAACGATGACGTGCCGGCAATAACATCCCATGATGTGCTGGCCAATTCGTTGCCATCAAAATTGCCAGGCTTAGGCCGTCCGCCAGCAGCAACAATCACCACCGCTGGTGCCTCGGCCAATATATCTTGCGCTTGTGCAAGACGGTTGAGGTGCACCTCGACACCCAGGCGCGCGACTTCTGAACTGAGCCAATCACTGATGCCGCTCAGCTCACGTCGCCAAGTGGTCTTTGACGCCAGTACCAGTTGGCCACCGAGTAAACCGGCCGCTTCGAAAAGAACCACCTGATGACCGCGAGCGGCACTGACGCGTGCTGCCTCGAGGCCTCCGGGCCCGCCCCCGACAACCACCACCTTTCGGCACTTTCGACGCGACCGGGTAATGATCTGCGGAACATGTAATTCCCGGCCAGTAGCCACGTTGTGCACGCAGTGCGCGTCCAGCCCGCTGATGACCCGATCGACACAGTATCCTGCGCCGACACAAGGGCGAATCTCTCGTTCGCGTCCCGATACGAGTTTTTTGATGTGTTGCGGATCGGCGATGAATGCACGGGTCATACCCACCATGTCGATCAAGCCTTCACGAACGGCATGCACCGCTGTCGCCGCATCCGTAATCCTGGTGGCATGAAATATCGGCAACGGCACTTGTGCCTTAATTGCCGCAGCGAGTTTCAAATAAGCCGCCGACGGCAGCCACATGGTCGGCCAGATGCGTGCTTCGTCCTGATAGGAAGAGGCCTGACCGCCCACCACACTGATGAAATCAATCAGGCCACTGGCTGCATAGGTGCTCGCGATACTCAGACAGTCGTCCTGTGTCAGACCACCCGCCATCAGTTCGTCACCCGGCATACGAATGCCGACTACAAAATCGTCACCGACGGCTGCTCTGATTGATTCGATCACCTCGATGCCAAAGCGCATGCGATTGCGCAGGCTGCCGCCATAACCATCGCTGCGGTGATTCATGGCCGGTGACCAAAACTGCTCGATCAGGGTGCCGGCCTGGCAGGAGACTTCGACACCGTCGACATCGCCGTCTCGAACACGGCGCGCCGCAGCAGCGAATGCGGCACAGACCCTGCGGATATCATGATCTTCCATCGCCACCGCAAAAGCGCCGTGTATCAACTCGCGTGTGCACGATGCAGAAAACTGCGGCAGCCAATTGGCAATATCCCAGCGCTCGCGACGCCCACCATGGGTCAACTGGACCGTACAAGCAGCACCGTGCGCATGGACTGCCCGCGCCATACGCCGGTAACCCGCTATCACCGCATCGTTTGAGCCGTCGACCTGACCATAATAAAACGAGTTCTCAGCCGAGACGGTGGTCGCTCCGCCAAACTGAGTCAGACCGACGCCGCCCTTGGCTTTTTCCTCGTGGTAGCGGATGTAACGCGGCGTGATCTTGCCTTTTTCGGCGTAGGCGGGTGCATGACTGGTACTCAAGAAACGGTTCTTGATCGTCAACCCTTTGATCACCAGCGGCTGAAACAACGGCTCGTAGGCGGCCAGGTAAGTATCAGCCTGCGCCACGACAACCCCGTTTCAACAGCAGTCTACTTCTCGGTCATCGACGATAGTCGATACCTTTGCGTTCCAGCATGCGCAGCATTGCACCCCATTCTCTTTGACCGCTTTCAGCGCTGCTGTCGAAGGCGCCGTATTTGGCTTTGACCTCTTCCAGCACTTGCGGCTCGATATTGATCAATTCGTCGTTCAGCGACATCGCCGCGACCTGCGCCGAACACGCGTGCTCGAGTCGATACATTCTCGAAAACGCCGCTGGGATACTCTGGCCAACCGTCAGCAAGCCGTGATTTCGCAAGATGATGCTGTTGCCGTTCTGACAACTGCGCCCCAACGCTTCACACTCCGACTCCGTTGAGGGTGTGCCGTAATCATGGTAAGCCAGATCACCCATCAACAGCGCAGCGTCCTGGCTGATCGGCAGCAAGCCTTTCTTTGAGATCGACACTGCGATTCCGGCGCGGGTATGCGTGTGCATGACGCATTGCGCATCGGGTCTCGCTTTGTAAACGCCGCTGTGTATGGTGAACCCGGCCAGGTTAAAACTGTCCTGATCACCGATGACATTGCCCTGCATATCCATTTTCACCAGCGACGAAGCCGTCACTTCGTCGAACAAGTCACCGTAGTTATTGATCAGAAACGTGTTTTCCTCTCCTGGTATGCGGGCCGTCATATGGGTATAGATCATGTCCGTCATTCGGTAATAATCAAGGACATGATAGAGCGCCGCGAGATCGCATCGAGTCTCCCACTCAGCCTCTGACATCTGTGGCCGCGTCGGTAACGTTGTAATCGCCATGGTCTGAACTCCGCTGAAATCCAGTAAGTTGTCAGGTGTCTTATACCACGGCTCGCCGAACCATTGCTCAGCGCCGAATACAAAGGTCACATAGACCGTTTTACCGCGCAGGCATATCAACGATATGATTGCACCAGAATCTCAGCACGGCCGCACCTTCCCTATGTCCTTACTCACCCATATCGCCCGTCCCAGGGCCCTATTCGGCGTCTTTCTGCGACGGCTCCCTGCATCGACACTGCGGCCAATCAACGCAGTCAAACATTGCCGAACGGCTTATCGGCGAAACAGCGTTGCGACCCATTCAACCGATCGCCTTGCAGGGCCACGCTACACCCTAAGCCCGGCGAGCCAACAGCCGTAATGCTGCTGCGCGGCAAAACCTGCATCATCACCGGGGCTGCCAGTGAACGCGGCATAGGCCGCGCGTGTACAACATTGTTTGCCGAACACGGTGCACGACTTGTGCTGCTCGATATAGATAAGGACACGGTCCATGACACGGCTCAAGAGCTGGGTGCCGAACACCTCGCCTTCGGGCTCGATATCAGCGATCGCAGCGCGTGCACCGCGATCGTCAACGAGATCCTGGCCGAGGTCACATCAATCGACTGCCTGGTGAACAACGCTGGTATTGCGCAAGCGCTCGGCCTGCTGGAGATCGAGACGTCGGACTACGATCGTGTGCTTGATGTCTGTCTGCGAGGCACATTCAATATGTGCCAGGCGGTCGTGCCCAGCATGCAAACGCACCGCCAAGGCTCCATCATCAACCTGTCTTCGGTCGCTGGTCAGCGCGGCGGCGGCCTTTTCAGCGGATCGCATTACGCCGCTGCCAAAGCTGGTGTGCTGGGGCTGACCAAGGCGCTGGCGCGAGAGCAAGGACCGTTCCAGATCCGCGTCAACGCCATCTGTCCAGGACTGATCGACACCGATATTTTTCAGGGACAGCTTTCAGCGGAAAACCGTCAGGCGATCATCGACGCAACGCCCATCGGGCGCATCGGCCAACCGCAAGATGTCGCCGGGTGTGCCTTGTTCCTCGCTTCAGACCTTTCTAGCTATGTCACTGGCTCAGAGATCGATGTCAACGGCGGCGTGCATATTCACTGACGTTTTAATCGCGCTACACGTGTCGGGTGACCCCCCCATCGACGATGATGTTCTGGCCCGTGATATACCCGGCGTCGGGCGACAACAGAAACGCAGTCGTTTTTGCAATTTCCTCACTTCGCCCGATACGTTGCATCGGTATCTTCAAGCGGGTCTCCTCGGTGTGCGCAAGACTGTCTATATAACCGGGCAAGACATTGTTCATGCGAATGCCTTCCGCGGCATAGCGATCGGCATAGAGCTTCGCAAAACTCGATAACCCCGCGCGCAGTGTGCACGAGACGGGCAGCGCAATTGTGGGTTCGAACGTCGCAAATGTCGTAATGTTGACGATTGCGCCGCCGCTGCCCTGCAGCATTGGCGGGGTTACCAGACGCGCCATTCTGACCACATTCAAAATGAGCATGTCGAAGCCGTCAAGCCACTGCTCATCGGTGATGTCGAGCAGTTCGCCCTTCGGAGGATGGGCCGTGTGGTTCACCAATGCATCAATACGACCGAATCGACTCAGTGTCTCATCGACCAGCGACTGCAGTGCACTGGCATCGGTCACAGACCCGCGCAGCCCGACGCCACCAAGTTCGGCGGCCAATTGTTCGGCCGCTTCTGAACGAGACATCAATGCCACCCTATAGCCGCGCTGATGCAATTCGCGTGTCACAGCCGCCCCCATTCCACCACCGCCGGCCGTAATCACAGCGACTTTTGAATCGATCATTACTCTAGCTCCCCATCTGAATTAATGCGCTTGATGCTAACGCCATTGTTATTGACACAACCAGTTTCACTTGCACCAGCAACGATATTATTTGACTTCTCTTGAAATCGCCGGCCAGGCCGCCTTCAAATACCCTACCATCGACCAGATCGTGAAAGCCGCCGCAACATACAGCATCACCTCACCTGCGCGAAGAACAGGAATACCAAACAAGTCGTCACGATAGAGCAACAGCGAAATGGCGATGATCTGTACCGTGGTCTTGATTTTTCCCAAGGTACTCACTGCCAGACTGGGCTGCAATCCGCTCTGTGCCACCCATTCCCGCAACGCGGATATCGCGATCTCGCGGCCCAGAATGACGATGACCGCAATGATGAAGAGGTTCTGACTGACGACATTCTCCATCAGACCCGTGTCACTCACGAGCAGCACGAGTACTGCTGCCACTACCAATTTATCCGCCACTGGATCAAGAAACGCTCCGAAACGGGAGATCTGATCGAGGCGCCTTGCAAGATAGCCGTCCAGCCAGTCCGTGGCCCCGGCTAACAGAAACACTGCCGTGACATAAATACTGTTTAACGGAAGAATATAAAGCACGACCACAACCGGTATCAGCGCCATACGGAACAGCGTCAACAGATTTGGTGTGTTCACTGACAAATACTCCCTAACCCTTGTGAAGATACTCGTATACCCGTTGTGCAATCGACAAACTAATCCCCTGAACGCGGGAAATCTCTTCCACACCGGCTCGCTCAACCTGGCGCAGCCCACCGAAGTGGCGCAGCAACGCGCGCCGTCGAGTGGCCCCTATTCCAGGGATCCCCTGCAGCGCCGACGTCGTGCGCGCACGGCCACGGCGACCGCGATGTCCAGTGATCGCAAAACGATGGGCTTCGTCACGAATCTGCTGTATGAGATGCAGCGCCGGTGCCCGTGGATGAATCGCCAGCGGCGTTCTGCGCTCGGACACGTAGAGGCGTTCGTGCCCAGGCCGGCGATCATGTCCCTTGGCAACGCCGACAACGCAGACACTGCCCAAGGACAATTCATTCATCACATTAGTCGCCACGTTAAGCTGACCGCGGCCGCCGTCTACCAATACAATATCCGGCACCACCATTTCCCCTTCGTCCCGTGATCGAAAGCGACGGCGCAACATCTGGTCCATAGCAGCATAATCATCTCCGGGCGCTATGTCTCTGAGCCCGAAGCGTCGGTACTGGTCTCGCGCCGCACCGGTATTATCAAACACAACACACGAGCCCATCGCCGCCTCACCGCGCATATGACTGACGTCGTAGCATTCGATTCTGCTAATCGCTGAGTCGATCTCCAGAAGCTGTGTCAGCGCAGACAGACGTTCCGCATAGCTTTCATCGCTGGCCATCTGGCGTGATAGATAGTCCAGCGCGTTGATACGCGCCGTCTCCACCCAGCGCGCGCGCAGACCACGGACATTGGATTTGATCGTCACCGCACGAGTGCGTTGCTTGGCGAGAAAATCGCCCAACACCTGAGCATCGGCTACTGGTGGGAAAACCACTACTTCTCGGGGCACCGGCTGCTGCAGGTAATATTGCGGCAGAAAAGCGCCCAAAACGCAGGGCAAGGTTTCATCCAGATTCGTCCGATGCAGATACTGTCTGGTGCCGGTATTCTGGCCATTACGAATTGACATCACACTCATGCAAACCGTACCTCCTTGCTCAACAGCGACAATCACATCAACGTCTTGTCTGGTCCCAGTCAGGACCTGGCCCGACTGCAGCCGGCGCAGAGACTGCAATCGATCACGCCACAACGCCGCGTTCTCAAACTCAAGGCCTTCCGACGCGGCCTCCATTTTTTGCGCTAACCGCTCGCCCAACGCCGTATCTCGCCCCTCGAGCAGCATTAGCGTCTGGGTAACATCTTCCTCATACACTGCACGGTCGATCAGACCCACACAAGGTGCCGTGCAGCGCCCAATTTGATGCTGCAGACATGGGCGGCTGCGTGTGCGGAAATAAGTATCCTCGCACTGGCGCACTGGAATGACTTTCTGAACCATCGCCAAAGATGCGCGAACGGCACCAGCGTTTGAGAATGGTCCGAGGTAGCGGCCGGGCGCTTTTCTATTACCTCTGTAAAACGCCAATCCCGGAAATTGATGCTCTGTACCAACGCGGATGTAGGGGTAACTCTTATCATCTCGAAACACCACGTTATAACGCGGTTTGAAATCCTTAATCAAATTGTTTTCTAGTAGCAAGGCTTCGCTTTCAGTGTGCGTCAAATAGGTATCTATGCGATCGATCCGTTCCACCATATGAATAATCTTATCTGACAGGCCCTTTGACCTGAAATAACTGGTCACGCGCTTCTTAAGGCTTTTTGCCTTGCCGATATAAAGGCATTGGTCGGTGTCATCGAACATTGCATATACCCCGGGTACATTGCGTATGTTCTTTAACAAACGGTCACGCCGCGTTTGACGATCATCTGCCATTTGCGCCCAGTTTCTCCTTAGCCCGTGAAACGACAGCTAGAAACATTGCTTTGGTCAGGCGTCGAGTCTGTGTGTTGTAACGACTGCAGTGATAACTAGAAAGTAGACTACGCTGGCACGGCAGCTCATGCTCGGCCCCATGAGCAAATGGGTACTCTCGCAGCCGGTAACCCAGCGCACGTATTGTGGCTTGATGGGCAATACCACCGAGAACCAGGATCACGCCACCCTTTGGAAGTGCGCATAACTCTGCTGAAAGATAACCCTGACAATTACCGACCTCAGCGGCGACTGGTTTATTTGCTGGCGGCAGGCATTTGACCGCGTTGGTAATACGACAGTCAGACAATTGCAATCGATCCCGCAAATGTCGAGAAAGGGGTTTCGATGCAAACCCATAACGATGCAGCGCGTCGTATAACATGACGCCGGCCGCGTCGCCCGTAAACGGTCGCCCGGTCGCATTAGCACCATGCATGCCTGGTGCCAGACCTACGACAAGCAGCCGCGCATCGCGCGGTCCGAAAGACGGTACCGGCCTACAGTGATACTCCGGGTGGCGCATCTTAACGGCGTCCATGTGCTCGACTAAACGGTCGCAGCGACGGCACAACAGGTCGAACCATTTGGAGGGGAGCTTTGCCAATGTTATTTCAACTTTAAAATGTCGGTCGGAAGTTGCCCGCTCCCAGGCCAAGGCATAGAATGCGGCGCCTTATCCGCCTTTGTCGGAAACAACATGAAGATTTCAGCATCAGACGCCCGGATTGGCAACCTGATTGAATACCAGGGAAAACTCTGGCGCATTCTCAAGAAAGAGCATGTCAAACCGGGCAAGGGTGGGGCTTTTGCACAGCTTGAGATGAAATCCGTCGGTGACGGCACAAAGCTCAATGAACGATTCAGATCCGACGAAAAACTTGAAAAAGCCCATGTCGAACCCCGTCAAATGCAGTATCTCTACCCCGATGGGTCACAATTCGTGTTCATGGACTTACAAACCTACGAACAACTATATCTCGACAATGACTCGATCAGCGAACAAGTGGGCTACCTTCAACCAAACCTCGAGGTGCAGCTCAATTTCTATAACGACAACCCGATCGGTATGGAACTACCGAGCGCGGTTGCACTAGAGGTGACCGACACTGAAACCGTCGTCAAAGGGCAAACTGCCTCGGGTTCGGGAAAGCCCGCGACTCTGGAGACCGGCCTGCGTGTGACTGTGCCGCCGTTCGTCAACATCGGTGACGTCGTGCGCGTCAATACCGACACCGGCGAGTACATCGAACGAGCCTGAAACCCTTTTTCGCTCTCAAACATTGCCGTCATTTTGTTCTGCCAGACTCGTCAGAAGCACCCGCAGCGGTTCAACATCTATCGACTGATTCGTTACGCCTCCGGTAAGCCGCACCAATCGATCTGACAATGGCGGTGACCAGACCGCCTGTTCTAAGTTTTCAATCACTTGATTGACCGCCACACGATCGTTACATACCAGCACCAGATCACAACCCGCGTCGAGGGCCAACTGCACACGCGCGTCTATTGGCCCTGCAGAAGCGGCTGCGCCCATCATGAGGTCATCACACACGACAGCGCCATCGAAACCGAGGCGTTCGCGAAGTTGCTCTTGGATCCAGTATGGAGAAAAACTCGGGACGTCCCGATCGACTGCTGGAAACGCGACATGAGCGACCAGTACGCCACCATATATGTCCAAAGGAAGGCGTTCGTAGACAGATAAATCTGCATGCCGTAACTGCTCAATGGTGCGCTGGTCAACAGGCAATTCCGTGTGCGAATCCTCTGATACTCCGCCGTGCCCGGGGAAATGTTTGGCCACACCGATCATGCCACCTTCCACCATCCCGATCGCGACCTGATCGGCAAGCTTTCTGACCGTTGCGGCTTCATCTGAAAACGCGCGAGTGCCTATAACTGCGCTGGCCGGATTAAACAGATCCACTACTGGGGCAAAACTGAAATCGATTCCGACCTCGCGCAATTCGGATGCCATGATGTAGCCGAGGGCCCACGCCGCCTCTTCACCGGCCTGGCGATTCTCCTCGAAGCGCCGTCCCAAGGTGCGCGACGATGGCAGCCGCGTGAAGCCGTCGATCAATCGCTGCACTCGACCCCCCTCCTGGTCGACACTAACCAACAAGTGCGGGCTGCGCAGTTCGTGGATCGCAGCAACCAATTCGGTTAATTGCAGTCGATCGCGGAAATTGCGGCTGAAAAGAATAACCCCGCCCACAAGCGGATGACACAGGCAATGAACGTCAGCTGCGGTTAGTTCATGGCCCGCCACATCCACCAGCAAGGGGCCGCGTGGGCTGTCTGTGGCCATGCTCAGGCAAACATTCTCTGGCAACGGTAAGGTTTAAACATCAGTCAGCGAGGCTGATGTTCGAAGAATTGAATCACTTCCTCTAGATCTGCCAACGTATCGACTCCGGGACCCGGTAACGAACCTGCGTTGGCGACCGCGATACGATGTCCGTACCAGAGTGCGCGCAATTGTTCGAGTTTTTCGACCCGCTCCAGGGGGCTCGGGGCGCGCGTGACAAAGTCTGCAAGATAACTCACGCGGTAAGCATACAGGCCAACGTGTCGACGCATTTGACTTCGATATATTGGGTCGTCAGCGTCGTCATCGTCCCGTCGAAATGGTATCGGTGCCCTTGAAAAATAAAGTGCATAGCCCTCGTGATCCAGCACCACTTTGACCACATTGGGATCATCAATTTCCTCTCGCCGGACGAACGGCAGGCACAGTGTGGCCAGTGCAGCTTGCGGAGAATTGGCCAGACATTCTGCCACCTGGTTGATCAGTCTTCCGGGAACACAGGGCTCGTCACCTTGCAGGTTGACGATAATCTGTTCATCGTCGAGCCCGAGCTGTTCTGCGGCTTCAGCAAGGCGATCGGTTCCAGTTGGATGATCACTGCGCGTCATACAGACCACACCATTAAAGGACTCGACGACCCGTGCAATGCCCGCATCATCGGTGGCCACGACGACACGTTCTGCCTGACTCTCCATCGCACACTCATAGGTCCGCTGAATCAATGGTTTTCCAGCAATATCGCGCAGCGGTTTACCTGGCAACCGAGTGGCGGCGTAGCGTGCGGGAATAATGACCGAGAACGACAGCATGATTATGCGACCTCATCAAGATCCGGCAAATTCGCCACGATCTCATCGGCAAACCCCACCGGCAACGACACCTCTAAATTGACCTGCCACCACCCCGCTTCGGCAAATTGACGACACTTAACGGCGTCCTTGGCCGTCATTAAAACATCACGACCCTCGCTTGTTTCAAAATCCCTTGCACAAAAGACATGGTGGTCGGGAAACATACGTTCTTCGAGTGAAACCCCGGCCAAGCGAAGCTGCCCAAAGAACCGTTGTGCATTGCCAATTCCGGTTACCGCAAGAAACTTCTGCCCCAACATAACACTGAGGGGACGCAATTCACCAGACACAAGATTGACACACTGTTTTACCGTAGTCGCCATCGCAATTTCACCGTTACGTGCAGGACCGTTTGCGACTATAAAATCAACCGTTCGCATACGTGCCACCGATTCGCGCAATGGACCCGCCGGCAATAGCAGCCCGTTACCGAACCGGCGCTCTCCATCGATCACCAATACTTCTAACCAGCGTGGCAATTTACGGTTCTGCAAGCCATCATCACTGATCACCACATTGACATTGCACTGGCGGTACAAAAATTTGATCCCGCGACAACGGTCATAATCAACAAGCACTGGTACATCTGTCATACCTGCCATCATCACCGCCTCATCACCAGCCACCGTAGGATCCATTACTGCCGTCACTTCCACAGGTTGTCGCGCGCGCCCGCCATAGCCGCGACTGATAATCCCCGGCCGGTAACCGGCGTCGTTAAGCGCTTGCGCAAGCCACACGACCAGTGGCGTCTTGCCAGTACCACCCACAGTCAGGTTACCGACCACAATCACAGGCACACTAGCGACGGTCTCACCCCGTCTCAGCGGGTGAAGGGCCTTGTAGATCATCCAGCCAACGGCATAAACGACACTAAAGGGCCACAGCAACGGTGTCAGCCAGTTCGGCTGGTACCAGCTCCTCTCGAGCGCAACGCTGAAGAAACTCATTGTGAATCGGCCCCACTTGTGGACCGGTCGGCATCGATGGCCTGGCTTTTGTACAGACGTGCATAAGGACCGTGACGTTCAATCAACGTCGCGTGATCACCAGACTCCACGATGCGCCCTGCATCCAGCACATGAATACAGTCCGCATCAGCGACAGAAGTCAGGCGGTGAGCAATCACAAGCGACGTACGCCCTTTCGTTAGGTGTTTGATCGATGACCAGACTTGAGATTCCAAAACGTTGTCTAACGCCGAAGTTGCTTCGTCAAAAACCAATATGTGTGCATCCTTGACCAAGGCTCTTGCAATCGACACCCGTTGACGTTGTCCGCCAGAGAGCCTGCCGCCCTGCTCACCAACACGCATCTCATGCCCATCGGACGGATTGTCAGAAAATGACGTAACGTGTGCCGCTTGCATCGCATCATCAACGTTATTGTCATCGACATCTGAACCGAACCGGATATTGTTTCTGATAGTGTCATCAAATAGTACGGCTTCCTGCGTGACCAAGGCGATGTGTTGACGCAATTCCCGTAAGTCGTAGCGCTCCAGCGGCTCGTCATCAATCAGCACCTGGCCACTGCGACATTTATAAAAACCCATGAGCAAAGACGCGACTGTCGACTTGCCGCTGCCAGACGCACCCACCAGCGCGACCACTTGGCCCGGCTCAATCAAAAAAGACAACCCGTCAACCACCGGCCTTTCTTCGTCGTCGTAACCAAACGACACATTCTTGAATTCGACGCGTCCAGCAAGACCGCTGCCGTCGAGTTCGCCACCACGGAATTCCTCTTCTTCATCCAATACTGCGAATGCGCTCTGCGCTGCCGCAATCCCGGATTGTATGAACTCATTCACTCGCCCGAGCCTTTTGATCGGTCCCATTAACATCAAGACCGAACCAATATAAGAAACAAAGGTGCCCGCCGTGACAAATACGCTGGCCACACCAGATATCGACAAATACACAATCATCGCCACGCTCGTACCGACCAAGAAAAACAGCAACGGCACACTGGCTGCCGCGACCAACGCGCGGCGCATGAACTGACGTCGATTACCGCGGTTGGCTTGTGAGAATATTTCCTGGACATAGTCATATCCACCGTAAGCCTTTACGATTTTGTGACCTTGAAAAATCTCTTTTGAAACATGTGCGATGACACCGACAGAAGATTGAATGTTGCCGCTCGTCACCCGGAAACGGCGACTGGCTTCCCGAATAATCAACGCCACCACTGGCGTCACAGCAAGGAAAATCAGGGTCAGTTGCCAACTTATAAAGAACATCCAAGTGAGCAGCCCGATGGCAACAAGGCTGTCCTTAATCAGTGTGCGGCACGCATTGGTGCAAGCAGTCGCAATCTGCTCGATATCAAAAATAAGCTTTGAAACAAGCGTCGCTGACGATTGACGATCGTAGTAGGCGGCAGGTAGCCGGATCACTCGGCCAAAAACTTCCGACCTGACGTCGAACACGACCTTCCTCGCGACCCAGGCAATACTGTATTGATCAAGAAACGCACCGACAGTGCGAACCGCAAAGACCCCAATCAACAGGAACGGCGTCCAGGCAATGATGTCGGCATCGGGCTCGATAAAACCGCCATCCATAATGGGTTTCAATAGCGCAGCAAAGCCGGTTTCTGCCGCCGCCACCAGCACCATGCCAAGGACCGCCGCGCCAAAGACCCTGCGGTAGGGCAAGCCATACCGCAATAGGCGCTTTAGAACCGGGCCACCCTTTTTCAAGTCGCGACCCGAATCAGCTGGAATCTCTGGGTTGCTGAGTCGAAAACGTGATCCGCGTTAATCCAAGGCTGCGGGCAACATCCATGGCTCGCACGACCGACTCATGTGGCGTTTGCCTATCCGCACGGATGACGACGACAGGATTCTCTTCCCCGCGCGCAGCCTCGATCATTGCACCCTTAAGAATCGCTCGTTCCTGACTCAGCAGGTGCGTTCCTCTCTGAGCCGACGGAGCCCGAACAGAATACTCACCGCGTGCAGTAATTGTAATAACCAACAACGGCCGTTCGTCAGCCTTAGTCGGCTCAACGCTGGCATCGGGCAACCGAATACGCAGCGTCGTCTCACGAGAAAACGTGGTAGAGACCATAAAGAAGATCAACAATAGAAATACAATATCGATCAACGGCGTCAAGTTGATCGACACCTCGTCGTCGTTCGGACGATTAAATTTCACGACTTGCGCCCGGATTGGAGTACATCCATAAAACGCAGCGCATCCTGTTCCATTGCTATGGTCAGCTCGTTCACCTTGCCTCGAAAAAAACGATGGAACATAAGACTAGGAATTCCAACCGAGAGACCTGTAGCGGTGGTAATTAACGCCTCCGAGATACCGCCAGCAAGAACCTGCGGATCACCGACACCCACAGCAGTGATGGCAGAGAACACCTTAATCATGCCGATGACCGTGCCAAGCAGTCCCAACAAGGGTGTTGTCGCCGCGATCGTACCAAGCGCATTTAGATAGCGTTCCAAATCATGGACCACGTGCCCACCAGCTTCCTCAATCGCCTCTTTGACAATAAAAGGCTGCTGGTACTGACGCGTCAGTCCAGCAGCCAGGATCTGACCCAAAGCGCTGGATTCCCGGATTTCCTCGATCTGATCATTGGTCAGATCCTCACCTAGCGCCATTCCCTGGACCTGGCTCATCAGATCTCTCGGTGCCACCATTGAGCGCCGCAGGCTCCAGATCCGCTCAATGATGATGGCCAAGGCCAGAACCGAACACACCATAATCGGCCACATGAGCCAGCCACCGCTGCTGATTAATTCAAACACGAGGGTCGCCTGTCGTTACGCAGATAAAAGAGTCCGTCTTGGCGGCACCCTGGCCATGACTCTGAAGACCAAGCCCGCCTAAACAGTAGCTTGGGAAGTCTAACAACCCGGGCCTTTTTCAGTCCATCATTCAGCGCACTCGATCGACGTCGCGCTGATGCCAATAACGCAACCGACTGGCGCGCCATGTTCGCCATGCCATTGACTTTCCAGTCAACTCGACTCGCACCGCACCGTCTTTCGCTGTATCTAACCATAGCGCTTGCATATCGTCATATCGAGCAATAACGGACTGATGTGGATGACCGTATCGATTTCCGCTACCTCGGCTGACAATTGCAATCTGCGGCTGCACTGCCTCAAGGAACAACCGGCTTGAAGAAGTTTTGGCCCCATGGTGTGGCACGACTATCACGTCGGAGCGCAATCGCTCGGCATAGCGCTTGACAAGCATCCGCTCCGCACGATGCCCGATATCTCCAGTCAATAGCACCGAACCGGTCGCACTTTGGATCCGCAGTACACAGGAGCGATCGTTACGCGAATTAACAACATCGTCAATCGGTGCAAGTATTTGGAACACCACGTCGTCCCATACCCATGTCTGATCTGCCCGACAGACCTGATCATTTCTGCGCAAGGGTCGACCACTCCTAAAAATCTCTCCAACTGGCACCACATCAGTGACCGCCGCGACACCCCCTCGATGATCCATATCGTCATGACTGACAATTATCATATCAAGGGAACTGATCAAACGCTGGCGCAGATACGGTACAACGATCACCTCACCTAGGGAAAAATCACCATAGGCTGGACCGGCATCAAACAATAGCGAGTGGTGTGCCGTCTCAACGACCACCGCGAGCCCCTGACCCACATCAAGGACCGTAACAGTCAATGCTTGGCGTGGAGCCGCATGCACTGCAACAACGATTGCCGCCGCACCGATGCTCCCAATGATCGCAATCAACCGATGACGTCCTCTGACAAAATAAACACCAGTGATCAATGTCGCCACAGCGAAACAAACGCTCGCTGCCAGACCGCTTGTCGCGCTTAATGGCAGGGTCCCAAGCCACTCAATCAATGGCCATAGCAGCTCAAAAACCCACACCACAATTGCAATCAGACATTCCGGCAGTACTGCCGCGCCGAGTAGTTGGACGATTGCCGCAGCCAGGACCAACGGCACGATCACAAATACAAAGACTGGCACTATGATCAAATTAGCCAATGGCGACACCAGTGACACTTCTCCAAAAAATGCCATCGACAGCCCCGCCAACCCGACGCACAGCGCTATTTGGATCGCCAGCCAGTGCCGCAAGACGCTGACGAAGCGCTGCACCATCGATATAGCTGGTAAAGGCTGCCGAGAACTCGTCACACGCGAGTTGACGATCATGATCAAACCAACCGCCGTGTAGGACAAGCAGAATGAAGGGCGAGATACCGACAAAGGGTCCCACATGGTACCTGCCATTAACGCGAGGGAAAAAATTGTCGAACCCGACCAGCGCCGATTTCGTGCAAACATCAGTAGGACGATACCGAGGGTCACTAACGCCCGCACGGTCGGAATAGAGAACCCAGCCAGAGCAGCATAGCATGCGGCTGTAACCAATGATGTGATGCGAGCGGCCGATTGCGCCGGCATGCGCATCACAAGCCATGGGCTCAGCCGCCACAGTGCGTTGCCAATCCAAAAACCAAATGCTGCCGCAAGACCGATATGCAGACCCGATATCGCCATCAGATGACTCAATCCTGTGCGTCGGAATATGCGCCACTCATCGTTGTCGATCGATTGACGATCACCTACTGCGAGTGCTCGAACGACCGCGCTCGCAACACTGTGGGGATGTTGGTCCGCAATGAAACGACTGAGCCGCCATCGGATCTGATCGAGCACAGCGACTCGCACACTGCTGTGCTGGCGGAAATTGTCAGGTCCATCCTGGACATAACCCGTGGCGGCGATGCGCTGGACGAACAAACGGTGCTCACGGTCAGCGATATTCCAGTTACGATAACCACGTGGCGGGCGCAAACGAACTTTCAAGCGCCATCGTTCGCCCGGGCGCAACTGGGCGGCTTTTCCGTACCATGAAAGACGCAACCGTGTGTCTTCGGCTGCTATGGGTGCTGCATGAAGAAAGTGGTCAACACGAAAGTCGAAACGCAGTGCCGAGTCAGATCGTGCGGGGAGACCAACCACCCAGCCGTCAATAATGAAGTCCATGCTGTACAACGACTCGGGTAACGAGCGCTTCATTTCTACATAAGCACAGCCATTGGAGAGCAGTAATCCAGCGATGAAAGCCGTTAAAACAGTCCACTTGTTCGAACAAAACGCGAACAGACCAACCAGCACAAAGCAAAGTATCGCGTTCCATGGCAACAAGTGCGGCAAGAACTGCACTTGTACCGCGCCCAGCCAAAATAGGACAGCTGTAGCAAGCAATTTGGGCATCCGTGCCCGACCTTATAATCCATTATCCTGCGTCATTTGATTCTATTTGGGTAACAAGAGAGTAAGCTGTGCGACTACGCACAATTCGTGAACGACTGCCGTCGCGCCAGAGGATCTTGGGTCAGCCTGGTGTGCGCCACATTGCCCGTTATTTGGGCGATTCACGCCTTTGGTCATTCGACCGGAGATCGGTCAGCCGCGGCCTCGCCGTTGGCCTGTTCTGGACTTTTATCCCGATTCCATTTCAAACGGTGCCAGCATCGGTGACCTGTATTGTTCTGCGTTGCAACTTGCCGATTGCGGCTGTCGTGGTGTGGATTTCGAATCCGATGACCTGGTTACCACTGTATGGCGCGGCTTACCTGGTCGGTGCGTGGATTCTCGGCCAGCCGCTTCCGAGTTCCACCGATCTCAATCTGTCCTGGGTGCTCGACTTCATCGGTGCTTGGATCCTAGGCCACCCAATTCCGACCTTACCCAATATCGATTCAACCTGGGTCATCGATCAATTAGCAGCGCTGGGACTTGGGTGCCTTATCTTTTCGATCGTATCGTGCGTCCTTGGCTACATTCTGACCAATTTGATATGGCGTTCGCGGGTACTGAGCCGACGTGAGCGGCGTAATAGCCATCGTCGCCTGCGCGCATCACGCAACAAGAAGGCACCATAGCGCAGCCGCGCCTTCAATCGGCGTCACACTATTAACCGGCCGTCTACCAGACGAACCGAACGCTGTAATCTGTGTGCCAGATTCGGGTCATGGGTTGCGACAACCAGACTAATCCCGTATTCATGATTAAGCTCGATCAACAAGCTCTGCACCGCGGCGGCAGAACGACGATCCAGGTTGCCGGTCGGTTCATCCGCCAGCACACAGGCTGGATGAGTTACCAAAGCACGTGCCACCGCGGCTCTCTGACGTTCACCACCGGACAGTTGCGCAGGTCGATGACGAAATCGATTTTCCAGGCCAACGCGCTCCAGTAAGCGCCTTGCGCGAAGCATCGCGTCCGCAACCGGGTGATTTCTAATCAACAACGGCATTGCCACATTTTCTTCTGCCGTAAAATCGCCAAGTAGGTGATGAAATTGATAAATAAATCCCAGTACTTTATTGCGTAAGTCTCCGCGTGCGCGCTGACCGATAGCCGCAGGATTTACGCCGTTTACCTCGACCAGCCCGGCGGTCGGGTCATCGAGCCCCGCGAGCAAATGCAACAAGGTGCTTTTACCGCTGCCGGAAGCCCCCACCACGGCAACAGATTCGCCAACAGCCACATCCAAATTAACGCTAGACAGCACTTCAACACTCGTCTCCCCTTGTTCAAAGTTCTTGACCAGTTCATGACAACGCACAACGGCCTCGGCACTCTTATTCATAACGCAATGCCTGGGCAGGTTGTGTGCGTGATGCCCGCCAGGCGGGATAAAGCGTTGCTATCAAACTGATTCCAAATGACACGGTAGTGATCAGGCTGACGTCGCTCCAGCGCATCTCGGCAGGGAAATCAGTGATGACATAGATGCTCGAAGGGAAAAACTCAGTGTTGAACAGATTCTCAAGCCATGGCACCAGTGTTTCAATATTGATCGAGGTCACAATACCAAGAGCAGCGCCAACCACGGTACCAATGAGTCCGATTGTGACACCTTGTACGACAAAGATACCCATCACACTTAACGGACTGATCCCGAGGGTCCGTAATATCGCAATATCGGCTTGTTTGTCTGCGACCACCATGATCAATGTCGAAACGATGTTAAATCCTGCTACTGCGACGATGAGTAAAAGAATTATGAACATCACTCTTCGCTCGATCTTGAGTGCGCGAAACAAATTGCGGTGCTCACGAGTCCAATCCGTCACATCATTTCCCGGACCCATTACATAGGCAAGCTGTTCACGAACACGCGGCGCATCATAAACATCATTCAATTTAAGGCGCAGACCACTCACCTGCCCCTGCATTCTCAGCAAACGGGCAGCGTCGTCTATATGAATCAATGTCAGCACACTGTCATATTCATACATTCCCAATTCAAAAACACCGCTCACTCGAAACCGCTTTAGTCGAGGAAGAAGACCAGCCGGTGTCAATTGGCCTTTCGGTGCGACCAAGGTGACTTTGTCTCCTACGGCAACACCAAGTTTAGAGGCGAGATTTGCACCGATCACGATATTCCAGCTCCGCGAGGTCAGCGAATCAATCTCGCCAGACACCATGCTCTGGGTGACCGTAGAGACCGTCGACTCTGGCACCGGCGAGATACCGCGGATTAGTGCGCCGCTAACTGTGCCGCCCTTGACTACCATGCCCTGCCCAAGGATAAACGGTGCATAACCGATTACATCATCTAAATTTCCAACCTGATCAGCAACTTCCTGCCAATTGGCCAGTTGGCCAGTTTCTCCCGTGATGGTGATATGCGATGCAACGGCGAGAATTCGTTCACGCAGTTCCCGTTCAAAACCATTCATGATCGAGAGTACCGTTATCAACGCCCACACGCCGATGACGATACCGAAGATAGATATAAATGAAATAAACGAGATGAAACGGTTTTCCCGCCTGGCTCGTGTATAGCGCAGACCAATTTGAAGTTCGAGCGGTCGAATCATTCGTTAATTAGGCTGGCAGGGCGCCCTGCAACCACCCACACAATGTCAGGTGTCCGGTCTTAGATGTGGGAACAACAAAACATCCCGAATAGAGCGGCTGTCTGTGAGCAGCATGACGAGGCGATCAATTCCGATTCCCCCACCCGCATTCGGTGGCAACCCGTATTCCAATGCATCGATATAGTCTTGGTCAAAAAACATCGCCTCCTGATCACCACCTGCTTTCTGTGCAGCTTGCCGACGCAAGCGCTCTGCCTGATCTTGCGGGTCATTCAGTTCGGAGAACCCGTTGGCGAGTTCTCGACCGGCGATAAACAGTTCGAAACGATCGGTAATCTCAGCATCGCTGGCGTTGCGACGCGATAAAGGCGAGACCACCACAGGATAGCCCGTAATAAATGTCGGCTGCATCAGAGAAGCCTCGACCGTGTGTTCAAACACTTCAAGCAATACTTCTCCTGGACTATCTACTGGAGGGATATCGATACTCCGCGAAGCAAGATACTCTCGTAAAAGGGCAGCGTTCTTGCAATCGTCTTCCGACAATTGCGTGTTGCATTCCAACACTGATTGCAAAAGAGTCTGCCTTACGAAAGGTGCGCCAAAATCAATCTCGTGCCCCTGATAATGGACGATGGTCGAACCGGTAACCTGTAATGCGACGGTACGCAACATCTCCTCGGTCAAATCCATATAATCAATGTAATCAACATAGGCTTCGTTATATTCCAACATCGTAAATTCTGGATTGTGTTCCGTACTGAGACCTTCGTTGCGAAAGTTGCGATTCATCTCGTAGACACGTTCGAACCCGCCAACCAGGCAACGCTTGATGTAGAGCTCTTGTGCGACTCTCAGATAAAGCTCCATATCCAGGGCGTTGTGATGAGTCACAAAAGGCCGTGCGTTGGCGCCGCCCGGAATCGTCTGCATCATGGGGGACTCGATCTCAAGGTAACCGCGCTCGTCCAGGAAACGACGCAGTGCGCTGGTGATTTGCGCACGCCTGCGAAAGGTCTCGCGTGATGTCTGGTTGACAATCAAGTCAACGTAGCGACGCCGGTATCGAGTTTCGACATCGGCCAGTCCGTGAAACTTTTCCGGCAGCGGGTGAAGTGCTTTAACGAGCAAACGGACGTCTTCAACTTGCACAGTCAATTCTCCGGTGCGGGTGCGAAACAACACACCCGTTACACCGATGAGATCGCCGATGTCGAGCTTGCGGAAGAGCTGGGCATAAAGGCCTTCTGGCAGTCGATCTCTCTGAGCGTACAGCTGAATCCGTCCGTGTTCATCCTGCACATCCGCGAAACTGGCTTTGCCCATTACCCGTTTAGTCATTACTCGACCGGCAAGTGTCACTCGAACAGATTCGGCTGTTAACGCTGCCTCATCTAGTTCGTCGAATTGGCCACGGATTCGGCGTGTATCCGTATCTCGACGAAAGTCATTCGGATAGGCGTCTGTGCTGCTTCGCAAAACATCCAATTTTTGCTTTCGTTGCAGAACTTGATCGTTACTGTCAGTTGCCATGCAGTTATTTTCCGGTAATTGCCTCGCCTAAAGGCCTTGCTTAAGACTGGCTTCTATGAAGGCGGAAAGATTGCCATCCAGCACATTCTGGGGGTTGCCTGTTTCAACGCCGGTGCGTAGATCCTTGATTCTGGACTGATCGAGCACATAGGAGCGAATTTGGCTGCCCCAGCCGATATCGGACTTGGCGTCCTCGAGCTGCTGCTGCTCCTCACGCCGCTTGCGCATCTCTGCTTCATAGAGGCGCGACCGCAGAACGTTCATTGCCTCGGCGCGGTTGCGGTGCTGCGAGCGATCATTCTGGCATTGCACCACGATACCTGTGGGTAGATGCGTAATCCTCACGGCAGAATCCGTCCGGTTGACATGTTGCCCACCTGCACCACTGGCGCGGTACGTATCCACCCGAAGATCAGCCGGGTTGATATCGATTGTGACGGTATCATCGACCTCGGGATAGGCAAATACCGATGCAAACGAGGTATGACGGCGATTCCCCGAATCAAACGGTGACTTGCGGACCAGCCGATGCACTCCGGTTTCCGTCCGCAAATGACCGTAAGCGTAATCCCCCTTGACTTGAATTGTGGCGCTTTTAATTCCAGCAACCTCGCCTTCTGACCGTTCGATTAGTTCTGCCGCGAAACCCTCACGCTCTGCCCATCGCAGATACATTCTGAGTAGCATCGCGGCCCAATCCTGCGCCTCTGTACCGCCGGATCCCGCCTGAATGTCGACAAATGCACTAGCCCCATCCGCTTCACCTGAGAACATGCGGCGAAATTCAAGCCTCGCCAGGACTTCACCAATTTTTACGACCTCCTCCGCGACAACCGCGATGGTGTCATGGTCTACCTCTCCACGGGCGAGCTCCAGCAATTCGGAAGCATCCTCAATCTGCACTGTGAGCTTGTCGATCACAGAGACCACCGCCTCTAGGCGGGCGCGCTCACGCCCCAAATCTTGTGCGGCAGAGGGATCCTTCCAGATGCCAGGGTCTTCAGATCGAAGATGAACTTCTTCTAACCTCTCTTTCTGCCCCTGATAGTCAAAGATACCCCCTGAGGGAATCGATTCGTAGCCGATAATCTTCGAGGGTTCGACCAAGCTCGCCGGTCTCTTGCATGGCCTGTGCCCGTGATGCCAAAAAAGAAACAGCAAGGATACCGGATTAAGAATATTCCGGGTAATCTCCTCTAGATTCCTGCGACAACACGAGAACAGAAAAGCACGTTAGAATCGCCCGCCAACAGAGGTGCTCGCTGATATCGCACCTTTACTTCCCAGGCGGAACCCGCATTTGCCGCAGCAATGAGAATCGGAGTACCGACAGAACTTTTCGAGCGCGAAAAGCGGGTGGCAACAACGCCTGTGGTTGCACGCAAATTGATCGAGTCGGGATTCGATGTATCAGTCGAAACCGGCGCAGGCATCGGAGCCGGTTACAGCGATAAAGACTACGCTGCAGTCGGCGTCGACATAGTGCCGGAAGCGCAGGATGTCTGGTCCAACGCAGAAATCATTCTCAAAGTCCGTGCCCAAGGTCGTCGGGCTAATGATAGTCGCGAGGAGTTTCTGCCCTTGCGTAAAGGCCAAGTCCTGATCAGTTTCATCGGGCCTGCCGAGAACCCGGAACTACTTGAATGGCTCGCGTCGACCGGCGCTACGGTGCTGGCAATGGACGCGGTGCCACGCATAACCCGTGCGCAAAAACTTGATGCATTGAGTTCGATGGCAAATATTGCCGGTTATCGGGCCGTTATCGAAGCCGCCAACTGTTTTGGACGCTTCTTTACCGGACAAATTACGGCTGCCGGGCGCACACAACCGGCGAAAGTGCTGGTCATCGGTGCCGGTGTAGCCGGCTTGTCGGCGATCGGCACGGCAGCCAGCCTCGGCGCCATTGTCCGAGCTTTCGATACACGCCTCGAAGTGCGTGAACAGATCGAAAGCATGGGCGCGGAGTTCCTGATTGTCGCTATTGAGGAAGATGGCAGCGGGTCCGGCGGTTATGCCCGGGTTATGAGCAAAGCATTTATTGAGGCTGAGATGGCATTGTTTGCACAACAGGCCCGGGACATCGATATCATCATCACAACCGCCCAGATTCCTGGTAAACGAGCGCCAGTTCTGATCACCGCCGAGATGGTCAAATCGATGGCGCCAGGTAGCGTCATCGTTGACCTCGCTGCGGAACAAGGCGGTAACTGTGAACTGACTAAAGCCGGAGAACGAGTGGTAGAGAACGGCGTAACCGTGATTGGCTATACCGACCTCGTCAGTCGTATGGCTGCCCAATCCAGCCAGCTTTATGCCAACAATGTTCGCCACGTAATTAGCGAACTTTTATCACAAGCCGGTGGCACCATCGCCCTTGAGATGAACAATGAAGTTCTGCGTGCAATGACAGTAGCGCACCAGGGTGCAGTCACCTGGCCGCCCCCACCCAGCGAAGCCCCTGTGCCACCGACCGGAACCGCCACGCCAGTAATCCAAGCCGCCTCAAAGCCCAATCCTGACAAACGCAGCAAAGCCACAGGCACACTCGTAGCGCTGGTCATCAGTGTACTGGTGATCATGGGGGTCGGGGCTTTTGCCCCAGCCTCGTTCATGGGGCACTTTACGGTCTTTGTGTTGTCTATCTTTGTTGGATGGCAGGTCATATGGAACGTCACACCTGCACTTCACACACCGCTAATGAGCGTCACCAATGCGATTAGCGGCATTATCGTTGTCGGGGCCCTGTTGAAAATCAACTCCCCTTCACTACTGGTGATCATACTCGCCGCCGTGTCGGTGCTGATTGCATCGATCAACATTGCCGGGGGGTTTCTTGTCACCCAGAAAATGCTGGGCATGTTCAGAAAGGAACTCTGACGTTGACCTCCGGGCTGGTCTGGGGCGCTTACCTCGTCGCCGCAATCCTCTTCATTCTGAGTCTCTCAGGTCTCAGTCACCAGGAGTCAGCGCGCCGGGGCAACGCTTTTGGAATAGTCGGGATGGCCATCGCCATCATCGCGACCGCGTTCGGAGACGCAGCGGGAAATTATCCGATCGTCATCGCAATGATGCTAGTCGGCGGCGCCATAGGGGTGATTGTCTCTGTCCGGGTACAAATGACCGCTATGCCGCAACTGGTTGCGATTTTACACAGTCTTGTCGGCATGGCAGCTGTATTGATCGGTATCGCAAATCACATTCAACCTGCTCATGAGTACCAAGGTGTTGAAAAAACTATTTACCTGATTGAAATTTATCTTGGTGTTCTGATCGGTGCGGTCACATTCTCTGGATCCGTTATCGCATTTGGAAAGCTGCAGGGCATCATCACCAGCCGCCCGCTGTTTCTTCCAGGGCGTCATATCGCCAATATCATCATCGGGCTTTTATCCTTGGGGCTCGGTTATCTGTTTGTGACTGGCGGCGCAATGGATATAGAACTCCTCGCGCTTTTGCTGATGACCGCGCTCGCACTAGGTTTTGGTATCCATATGGTGATGGCGATCGGCGGTGCTGACATGCCGGTCGTGATCTCCATGTTGAATAGTTATTCGGGCTGGGCAGCGGCAGCGACCGGTTTTATGCTTGCAAACGACTTGCTTATCGTGACTGGTGCACTGGTCGGCAGCAGCGGTGCCATACTGAGTTACATCATGTGCCGAGCTATGAATCGGCGCTTCTTTTCTGTCATTCTGGGTGGCTTCGGCAGCAACACTACCAGCACCGTGGTCTACGAATCTGGTGAGGCCACTGCAATCAATCATGCCGCCGTTGCAGAATTGCTCGGCGAGTCACAAAGTGTCGTTATTGTTCCCGGCTACGGGATGGCTGTTGCCCACGCCCAACATCCCGTTTCCGAGATGAGTCGAATTTTGCGCGACCAGGGCATCACTGTCCGATTTGCGATCCATCCGGTTGCTGGACGCATGCCCGGGCACATGAACGTGCTACTCGCCGAAGCACGTGTACCCTACGACCTGGTCCTTGAAATGGACGAAATCAACGCCGACCTGCCCGTCACCACCGTCGTACTAGTGATCGGCGCAAATGACATCGTGAATCCGGCAGCGCAAGAAGATCCCGATAGTCCAATAGCTGGGATGCCGGTACTTGAAGTTTGGAAAGCCCAGCATGTGATTATCCTCAAGCGCAGCATGGCCGCAGGCTACGCTGGCATCGACAATCCACTTTTTTATCGAGACAATTCAAGCATGCTGTTCGGCGATGCAAAAGACAGCATAGAGCAGCTTCTCAAGCATCTGAGAAACAGTTAGATCAGATGCTCATGTTTTTTTCAGTAGGTCGTACATGCAGCTTCCGATCTCAGCCGGGTTTCGTACAACCGAAACTCCAGCATCTTCTAGCGCGGCAATTTTTTGAGCCGCGCCACCTGTTCCACCAGCAATAATTGCGCCGGCGTGGCCCATGCGTTTGCCCGAGGGCGCGGTGGCGCCGGCAATGAATGCCACCACTGGTTTGGTCATGTTCGACTTAATCCACTCGGCACAGGTTTCCTCGTCGTTGCCTCCTATTTCTCCGCACATGACGACCGCCTCGGTCTCTGGATCTTCATTGAACATCGCCATCACATCCACATGCTTCAACCCATTAACTGGGTCACCGCCAATCCCGACACAGGTCGACTGGCCGAGGCCCACCTGCGTCAGTTGACCAACCACTTCATAGGTCAGCGTGCCAGATCGAGAAACCACACCGACAGGCCCCGCACGATGTATGTAACCCGGCATGATGCCGATCTTAATCTGCTCAGGTGTGATTAAACCGGGACAATTCGGACCGACCAACACTGCGCTTGAAGAACGCATACGATAGCGAGTTTCGATCATATCCTTCACCGGAATACCCTCTGTAATACAGATCACGAGTGCTATTCCAGCATCAACCGCCTCTTCAATCGCGCCTGCTGCAAAAGCCGGTGGAACATAAATCACCGAAACATTACATCCCGTCTCAGTGCGAGCCTCGGAGACCGAGTCGTACACAGGTATACCCTCGAGGGACTCTCCGCCCTTACCGGGCGTCACGCCTGCAACAAAACATGCAGCCCCGTCGGCATAAGCCAGACAATGGGAAGTGTGAAACCGGCCTGTCTTGCCGGTAATCCCCTGGGTAACCACCCGACTGTCACGGTCTATCAGTATTGACATGCTCTAAAGTGCCGCTGCTACGACGCTCTGTGCAGCAACCGACATATTCGTTGCTGAAATTATCGAAATATCAGACTGGGCAAGAATTTCTTGGCCACGCTCAACGTTGGTTCCCTCAAGCCTCACCACCAGTGGCACATTGAGATTGACCTCCCGCGCTGCATTAACAAGGCCTTCTGCGACTACGTCGCAGCGCATAATACCGCCAAAAATATTGACCAAAATCGCGCGCAGGTTGGGGTTGCGCAACATCAGTTTGAATGCTTCGGTCACTTGTTCTGTCGTGGCACCGCCACCGACATCGAGAAAATTAGCCGGTTCACCACCATAGAACTTGATGATATCCATGGTCGCCATCGCCAACCCGGCACCATTGACGAGACAACCGATCGTCCCGTCGAGGGCAATGTAATTCAGTCCATGAGCAGAAGCGTTGATCTCATCCTGGTCCTCTTCGGCAGGATCACGCAGTGCCTCTATTCCGGGTTGTCGGAAAAGAGCACTGTCGTCAAAGTTGAACTTGGCATCGAGTGCGACAAGGCGCCCGTCAGCCGTAACAATAAGCGGATTGATCTCCGCAAGAGAAGCATCGTTATCCCAGAACGCTCGGTAAACCCCGTTAAACAGTGCTACGGCGTCGCTTATCAAGCGTTCAGGGATTGATAGTTTCTCTGCCAAACTGGCCGCTGCGTTTTCGCACAACCCCTGGGAGGGATCAATTGCGATGTTATGGATTCTGTCTGGCGACGATGCAGCGACCTGTTCAATGTCGACCCCCCCATCTGCGCTACCGATCAGCACCGCCTGCTGAACGGAACGATCGACCACAATCCCCAGGTATTTCTCACTCTCGATATCAAGCAACTCTTCGACTAGAAGACTCTGCACAAGCTGACCTTCGGATGTGGTCTGATGGGTGACCAGCCTCATACCCATCATCGAGCGAATGGCCTCGCTCAGCGCTTGTGCTGAGGAAACAATCTGAATCCCACCGCCTTTGCCACGGCCACCGGCATGTATCTGTGCTTTGACAACCCAGGGAGGACCCGGTACAACAGAGGCGATCAAATCAGCCTGCTCAGCTGATTCACAAACGCGGCCAACCGGCACTTGCACGCCATAGCTGCGCAAAAGTTGTTTGCCCTGGTACTCGTGAATCTTCAATCTTCGTCCGCAGCTAGACGACGTCGGCGTCAACAGCGATGGCGCGCCGCTTATCTGTAATCCACTCACTCCAAGATCCGACAAAGAGTCGTGAGCCATCGAGGCCAGCATAGGTCATCGCTAAAAGGTTGTGACATGCCGTGACGCCAGACCCACAGCTATGAATGACCGCCTGTGGCGCGAGACCACCCATCAGCGCCTCAAATTCCTGGCGCAATTCCTCAGCAGGACGAAATAATCCATCGGACATATTGTTCATGAACGGCCTATTGCGCGCACCGGGGATATGACCGGCAACTGGATCGAGCGGTTCCTCGAGACCTTTAAATCGGGCACTATCTCGAGCGTCTACCAAAACACTTTCTTTTTTGCCGATGCCGGATTCCACGTCATTGACCGGCACCCACAAGCGATTGTTCACTGTAGCGCGATAAATTACCTCGGGAAACTTTGATTCACCTTCCTCTACAGCGCGCCCCGAGCGGGTCCAGGCGCTAAAACCGCCGTCAAGAACGGTGACATCGTCATGGCCCATCCAGCGCAGCATCCACCAGAATCTAGCCGCCATCTGGCACGCGCCCTCATCATAAACCACCACTGGGCTTTCTCGAGTAACCCCAAGGCGCCCGAGCGTTTCTCGAAAGTGAACTTCGCTCGGCAACGGGTGGCGCCCTGTATTGGCAGTCACCGCACCAGACAAGTCAGCTTCCAGGTCGACATACCCTGCGCGCGCTATATGCGATGCCCGATATTGTTCACGCCCAGTCGCTGGTTGCCCAAGAACAAACCGGCAATCGAAAACACGCAGCTCGTCCAGGTCGAGCTTTATAGCCAACGCATCAACAGAGATAAGTGGTGAGCGCTTCACGGCTCTCGAATGAACAGTCTATTCATCGCAAAATTATACGACTTCGATGCGCCCGCCGCTAAGGCTATCATGAGGCACAACTCACAGCCTTCAGACCCACAGGGATGATGTGGTCCAGGGAGACCGCAATCCAAGTGGCAGCGGTAGGAATGTCATATTGGTGACATCGGAATTTCACCCCACCTGGACACCAAAAATTGGCGGTGGGGGTGGGATTCGAACCCACGGAGGTCGTGAAACCTCGCCAGTTTTCAAGACTGGTACATTCAGCCGGACTCTGTCACCCCACCATTTTGGGAACTTCGACGAACCTTCGATGCTCAATTAAGCAGCGAGCTCGACGAGGCTGATTTGTACAATTCTAATAAATGTTCCGGAAATTGCTCAGACCGTGGGCTGCAACCACCGAACTCGTTACATCCAGGATCTCCATCAACTATCACGACAGCCTTCGTTGCGGGCGCCTTCGGGGAATTATATTGGTGATCCAATGCTCCGATGTCTGGCAAGAATTATTCAACGCAACACACCGGACCGATGTCGCACATGGTGAGCTAGCAGAGAGTTGTCTATTGATTTTCAACGACTTATTCCTCGCTTACGTAGATTATCAGGTGATTTAAGAGACGCTGACGCAGCAACTAAACGCTCTAATCGCCTATATCACCGGTTTTCAGGCCCGAATGCTATCGATGAATTGATTTGTGCAAAAGTCCAGGTATCATTCAACCTCTTGCAGTGTTGGGATTGAGCACAATCCCAACACTCGTTGGCGCAATGCTGCCGGTTCAAACGCCTGTTGAACAACGCTTTCTGGAGATACTGAACCATGACTGACAGAACGACATTCCTAGCCGGACGCCCGCAAGCGCGCGGCCTGGCGACCAATAAAGTACTCAAAAACACCTATGCCCTGCTATCGGCAACGTTACTGTTCAGCGCACTGGCCGCTGGCCTGGCGATGTATCTGAAAATGCCACCGCTAGCCTGGTACATCACATTAGCAGGTTATTTTGGGCTGCTTTTCCTGACAGCACGATGCCGAAATTCGGTGGCTGGCATATTCTGCGTATTTGCCTTGACCGGTTTCATGGGCTTCACGCTGGGGCCGATCATCTCCATCTACGTTACCGTGATTCCCAATGGCTCCCAGCTCGTGGTAACGGCCCTGGGCGGTACTGGGCTGATCTTCCTAGGCCTGTCCGGTTACGTCTTAACAACACGGCGGGACTTCAGTTTTCTCGGTAGCATGTTGTTTGCCGGCATTCTGATTGCATTCCTCGCTGGAATTGGCGCCATTCTGCTGAACCTACCGGCGCTATCATTGGCTGTTTCTGCCATGTTTGTCCTGCTCATGTGCGGCCTGATTTTGTGGCAAACCAGCGACATCATCCATGGTGGGGAAACCAACTATATTATGGCCACTGTCACTTTGTACGTGGCTCTTTACAATCTATTCCTCAGCCTGTTGCACCTGCTTAATTTTTTTGGCGGGGACGACTGACGCAAAGTCCTAGCAATCGATTTTCAGCCCCGACACGGTCGGGGCTTTTTTTTGCACCGCAGCCTTGAGTGTTCCATTCAGCTTCTATAAATGCGTTCTTGACCACCCATGTATGGCCTTAGCACCTCGGGCACCATTATCGATCCATCAGCCTGTTGATAATTTTCCATCACAGCCACAAGGGTGCGGCCAACCGCTAGGCCAGAGCCATTTAGCGTATGCAACAGAGCTGGCTTGCCGGTCGAAGGATCGCGCCACCTTGCACTCATTCTTCGCGCCTGAAAGGCTTCAAAGTTACTGCACGAGGAGATCTCACGGTAGCGCTCCTGCCCGGGCAACCATACCTCGATGTCGTAAGTCTTGGCTGATGAAAACCCCAGGTCTGCAGTACACAATGTCACAACGCGGTATGGCAGACACAGTCGCTGAAGTATGACCTCCGCATGCCTGGTTAATTCCTCCAGCGCTGCCCACGAACGATCAGGCTCGACCAATTGCACCAACTCAACTTTTTCAAATTGGTGCTGGCGGATCATTCCGCGCGTATCTTTGCCATAAGAGCCAGCTTCCTGTCGAAAACAAGGTGTGTGACAGACATGGCGCAGTGGTAGGTGTTCCGCGGGAACAATATTATCCCGGTACAGGTTAGTGATCGGCACCTCTGCCGTCGGTACCAGAAAGTATGGTGGTTCCGACGCCGTTACAAATTGATCCTCTTCAAACTTCGGCAGTTGTCCAGTACCGAACAAAGACCGGGAATTGACCAGGTATGGTACATAAGTCTCTCGGTAGCCATGTTCATAAGTGTGCACATTGAGCATGAACTGAATAAGCGCTCGATGTAGCGTTGCCAAAGCGCCTGACATGACAACAAAGCGAGCACCTGACAGCTTAACAGCCGCTTCGAAGTCCATCATCTCAAGTGCCGTGCCGAGATCGACGTGATCCTTCACTTCAAAATCATGGGTCCGGCGTTCACCCCAGCAACGCTCTTCCACATTGTCATCCTCCGACTCCCCCGACGGCACAGATTCATGAGGCAAGTTCGGAATACGTTCGATAATATTACGCAATTGTTCCTGCACTGTAGCTAATTTTTTCTCAAGCTCTTTCAATTGTGGACCGATGCCAGCAAGTTCCTCCATCAGCTGCGTTATGTCCTCTCCGGCCGCCTTTTTCTCGCCAACAGCTTTCGACAATCGGTTACGTTTTGCCTGTAGCAACTGTTGTTCGGACTGCTGCAGCGAGCGCTGTGATTCAAAAGCTTTGAGTTGGCCAACATCCAGGGAAAACCCGCGTCTTTCTAGGTGCGCCGCAACACCATCTGGATCATTACGAAGTAATTGCGGGTTAAGCATGATCGGTCAAATCGTCCTAGCCTGATTCATCAAGAATGTCGACACCGCTTGGAATTTGAAATTTGAAAGTACTCGGCTCGAAATTGCCATTTTCCTTTACATCCGCCAACACAATTCGAGTGATCTGGCCCAGTTCATCCAGCAACTGGATCAAGCGCAGCGTGGGTCCTTCGAAGCCAAGCTGAATTTGCGCAAAAGTCTCCGAGCTTTTACGTGGCACAAGGGCTACCCAACTGATATCACCCTGCACTCCGAGGTCTGTTGCTTGGTAATTTTCTTTTGGATTGCCACTACCCGATAAAACAGCTGCCGGGCTTTCTCCAAGTGCATCCGCCATTCGCCTTACAGTGATCTGCTCGAGCTCTAGATCATAGAACCACAACCGTGTTCCGTCGGCAACAATGACTTGCTCGGCAGGTGGATCGTAGTCCCAACGAAAGCGTCCCGGACGGCTGATCCGCAATTGGCCCGCACTCTCATCCAAAGGAATGAGATTTTCATCGAACACCACCTGTGTAAAGCGCGCTTGCAGCGTGTAGACCTCTGAAAAGAAGCGGTCCATCTCGCCGATTGAATTGGCGTGCAACGGTAGTGAAAGAAAGCAACACAACGGCAATATGCTCGCTTTACAGAGCAGCCGTAACAAAGTTAGTAATGAGGCTTTGTAAGGCACCCTTGTCCCTATTCCGGCGGTGGCGGAGCAAGGACAGCGCGTTTACCATTTTCTAGCGGACCGACAACACCCGCAATCTCCATCGCCTCGATTATTCGGGCTGCTCGGTTATAACCCACCCGTAACTGCCGTTGCAGAGAAGAGATCGATGCCCGGCGCGTCCCTGTGACAAAAGCGAGCGCCTTGTCATAGAGAGGATCGCCTTCACCCTCTCCGCTATTCGCTCCGCCATTGGAAAAGTCTGAATCAAACGGCACATCGACGACTTGCTCAAGATACTCCGGATCACCACTACTACGCAATTGGTCAGTTACGCGCTGCACTTCCTGATCAGAAACAAAAGACCCATGGACTCGTACAGGAAAGCCTGTGCCCGGCGGAAGAAACAGCATATCCCCATGACCAAGCAACTGTTCTGCACCCATCTGATCCAGCACGGTTCTCGAATCAGCACGAGAACTAACCTGAAAGGCAACTCGAGTGGGAATATTGGCTTTGATCAACCCGGTGACCACATCAACCGAGGGTCTTTGTGTTGCCAAGATTAGGTGGATACCCGCTGCACGTGCGCGCTGAGCAATACGAGTAATAAGCTCTTCGATTTTCTTACCGACGACAATTAGTAAATCTGCAAACTCATCGATTATAACGACCACATACGGCATCTTTGACAAAGTTGGTTCTGTTGTCGGCGGTGTGTCACCATCGCCAGGCTCAAAAAGTGGATCGGCGATAGGCTTGCCAGCGTCGATAGCAGCGAGAACTTTTCTATTGTAGCCAGCGATGTTCCTAACCTGCAGTTCAGCCATCAATCGAAAACGCCGATCCATCTCCACAATACACCAACGCAGTGCATTGGCCGCTTTTTGCATATCCGTTACTACTGGCGTTAATAGATGTGGAATTCCATCGTAGCTCGAGAGTTCCAACATCTTGGGATCGACCATGATGAAGCGGACATCCTCAGGGGTTGACTTGTATACGATGCTGAGGATCAGCGCATTGATACATACGGACTTGCCGGATCCTGTGGTGCCCGCAACCAGCAGGTGCGGCATTTTGCACAGATCTGACACGATTGTCTGGCCCGCAATATCCTTACCAAGAAACAGCGTTAACGGACTTTTACTAGATTCATAGACTTCCGATGCCAAACCCTCGAGCAGTTTCACGGTTTCACGTGATTCGTTCGGAATTTCAAGACCTATGAACGTTTTACCAGGGATATTCTCGACAACACGGACACTCACAACCGACAACGAGCGCGCAAGGTCCCTTGACAAGCCGGCAATCTGACTGGCCTTTACCCCGGGTGCTGGTTCGATCTCGAAACGTGTAATCACTGGGCCCGGCTGAACCGCTTCGACCTGAACAGAGATATTGAAATCAAGCAACTTCTTTTCCACTACTCGCGACATCATTTGCAGGGTTTCTCGACTATACCCACCCACTTGAGTTTCAGGCGCGTCTAATTGCCCTAGTTGCGGCAAAGCCCCTTTCGGAACCTTGTCTTCGACAAATATTGGAATCGCGGTCTGCTTCTCGCGGTGAATTCTGCTGCCTTCTTTGGTGCCCGCAAAAGGCGGCTCGATTCGCGGTGGTTTGCGCCCTGCAAGTTTCTTGCGCGTATCCGCCGCGGACACCTGTCGTCGACGGCGTGAGCGTAGCCCCGTAAACCAATCGTATAAGCTTGCAGACTGCCGCCATATCCACTGAGTAACACGCCGACCGCGCTGGCCGGTAGCCTTCGCAATGCTGAACCACGACAGATCAAAGGCCCAAGATATTCCGGCTATCAGCATCAACAAAAGAATGACGCCGGCACCAAAACGGCCAAACCCACCGCTCAGCCAGCCCTCAACGTAAATCCCCACATGGCCACCCGGATCGAACGCGACGTCCCGTTCTGCTAGTTCAGAATATAGACGCGCCAACCCACAAGTGGATATCAGAGTCAGACCCATCCCCGTGCCATGCACCACTTTGGCAAATGCAGCCAACGGCGTGCGCCTGTACTTCAACAGCCGGACACCGATAACACCGAAAATAACCGGAATCAGGTAGGCGGGGTAACCCAACACGTAGAGGAAAATATCTGAAAATACTGCACCGAAACGCCCCCCTAAATTGCTGACCACCTTTGCATCGCCCGTTGACAACCAATCAGGATCATCAACCGAGTAACTCTTCAGACAAACCAAAAGGAAGGCCGCCAACGCAATCAACGCAATAAAGAGCACCTCACGCCCTAGTACGCCCGCGCCGCCCCAGTTCGAGGCTGCAGGACCGCTGACTGTAGATTTACGTCGTGCTTGCGCCAAATGCAGGATGCTTGTCGCCTTGGGCTTGAACGGCCCGTGGGACTGCAATTATATCGGAACGTCGGCTCGGTTTCTGGGCAGCTTGCCGACTCGGCCACAAGCCCATAACATCGCGGCTTCATTTGGGCCATCTGTCCCCTATTCAGGAAGCAGGATAATCAATCCAAGCTGACTCATGGCACTTACAACTGAGCCTACCGGATCATACGCGATGCCGAATTCCCAACACTGCCGCCTCCTCATCCTTGGATCAGGACCGGCTGGCTATACCGCGGCCGTCTATGCTGCCCGGGCCAATCTAAATCCTGTTCTCATCACTGGCGTGGAGCAAGGTGGACAACTGATGACCACAACCGATGTGGACAACTGGCCAGGTGATGTTTCCGGGCTGCAAGGGCCGGACCTCATGACTCGGATGCTGCAACACGCCGAGCGATTTGAGACCCAGATTATTACTGACCATATCCAGCAGGTAGATCTCGGGCAACCCCCGTTTCGCCTTGTCGGTGACCGCACGACCTATACATGCGACGCTTTGATTATCGCAACCGGTGCTACCGCTCGATATTTAGGTCTCGACTCTGAACAACACTATAAAGGCCGTGGCGTTTCAGCCTGTGCCACCTGCGATGGATTCT
Source organism: uncultured Acidiferrobacteraceae bacterium (assembly GCA_964484965.1). Classification (GTDB taxonomy): domain Bacteria; phylum Pseudomonadota; class Gammaproteobacteria; order Arenicellales; family UBA868; genus UBA11791. Next base: position 26,671 of record CAZAHE010000006.1, on the reverse strand, counting down.
TTTACCGAGACCAAGCCGTTGCGGTAATTGGCGGCGGCAATACGGCCGTAGAAGAGGCATTATATTTATCTAATTTATGTTCCTCAGTAACGCTGGTGCATCGACGTGAGAAACTACGTGCAGCTGCGATACTCCAGGATGCACTTTTGGCCCGTACGGGAGGCAAAGGAAACATTTCAATTTACTGGTCCACAGTTCTCAACGAGGTGCTTGGCGACGCCAGTGGCGTAACAGGCGTTGTTCTAAACAGCACAACTAGCGATGATCAAAGTCAACTGGATGTTCACGGTGTGTTTGTGGCTATAGGCCATGACCCTAATACCGGTTTGTTTCAAGATCAGCTGGCTATGGATGAGGGCTATATTCGGGTTCACGGCGGTCTGGAAGGCAACGCCACCGCAACCAGCGTCGCCGGGGTGTTTGCGGCCGGCGATGTGATGGATCACGTTTATCGCCAAGCGGTTACCTCGGCAGGATCAGGATGCATGGCTGCCCTTGATGCAGAACGTTTTCTTGGGGATTGAGATTGTGCAGCGCCCGAGAAAACCAACCTCTTCGCCCACGGTAGATATAGATGACCGCAATCTTTTTCGCCAAGCAGTCCGCGGCACCCGCGCACTGAGGGGTGCGGCAGCACTGCCGGAAACACCGCAGGTTAGACTCGAAGACAGCGGGGTGGACGCGCAAGCTGGGGTATCCGATGCAAAAAACACTCCCCAAACTGCTTTAAAGCAAGGAATAGTCAGTGTCGATGGGGATCTCTTTTACCGTGCAGGGGTGCAAAGAAAGACTCTGCTGACTTTAAAAAGAGGTCGCGTCCCCAGGTCTGATGTGATCGATCTACATGGCCATGATCGTCGTACAGCCGTGCAGCACCTGTCCGAATTCATTACGCATTCTGCCAGCCAACGATTTCGCAGTGTTCTAGTGATCACCGGCAAGGGACGAAGTTCCCCGGGTGGGGAATCAGTTATACGAAGTGAAACCCGGCACTGGCTACAAAAACAGGCCTGTGTGCTCGCTTATTGTCCTGCCCAACCTGGCGACGGAGGCAGCGGTGCCTTCTACGTATTACTCGACGTCCGAAGTTGATAACAGCACCACTGCGTGTGCCGCAATTCCGTCTTTCCGCCCGATATAACCGAGACCCTCCGTCGTCGTCGCCTTGATATTCACCCGGCTGACATCAAGCGCCAGCACGTTAGAAAGTATGGCGCGCATCTGCGCCACGAACGGCGAAATCTTAGGCATTTCGGCAATCACAGTGCTATCCACGTTGACGACCCGATAACCCCTTTTACGAAGCATTTCAATTACGACCTCAAGAAACTCCCGGCTATTACGCTTGGCATGGGTGGAATCGGTGTCTGGAAACAACCCGCCTATATCACCGAGACCGGCGGCACCAAGCAATGCGTCACATAACGCATGGATCAATACATCCGCATCGGAGTGTCCCCGAAGTCCCTGGTCATGCGGAATCCTAACGCCACCGATAACCAGCGGGTAACCCGCTTCCAGTGCGTGTGCATCGAAACCATGCCCGATTCGCATGAGGTTTAACTACACCCGTTGGCAAGTATTGCGGACACTAGATCAAGGTCTTCAGCGACCGTGACTTTTATATTGTCTTCGCGACCGGCAACCAGCTTGACTGGCTGTCCGGTCTGCTCAATTGCCGACGCCTCATCTGAAATTTCACTTAGTGTGCTAGAACATGCTTGAAGTGCGGTAATCAGATCCCGCAATCGAAACATCTGCGGCGTCAAAGCACGCCAGACACCCTCGCGCTCAAGCGTCTTGATAGCGTATCCGTGTGCGTCCGAATTCTTCAACGTATCCCGCACAGGAACAGCAAGTATTCCACCACTCGTGCCGTCTCCAACTGCGTTAATCAAACGGGAGACATCAGACAACTTTAGGCAAGGACGCACCGCATCATGAACGAGGACCCAATCTTCATCTCGGCCATGTTCGCACAGCAACTCAAGCCCACGCAGGACTGTCTCAGCGCGGCTAGACCCACCGATGAACGTGCTGATGAGCTTGGCCGGTGCCTGACACATACTTTCGAACCAACGATCTGTGGAGGCCAAGCCAACGGTAATGCCAGCAATTTCAGGGGCTTTGGCGAGACAATTCAGGCTGAATTGCAACAGCGGAACGCCGGCGACATATTGATATTGCTTTGGTCGAGTGCCACCGAATCGCTCGCCCGTACCGGCAGCGGGGATCAATCCCCAATAACGAACGCGGCATGACTTCTCATCCAGGGCACGGTCTGTCATAGGGCCCATTATCTCCGATACTGCGACCGCCTAGCGACGCAAATTTTGCCACATAGGCTAGAATCCGCGCCCCGCTGATACCTTGATCTACAGGTCGACCCCATACCGTGTCCACGACTCCCTTTGAACCAGTCCTACCCGCTTCGAGCGGAGCCCCCGTGGCGTGGCACGGTCTTCATGGAGCTACCGAAGCTCTTGCGCTCTATCAAGCAGCACTTTCTGCGACCCATCCGTTAGTTGTTGTGGCGCGCGATGTGCGACATCTGCGCATGCTGGAAACGGAAATAAAGTTTTTTCAGGATTCCGCAACAGCGCTCAACACTCATCTTCTACCTGATTGGGAATGCCTGCCTTACGACCTCTTCTCACCTCATCCCAACATCACATCGCGACGCCTTCGCTTGCTCTCTTCATTACCAGAAATGCAACAAGGTATTGTGCTGCTGACGCTGGAAACTCTACTGCAACGCCTTCCGCCAACAGATTTTATTCTCGGCCAGAGTTTCTCTCTCGAGGTTGGTAGAGAAATTGACATAGATAGTATGCGCCAGCGCCTGATGACGAGTGGCTACCGTTCTGTTGGGCAGGTCATGGGTCCCGGTGAATATGCCGTTCGAGGAGGAATCTTTGACATATTTCCTGTCGGCGCAAGGGAACCTTTTCGTCTCGACCTATTCGGTGACGTGATAGAAAAAATTCGTATTTTCGATCCCGAGGACCAACGCTCCTCAGCCGATACCGAGGCCATAAGGCTGTTACCAGCGCGCGAATTTCCTCTCACTCCCGACGCCATCAATCTATTTCGGAGAAAATTTCGACACCACTTTGAGGGTGACCCACAAAGTCAGCAAATCTATCGTGAAGTCAGCCGCGGTAATCCGAGTCCGGGGCTCGATTATTACTTTCCCCTTTTCTATCAGAAGACGATGACACTGTTTGACTACCTCCCTGTGCGTCGTAGCTGGGTTCTTAACGGAGATCTATCAAAAGCGTGCACCACTTTCTGGTCTGAGCTTTCTGACCGATACCAACAAATCTCCACAGGTTCAGAACGAAAAGTTTTAAAACCAGATCATCTGTTTCTAAACCCTCCTGAAGTTGAGCGACGAATGGAGACCGAAACAGTTGTCTATATTGCGGCTCAGCACGGGCACCAGGTCAGATATAACACCGGTCTGCCAGATCAATACCTTGTCAATACAGACAAAGACTCGACCTATGAAGCACTGATTACTCACCTGAAGAAAACCACACGGAGGATCCTGCTGGTATCAGATTCGCTCGGACGTAAAGAAGTACTCAAGGAAATTGTTGAAAACCACGGCTTTAAAACCGCAGACACGTCATGGCAACAATTCGTAAATCTAAAAAGTAAGTGTATCCACTTCGCGGTAGGAGCAATTGAACGCGGCCTCTATTTACCAGATGAGGACCTGGAACTTATCGCAAACACACAACTTTACGGCCATCAGGTTCCGCAGGAACGCCGCTCACAACGTTCGGCACGCGATCCTCAAAGCATTATCCGCTCACTCGCAGAACTGAATGTTGGCGATCCCGTAGTGCACAACGAACATGGAATCGGTCGTTATCGTGGACTGAACACCCTAGACGTTGCAAGTCAAGATACAGAATTTCTAACCATTGAGTACCGCGACAGCGATCTGCTCTATGTGCCTGTGATGTCTCTCGACCGCGTAAACCGCTATATCGGCGGTCGCGCAGCAGATGAATTGGTTCTGAATAAACTGGGCACTGATGACTGGTACCGGGCGACCAAACGGGCTCGAGAAAAAACCTACGATATTGCCGTTGAACTGCTTGATCTTCAGGCCGCCCGGCGCAGCAGGGTCGGTATCGCAATGAACGTGCCGTCCAAAGAATACCTGCTGTTTTCCAGCCATTTTCCATACGAAGAAACGCCCGATCAACTGAGCGTAATGTCTGAAGTGCGGTGCGAGCTGGAATCTCCAAACCCGATGGACCGCATGGGCTGCGGTGATGGCGGTTTTGGCAAGACTGAAATCGCACTGAGAGCGGCATTTATCACGGTTTACAACAACAAGCAGGTGGCGGTCCTCGTGCCTACAACACTTCTCGCTCAGCAGCACTTCGAAACATTTCGTGAACGTTTCTCAGGTACTGCCATCAGCATTGGACTACTGTCGCGCTTTCGTGGCTCCAGCGAAAACAAGCAATTAATAGAGAAACTGAACGAAGGCAGAACAGATATCGTTATTGGCACCCATCGCCTGTTACAAGAAGACGTGTCATTCCGAAATCTCGGCCTATTGGTTATCGACGAAGAGCATCGATTCGGAGTGCGTCAAAAAGAGCGCCTTAAAAAGCTTCGCCAAAGTGTTGATATTCTTACCCTCACCGCGACACCAATTCCACGCAGTTTGAATATGGGACTGTCAGGACTGCGCGATATCTCGGTAGTTGGTACGCCGCCAAAAGACCGCCTCGCCGTAAAAACATTCGTACGCAGCTGGAGCGATACTCTTGTGCGAGAAGCATGTCTTCGCGAGCTCCACCGTGCAGGACAAACCTACTTTTTACACAACGCAGTAAACAACATTCACACCATTGCTGACCGGCTTTCATCTCTAATTCCCGAGGCGAGCATAGGCATTGCACATGGGCAACTACCAGAAAAGGAACTAGAGCAAGTTATGCAGAACTTCTATAACCAACGCTTTAACCTACTGGTGTGTACGACGATCATCGAAAGCGGAATCGACATTCCGACTGCCAATACCATCATTATCCACCGAGCCGATAAACTAGGCATGGCACAGTTGCACCAATTGCGGGGCCGTGTTGGACGTTCCAACCACCAGGCCTATGCTTATTTGATTGTACCGCCGCCCGAGGCTATGACGAGTGACGCCACACGTCGACTAGAAGCGATCGCATCATTATCAGAACTCGGGGCAGGATTCGCACTCGCTTCCCATGACCTCGAGATTCGCGGTGCCGGACAACTACTGGGCGAAAAGCAAAGCGGCAGTATCGACGAAGTCGGGTTTTCGCTTTATTCCGATTATCTTAACCGGGCAATTAACGAACTCTCCGGCCATCAACGACCGTTCACAACGACATCCGAATCAGATGTCATAGACATTAACCTTAATGTCACGGCGCTATTACCCGAGGATTACCTGCCGGATGTCCACGAACGATTGGTCTATTACAAACGCTTGGCAAGTGCGAAAGATCAGGAAGAAGTGCAAGATCTTCATCTTGAGGCAATCGATCGGTTTGGCCTACTACCTGAGTCGGCACGCTCTCTATTTCGACTAACCCGCCTGAAAATATCAGCCGCATCAATTGGCATCGTAAAACTCCACCTTGGTCAGCGTGGGGGACAGATTAAGTTTGCCCCCACAGCCACTATCGACCCCTTGCTGTTAGTACAAATGTTTGAGGATTCGTCTGATATCTATCGCATGCTACCGGACAATGTGATTGGCCTCACCGAAGAACTCACAGATGCGTCGCAGCGTTTCGAAAAAGCAGAACGATTTATCGGTTGGTTCTCTACTGAAGCAGGGCCACCGTATAATGACAATCCAAGGCAAAACGCCAGCTGAGCTATGGCGTGCTGTAGCAGTCACACCAAATGGCGATACTGGTCAATCAAGATTTGATTCGACGATGGCACCTAAGCACTGTTGCCTGGTCTTTGGCATTCTTTACAGTTATTGGGCTGTTCACATCTACCACCAGCGCTGCTCGTCTTTATGAGGTCGAAGTACTGCTCTTCAAACAGAAACATAGCCAGGGTGATAATGAATCGTTGGTTTTAAAAACAGGACGTTCGGTTGATTTTAGGTTCGCTCTTGATCAAGCAGAACGTCGTCGCTCAAACATAAAAGCCGAGCCCGCTATCGGCGGACACTTATCCGAAATTAATACCCGCTTGGCAAAATCGCAGAATTACGACGTTCTGTACCATGTCCGCTGGCAACAAGCGACCGCGCAATTGCCGCATGCGCCCCGCGTCGGGATTTCCCTACCACCGTCGATTTCTATAACTGGCATTCGTGGTGTATTCAGGCTCTATGCGACAGATTTGCTGTTCATTGACGCAATTTTGCGTTTTGACGAACTGTTAAACCGCGCCCATAACAGCGACAAAACAAAACAAGGAAGTGAGGCTAATGGTCACATGGTGCATTATTTTATGAAGCAGCAACGCCGCGTGAAATTCAAGGAGATACACTACTTTGATCATCCACGGTTTGGAATATTCCTCACCGTTTGGCCAATCGACGAATAGCCTACTGCGCTATACCGCAGCACCGAGTTGTGTTGTTAGTACCACCATCATTGCGGGTGAAACTCAGGCACCAGTGTGGTGATGATCTCCTCAATCTGGCCCTGATCGTAACTCGCACACGCTGCAATCAGTGCGTCACATTGCGCCCTCACTGCTGCCGAATCGACATCGCGTGTAGCCGCCAGCAATATATTGTCGTATCCGGTATCGGTTAATTTTTCATCGGGATGGAAGAGTTCCTCCTTCAGTTTTTCTCCTGGCCGAAGTCCGGTATAAACAATTTCTATTTCCTTGTCAGGGATCCTGCCTAATAGACGAATCATCTGGCGAGCCAAATAGTCAATATTGACCGGCTCACCCATATCGAGAACAAATATCTCACCACCTTCCCCAATCAGGCTCGCCTGAATGATCAGCTGGGAAGCTTCCTCCACGGTCATGAAGTATCGCTCCATTTCTGGGTCTGTCACAGTGACCGGACCACCTTCATCGATCTGTCGTGTAAAGAGTGGCACGACACTGCCCGCAGAACCCAGGACGTTACCGAAGCGCACGGTCGTGAAGCGTGTCTTGCAATGTTTCCCCAATGCGGCGCAGGCAACCTCAGCACCACGCTTGCTTGCCCCCATGCGACTTTCTGGATTGACCGCCTTATCAGTCGAGATCAACACGAACGACTCGGATCCGTGCTCTACAGCGAACGAGGCCACACAATAGGTGCCAACCATGTTGTTCCTTGCTGCCTCACAGATCTGATCCTCTAGCAGGGGAACGTGCTTGTAAGCAGCTGCATGGAAAATGACCTGTGGCTGAAACGTGTCAAACACCTGCGCCACCGCCTCCCGATTGCAAACATCTCCGAGTCGCGGGACCACGTTGACATCATTTAGACCCTTTTCTTGTAAGCTGGTGTGAATCTGGTAGAGATTTTCTTCGTTCTGTTCAAAAAGGATCATCTCACCGGGCTGCGCTCTTAATACCTGGCGGCATAACTCGCTGCCGATTGACCCACCTGCACCTGTGATCAGCACGCGTTTACCGGCGATACCTGATGTAATGCTCGACCAGTCGATAATCACGGACTCACGACCAAGCAGTTCGTGCACTGGCACATCGCGCAGATCACGCACACGCGCTGCACCGTCGATGATATCCGACAACTCAGGTAATGTAAGGCTGGGAACACCGCTTGCTATGCAATGTTCAATTGCTTTGTGTTTTTCATCCACAGTAGCGCTTGGTATCGCCAGTAACACAAGCGCGATCTGGTTATCTTTGACCAAGGTCGGAATCTCTGAACAATCGCCAAGCACGCGTATGCCCTGGACTTCAAGACCACGCTTTGCAATATCGTCGTCGACGAACGCGACGGGTTCATACTCCCTCGGATAGTTGCTGCGGCAGCTACGCACCAGCATGTCGCCGGCCGCCCCGGCACCCACCACCAGTACCCGCTTATCACCGACCATTGCATTTTGCCGTTCCCTGACCAAGCGATACAGCATCCTTGACCCACACAGGAGGCCGGTTAACAGAAGCGCATACATGGGCAACACTGACCGCGGAACGCCATCTAAACGAGTCAGTAAGAAAAGCATTGCGGCAATAGCAGCAGTGCCGATAAAAACCCCTTGAATCACGGTCAGAATAGCGTGTGTAGAAGTTCTTCTCCACGCTCCCAGATGTGCACTAACTAGGATCAGGGCGGCGATCTGGAGCAAGCAAACCAGCGACAAGGAATCGATTGCGGCTGACCAGAACGATGGAGGTATCTGGTCGAATTGGAAATCGAAGCGCATCCAGTACGCCGCGAGCCATGCGATCAGCACCATGATGGCGTCATGCATCAGTACGAAGCGCCGCGCCATAAGGTGACTCAACCGGACGTTAAACATCGCTGCCCCTTATCAAACAATCATTTCTAATTATTGTGTTCATTCATCCGCGCTGTTCGCGTCGTGACAACTGGCCTGCAACGACCAGCAATATAACGAATCCCAATGCTGGTAGCGGCTGAATTAGCAGATCGAATACCTCAACCGAAGCCGTCAGTCCACACAAAAGCGTTAGTAGTATCGTTACTGTTGCAACCCGCCGGTGACTGAACCCGTTACGGATAGCACGCTGATAAAAATGCTCCGTATGCGCTTGCCACCAGGGCTTTCCGGCCACCATTCGACGGACCAGCGTGACCGTAGTATCGGCGAGGAAAAGGCCGTAAAGAAAGACAAATGCCATAATCGGGAGATCGTGTTTAACAATTCCAATCAGAGCCATCACTGCGAAATAATAACCGAGCGAAAGACTCCCAGCATCACCGAGAAACACTCGTGCCGGTGACCAGTTCAAGACAAGGAAACCGCCGCAACTGCCAGCCACGGCCAGGTTCAGCCAGAAAAACATCGTATCATCAATACAGTAGAACCACGCAGATAGAAACAATGCGGCAACCATGCTTGGGCCAGACACCATTCCATCCGAGCCATCCATAAAATTAAACACGTTCGTCAACCATACAATGCCGAGCGACGCCAATGTGATTGCCAGCCATAGTGGCACGTCCACTACCAGAGCGCTAACGATTAATACTGACTCCCCATCCTGGGAGGTGACAAAAACGATCATCGCTACCAGGAAAGCAATAGAGCCTTCTACGATAAGACGGCCAAAAGCAGGGATCGAACGACGATCATCTACCAATCCGACCACCGTAATAACAAAAAACCCGACCAGCAATATGCCGTGAACTTTGTCTAAATGGTCAGTCACAAAAATCAGCGCAAGCCAAACAAGAATAGTAATCAGCGCAATTGAGAGTCCACCACCGCGAGGAATCGGCACCGTATGAAGACTTCTTTCATTTGGTTCGGCAACGGGCAACAGTCCAGGGCCGCGAACCAAAAGCCCCCAGAGCACAAAATACGTCGCCCCACCTGCAATCAGCATCACCAACCAGCCAATTAACAGCTCCACAAGTTTCATCCAATTCTTCTACGGTAGGAATGGTCGCGGCACAAACGCCAACTCTTTGATCGCTTCTTCGTTCGACTGAGAAAGATCAGCACCCAGTCGATCAATAATTGTGGCTGACGGTGTCAAGCCACCGCTACAACGGAAAGCGATATGGAGAACGACTCGCAAGGCCCGCGATGAGAAAGGAAGTATTTGCCAATGCCGACCCACTGATTGAAACAGCGCATTAACTAAGCTGCGATTGGATAATACATCGCGGCCCCCAACACTGACGAGCCGGACACCCTTGGTTCCGCTGTTGATCCAGCATGCTGCCAATTGTGACAGGTCATCTGCATGGATCGGCTGTCGAAAACCACCAGCTTCAATATCAAAAGGAACCAGACGCCATCGACGAATAAAACCTTGTATCCGACGGATACTTTGGTTGAATCGACCACCGTAGATCATCGTCGGACGAACTATCAGGCAATCGATACCTCCTTCTTCCGCAAATGCTTTTAACCAGCGCTCGCCGTCTATCAGGCGCTGTACGGTCTCCCGTTCCGAAAGGTTGGTGCTGTTCGCCTTGGTACGAATGCTTGTCGAACTAAACGCAACGAGGCGTTTAATATTACATTCCCGCAAAACTGCCTCGTATTGGGGTAGTTGCCAGATCGGCATGGCACAAATCATGCTATCCGCTATCAACAGATCTGATTTTGGCACTTTATTGAGGTATTCGGGGTGCAATACTGCCACATCACGACCAACTGCCATGTGATGTGGGCGGCGACTGATCAGCGCCACGCGTAGGCCAAGCGCTCGAAGACGCGGTACAACGTACTCACCGACATCAGTACGGGGACCAAAAACAACAACCCCCAAATTCCCAGTATCACCTATTGAAGTTAGCACCCGCTGTTTAGTACTCCACAGACGAAAACAACGCCCCACTGCCCAGTGAATCGCCCGATATACGAAATGAACTCCAACCAGAACATTAAAGCCCCAATTAAGAAAGCGGGGCATCCTGGAAAATTTTAACCAATATCGGCACATTCCAAGATGTTTATGCCACTCAGTTTTTAGAGGCCGCAACTGACTTGATGCACCCTGCCGGTGAAACACTGAGACTCCCGGGACGAAAACAACTCGCGCACCAACGGCACGCAGGCGCCTACACAAATCGAGATCTTCGAAATGAAGGAAGTAACCTTCATCCATTCCACCAACAGTATCAAAAGCAATCCGATCGACCAGCATGAATGCTCCAGACACAGCATCAACTTCTATCGGTGAAAGGGGCAAACGTTCGGCTGTTTGATCTACACCACTGAAACCCAGACGGGCCCCAACCGTTCCGGAGAGCTTTCCGACACTACGGCTAAATGAAGGGTCATGGCGTCGACAACCGGCCTGCTCTTTGCCGTCAAAACCAAAGACCAGCCCGCCAACGGCGCCACATTTCTCCTTCTGGAGCACAGACTTCAGATTGGATACGGTATGCGACTGGACCACGCAATCGGGATTAATCAGCAAAACATATGTTGCTGACGTCGCTCTGACCCCTTGATTGACCGCTGCTGAAAAACCCCGATTTGTTTTGTTGAAAACAATGCGGCATACCCGCTTCGAGTCTGATCGCATCAGGAACTCGGCGCTATCATCGCTGGAGTCATTGTCGACAATAATAATATCGATATCTGTATCCGAGAGCTGAAGACTCTCGACGCACTTTCTTAAAAACATGCCACTGTTGTAGTTGACGATGACAGCAGCGATATCAGCCACTGGCCGAACCTTGACGTTGAAACAAGTCTGACATCCGCGTTGACATTGAGCGAACAAGCTCAGGAATTGAAACGACGCGATTCGACTGAATCTGCCGACGGGTCGCAAGCACCGCCGGCAAATGACGTAGTGCGTCCCTTTTTGCTTTTAAAACAACTCGGCCCTGGCCTAACCGCGTATAACGTACGACCCCGGCCATATTTACCAGTAAGTGAAATAATAGGTAACGGTAGAGCATTGATGCCGGCATGTTTTTAAAGAATGTCCATATCAGGTTTCGGTGACCGTAATACACCGAAAAATTACTTCGCTGGCCAGTAATTCCTGATCCCTCATGCTCGACAATCGCATCGGGAGCATAACGAGCCCGATGGCCAAGCAAGCGCAGCCGAAACCCCAGATCGACATCTTCCATGTAGCAGAAAAAGCGCGGGTCAAACCCCCCCAGCTGATTTAATAGGGTCCGCTTGTAAAATGCCGACGCGCCGCATGGCGAGAAGATTTCTTCACTTTCTCGGCCGACGTGAGAGTCGTCGACGCCGTGGTCCCGCCTCCATGCAAGACCTGACACGTGATAAACATCTCCAGTGCCATCCAAAATACTGCTATTTGGACGCAGCATTTTCGATCCAAATGCCGGTGTTGTAGGATACTGCCTTGTCGCTGCGACCAGCTTCTCCAGCCAATCTGGTCGAGCAACCGCATCGGGATTCAATAGTGCGACCCAATCTACGTCGATAAGTTTTTGAAGCGCAACATTATTGCCACCGGCAAATCCATGATTGACGGTTTGGCGCAACACTTCATAGTGCGGAAATTTTTCAGACAACCCGGCCAATGACCGATCCGTGCTCGCGTTATCGACAATCATTACACGCGCCGGCTGAAGGCTCTGCCGCGCAATGGATCGAAGACACGGTTCGAGGAAATCACCAGAGTTCCAGTTAACGACGATAACTCCAATACGCTCGTCCCGACGACTCATGTTTGGCTGAATCCCGGCCACACCACCTCTCGAGAGAATTCTGGGGTCTGATTCTGATTTGGGGACCCCCGATACGGGCGCTCATTCCCCAGTCAACAAAGCGAACCCAAGCACTTAATTGTACAATATATCAATACCTTAATTGCGCATTGATCTAATAGCACCACTGGCGCATCACGATGAAGCCCATCCCATACCTTGCGCGCACCAACTCGCTGCAGCGATCCCACTCCGGAATCTGGACCACTCGCCAACAGTTCGAATTTGACTATTCTGATGGTGACGACAATCAGCTGTATCTAGCACGAACAGTCGCCACGGTTGCAGATCGATCGTCCTTATCAAATGAACTTGCCAGCCGGATTCGCGACTGGACTTCGGAATATCACTTTTCTCCGTTACGCTCGAACCTTCTGCGCGCCCTCTGTCTAAAAGACCGGACATCGGCACTTGAGATCGGTGCCGGATGCGGAGCGATCACTCGTTATCTGGGTGAACTCAAACTGCAAGTCGATGCCATCGAGGGAAGTTACCAACGAGCGGAAATCGCCAAGGCTCGTTGTGCCGGCTTGCAAAACGTTGCTGTCTATGGTGTTAACGTATTCGACATTACACTTCCACCGAATGCCTACGACTTAATCTGTTTCATTGGCGTCTTGGAATACGCCAGCAAATTTGCCCCAAACTTGCCCAACGCGGAACAGGCGATATCGTCACTACTCGATTCTGCGAAACGTTCTCTCAGCCCCGGCGGTGTCATCGTTATTGCCATCGAAAACCGGCTGGGTCTCAAATATGTCCTTGGTGCGGGAGAAGATCATTACGGCCGCCCATATGAAGGCATTCACAACTACCCCAACTTCTCCGGCATCAAGACCTATTCGAAACGGGAATGGGAAACCCTATTGGCTGAACACGGCTTTTGTCACGAGTTTCTCTATCCCTTTCCGGACTACAAACTTCCGCAACAAATTCTTGCCGATCGTTTCGTTGCCGGTCAGCCCTCAGCCTGGTCACAACTACCTGATGCCGTTTCTACGGATTATCACAACTTGATGGCGAATACCCCGGAAGCACCAATCTGGGCATCGTTTCAGCAAACAGGTGTGTTAGGTGATTTTTCTAACTCCTTTCTGATTGTCGCAGCACAACAGGAGTCCTCGCTCCGCAATGTCGTAGACCAAGATTTCGTGCACGTATCAGGGCTCTCTAGAAAACTAGAGTTCAGAACTATTACTCGTAAATCACGCTCAAATAATATCGTTAGCAAGCTACCACTAGTAGAGAAATCGCCAAAAACGTCTAACCTGCCGGTCCTTCATGTCATGGGTGAGTCTCCTTTTAGCCCTGGCGTGCCTCTTTCATGCAGTTGGGCACAGCGCCTTCGAATCTCGCCGTCACGCGAGTCATTCATTGACCTGGCTCGTGAATATTACACATACCTAACGAACTTGATTGCTGGTGGACACACGCTTGAGAAAATTGTTGACTTAACTCCAACTAACATTCTTGTACAAGACGACAATACGTTTACTTTTATCGACCAAGAATGGGAGACAACTTTTCCTATCTCCACTGAGTTCATTTTGTTTCGCGGACTTTTTTACTTCATACAAAATCATCAGACCCTGTTTTTAAAAATTCTGAATAACTCTCCCGGACTCACCGTCGGTCAATTCATTCACCAATGCTTTCGTGAACTGGGCATTGAGAATGACGAATCACTATCTACCTTCATCCACTGGGAAGAATCCATTCAAAAAACTATCTGTCATGAAAGATATGGCCTTACTACAACAGACTTTCTTGATCAGCACCTTCACACAACAACACACCCTGTGCGATTACTGTGGTGCACACCTGGTGCGTCTTTTTCACCCGATCACTCTGCCCTCAAATTGGTCTCTATGGGCATCGAACGGCAGGAGGTCGCGTTTGATCTTCCAAACGGCACCTTGTTTCCGGTCTCGTTGCGTTTTCATCCAGGGCCAGGAGAAGGCTACTTCAGGCTCTTTTCGATCAGTACAAAGGTCAAATGCCAAGATAAAGATGATGAAGTGCATCGGCTACGCTCTGGGCAGGACATCGCACACTATGCCACCCTTTCTGGGCTGATTTATTCGACAGACCACGAGCGCGACATATTCGTAACACTGGACAACGACGCATCTCTTGAATGGATTGTTCCAGCGCAGCAACCACAACAAGCTGAGCAGGAGATCCAGGTCATCATCGAGATGGACTGGATACGTAGTGCAGAATTTCGCCTTATACAAGGAGCCATACTTGAAAAATACGGCCAACTGATTCGCAGCGCAGAGAAGCTCGAATCGACGAATCAAACACTCCGTCGAGACATCACCCGTTTGACTAATTCCAGAGTTATGCGGGCAGCAACATCTGTCAAAAAACGTTTGCCGAGCTTTCTGTTCAAGCATCGTGCATTGAAAGCCCCAGCCCCGGAATCTGCGTTGACTAAGGCCAAGGACGCTGTGATGCAGCCATCCAATCCTTTACATCCGCCGACCGGTTCACCGAATGGTTCAGCCTCGATTGCAATCCAGAACCAGGAAGAATCTGACCTTTTTGGTAGAGAATATCTGTCCACGGCCGGACAACTACAACGCGCACCCCTGATCAGCGTGCTCATGCCCGTCTTTAATACGAATATCGCCTGGCTAAGGGCGGCTATTCAATCGATAAAGACGCAGTCTTACCACAACTGGGAACTGTGTATCGTCAATGACAATTCAGATGACGATGCGATACAGCGACTGATTGACGACTTTTCGAGCCCAACAATTCGAACAAGATATCTAAGTGAAAGACAAAATATCTCCGGGGCTACGAACGAGGCCCTGCGCATGGCTCAGGGCGAGTACGTTGTACTGATGGACCATGATGACCTTCTATCAAAACATGCACTCTCGGAAGTGGTCCGCGCTATTAACGACTCGCATCCAGACGTCATCTATTCTGACGAAGATTTTATCGAAATAGACGGCACCTTCAGTCAGCCGCATTTCAAGCCGGACTACTCACCGGACCTGCTGTTGTCACATAACTATATAACGCATTTGACCGCCGTTCGACGTGAACTCTGCATTGAACTCGGGGGCTTTAGAAAGGAATACGATGGTGCTCAAGACTATGATTTCCTCCTGCGCTTGACCGATGATCCCAACCGAGCCGTTCACCATATACCAAAGGTCCTATACCACTGGCGAAAATCTGCCGGCTCGACCAGCCTCAATCCTGACATAAAACCGGCCGCCGAAATTGGTGCCAAAAATGCACTTGCCGACACACTACGGCGCAGGAAAATCAATGGCGACGTTGAATATGCCGGTCACAAACATTTTTTTCGGGTACGCCGTCGGCATACAGACGAACTCGTTTCGATCATCGTACCTTTCAAAGATCAGTCGGAGTTATTAAAAAAATGCCTAGCGGCTATCTCCGAACGGACGGCGCACAGCCACTACGAAGTAATCGGTATTTCCAACAATAGTGATTCCCCACATACTTTCTCCTTGATGCAGGATATCGCCGAACACAACCCAAAATTTCGATTTGTAGAACAAAATATTCCCTTCAACTTCTCAAGCCTGGTTAATTTCGGGGTCGCAAATGCATCTGGCGGGCAAATTGTCCTGCTTAATAACGACACTGAAATAATCAACTGGCAGTGGATTGATGCTCTTTTAGAACACTCTCAACGACATGAAATTGGTGTTGTAGGGGGCAAACTCTACTACCCAAACAACACGATTCAACATGCCGGCATTATTGTCGGCACGAATGGCTATGCTGGACACGCGCACAAAGGGCGGCACAGCAGCGATGACGGCTATTTCAATAGAGCAAGCATTATTCAAAATATTAGTGCCGTCACAGGCGCCTTTATGATGTTTAAGCGAGACGTATTTGATCATCTGAATGGGTTTGATTCGAGTTTTGCTGTTGCTTGCAATGACGTCGACTTCTGCCTGCGAGCTCTTGAAGAAGGCTATAGCAACGTGTTTACACCATATGCACAGGCGTACCATCACGAATCAGCAAGTCGAGGTTATGACACAGCAACTGATAAGGCGCTTCGTTTTTTCGAAGAAAAATCTCGTTTTGAACTGCGCCACCGGAAAATACTACATCAAGGTGATCCGTTCTATAACGTTAATTTATCTCTCACTACTGAACGTTTTGAAGTTGGACATGCCGGACGTCGTTTTTATCGGGATGCATGTGACCCGGATTCCGGTTAACCCGGACACATATCTCAGCGACACTGTATGAGCGGAGCGCTTTATTTTGAAAATTTTCCTGGCCCTGAAATCTCCATCGGTGCAGGGTCAGCTCTCATCTTTTCCGGATACACCATCGACCCACCGACGGCACTAGTGTCTCTCGAAGTAGGTTTTGGTAATTCCTGGCAGAAAATTCGTCATCTGAACGAACGGCGAGACGACCTAATAGCGAGCGCGCCAAACGATCGTTTAACAACTCTTTATGTAGGATTTTGGGGACTATTCTTGTTCGATAAGCTGGATGCCCGGCAACAATATGAGTTCTCCTATAAAGCGGTGTATAAAAACGGCTACGTTCAAACTGGTTTCATTTGCAGCTCTTTAATTGATGATAGAGACGCTAGCGAAAACGACAAACTTACTCATAAATCGTCCTCGCAGCCACTGGTAGCTATATGTCTCGCAAGTTACAACCCGAATTACGATTATTTTCAGGCGCAAATAGAATCCCTGTTAAATCAAACTCTTGAGAGCTGGTCGTGCATAATTTGTGACGATGGCTCTAACAACGAGACGATCGATTTTCTTCACGATATCTGTAGGCTCGATACAAGATTCGAACTGCGCTGTCACGACAATAACTTGGGGTTTTATAAAAACTTTGAACGCGCACTTACCTATGTCCCGGCAAACGCCAGTTACATAGCCCTCTGCGACCAGGATGACGTGTGGTCTGCAGATAAGCTCGAGTGCCTTATTAATTCGTTCACCACAGACACCAGTCTTGTCTATAGCGATATGCGTTTGATCGATTCGACGGGACAAATACTGTCGAATAGCTACTGGACATCACGCAAGAACAATTACACCAACCTGCATGTCCTTTTATCAGCCAATAGCATCACAGGCGCTGCAAGTATTTTTCGCAGAGACCTATTAAAAAAAATACTACCCTTTCCTGATCGGATAAGTGATGCCTATCTCGACCATTGGATTGCGTAAGTTGCGTTTTTATCCGGGCCCATCAAATACCTGCCTAAACCTCTCTATGACTATAGGCAACATGACCACAACATTATCGGCCATACACCCTTCAAACGCGCCCATTTGAGACGTTTTTCGATCAAAAGCCTGGCTAAATCAACATGGGGGAAAGTCGAGCTTGATTTAGTCAAATCTGGAGTTACATACACCAGCGCCCAAACAACGAGTTTTAATAGAGGGAAATTCGTGATCACAGTGCGGGAAAGGGTCCACTTTCTTTACGCAACGGTTACCGCATTAGGTCGCGTTGTTAGTAACCAAGTGATTCAAACACTGCAAAAGTATCGACAGTTTTTTGTAGATATATACAAGAATCAGTATAGAGCTTTAGACTTGTTTAGTGCGACGCTCCTACTTCGATTCAAAAACAACTTACAAAATAATAGGACCGAACGACAACTGCAGGCCTACTCCGGCCGGCTTCGGGATTGCGTTTTTTTAGGGCGAAACTGGCTTAATGCAAAATTCGTTAAAAAAACAACCGGCAACAGAGATCTTTATATGGCCATCGGAATTTGTCTTTACCGGCTCGATCCGGTTGCAAAATTTCACCAAATGCGAATCGGAAGAAAATCTTCAGATTTTGGTCACCAGCACGATCACGAGTAAGCATTCCCCTACTGTGTCACACTTAACTAGTGTCATCATCTCTTAGAGGTTTAGACGGTTTCTGCAATACTCATCTGCAGATCAGCCAAGCCAAAATCCTGACCATCTCCAACTACTTTGATATGCATCAAATCGTAGCGCCTGTCAATCGCAACTTGATCGAACTGATCATCATCCAACGCGACACCCAGCGAAACAAAGTAATCGCCAGGTAGTACGTTGAGTTGAAAACAAAAGTGCAACTCTGCGGAGTCTCCAGCAGAACGCTCCTTTGTGATGATGTTTCGATTGCGCGTATTCGAGCCAAAGACTGTGGCCCCATCCAGCGTCCTCAAGGTGACACCATAGATGACATCTTTCAGCGCATCGTAAAACTCTATCCGTGCCCGAATTTCAACTAGTGCTCCTGGCATAAACACCGTCGGTTCTTCGTTTCCATTTGATGTAATTGAATACTCAACGATTCTCGCGCGACCATCTCCCCAACGATATTCCGCTGGATTGTAGGTGGGATTTTTCAATTGCGCCGCAATGTTCGTATCCTTTTTGTTATCTGTATTAATTAAACCTTTGGCCGAGTGATCTTCTTCCGTCGGCAAAAACATAGATTCCAGGTAGGACTGCACAACAATCTTTGGTGACCCTATAGAAACAATCCTGCCTTTGTCGAGTTGTATCGCCCGGGTACAGTGGGTCCGGATCAATTCCACGGCGTGTGTAACAAACAGTATTGTTGTGCCCTTGCTCTGCAGGTGCTGAAAGTGTCGATAACATTTGCGTTGAAATCGCACGTCACCAACAGAAAGTGCCTCGTCGATCACCAATATGTCAGGGTCTACGCCAATCATGGCAGCAAACGCGAGGCGCACGTACATCCCGTTCGAATACGTCTTTACGGGGCGATCGATAAAGTCGCCGATATCGGCAAATGCTTGTATATCATCTATCTTTTCATCTATCGAATTTTTCGATAGGCCAAAGATTGTTGCATTGAGATAAACGTTCTCTCGGCCGGTAAATTCCGGATTAAATCCAGCACCCAATTCAAGCAAGCCACCAATCGTTCCAAACACTTCCACAGTTCCGCGCGTCGGTGTCAAAGTACCACACAGAATCTCAAGCAAGGTTGACTTACCGGAGCCGTTAGGTCCGATTAAACCCACCGTCTCACCCCTCTCTATCTCGAAACCAATCCCGTCGAGGGCTCGAAACTCCGTATGAAACAGTCTCTTGGAAAGAGCCAAGGCTTCAAAAACTCGATCAACCGGTCGCCGGTAAAGACGATACGATTTTTCTACGTTGGACACCAACAGGGCGAGATTAGATGACATCGGAAAACCCAGGCCGCAGGTGGCGAAACCAAGACACTGACAACCAACAAATAAAAAAAGCAATCATCGCGTAGATTCCAAGACCAAAAAAGTCTGGCATCTCTCCCAAAAGCAGCACAACTCGGACTTGTTCGACGATAAAGGTGATCGGATTTAGGTATATGAACGGTTGCAATGCATCCGGCAGCGCCGAAATTGGAAAAAAGACCGGGCTCAAAAACAGCAGTACCATCGTCATCAGTTCGATTACTTGAGTTATATCACGCACGAAAACAGCTGTCGCAGAGATCATCCACGCGGCTGCCAACATCATCAATGCCAACGCTGCAAATAGCAGTGGCAAGAACACTACTGTCCATGAGAGTTCTCTATCCAAAAACAATACGTAAGCAATCAAAACTATCGTGCTCATTGCTAGTTGAAAGATTGCTGCAAGAACCACCACCCACGGCAGGCTTTCTAGTGGGAAAATGACTTTCTTCACGTACTGCCGATTCGTCAACAGCAAGTTGCCTGACTGCGTCATGATCTCGGCTACAAAAGAATGGCATATCAATCCAGCGAACAACAAAGCAGCGAAATCCAATGTACCGCCTTCCTGGTTTGGCCATCGAACGCCAATCACGGTTCCAAACACAAACGTATAGACCGCCAATCGTATTAAAGGTGTCGCTAACGACCAGAACAAACCAAGAAAAGCACCTCGATAGCGAGTCAACACAGACCGCCGAGTGAGCGCATATACCAATGGCCAATGGCTGTGAAGGCTATTGAAGATCGTCCCAGGGCCGACCAACCTTCTCGATCGCTGGCGAACCATTTTCACCTCAAGACAGCCCCACGATGACGGGGCACCGATTGGTACCGCCATCGACCATGGTTTCAGTGTTCATCTATCCTAAACTTTTAGAGTTTGCGAAGATACTCGGCATATTCGGTATCGCCCATGGTGCTGATCAATGCACTCATTTGCTCACGATCAATATAGTCCATGTGAAACGCGATCTCTTCCGGGCAAGCCACCATCAGACCTTGGCGACTTTGTATGCTTGCGATAAAGTTTGAGGCCTGCAATAACGAATCATGTGTTCCGGTATCAAGCCATGCCATGCCTCTCCCAAGCACCTCTGCACGAAGTTCGCCCTGTTCGAGATAACGTTTATTGACATCGGTGATTTCTAGCTCTCCACGTGCCGATGGCGTGAGCGAACGGGCAATATCTACGACTTCGTTATCATAAAAGTACAAACCGGTAACCGCATGATGTGACTTCGGTTTCTGAGGTTTCTCTTCGAGATCGATTACCATGCCCGTCTCGTCAAAGGTGGCAACACCATAACGCTCGGGATCGTTGACGCGATAGGCGAATACCCGCCCCCCCTTTTTTAAGGTTGCCGCTTTACGCAGAACAGCCGGGAGGTTGGCACCGTAAAAAATATTATCGCCGAGCACCAGCGCACAAGTGGCCGAACCAATAAATTCGGCGCCCAGGACAAAAGCCTGGGCAATACCCTCTGGTGCCGGTTGAATCGCATAGGAAATATTAATGCCCCATTGATTTCCGTCAGATAATAATCGTTCGTAACTTGGCGTATCTTGAGGTGTTGAAATTACGAGGATATCGCGAATACCCGCGAGCATTAGAACCGACAGCGGATAATAGATCATCGGCTTGTCATAAACCGGCAACAACTGCTTCGATACGACTCTTGTCAAAGGTGAAAGGCGCGTACCCGCTCCTCCCGCAAGGAGTAGTCCTCTCATCGCAAGCCTCCCAGACCAAGACGCGTCAGGGACTTGGAACCTTTCAAGACCTGTGCGGCCCACCCTGTCGTTGGGTCACTGTCATAATCTCGAACATACCACTCGACCGTCTTACGCATCCCGCTAGCGAATGTTTCCACGGGTTGCCAGTCAAGTTCTGAAACGATTCTCGAGTTATCAATAGAATAACGATAATCATGCCCGGGCCGGTCAGTCACGAAATCAATAAGGTCCGCATAACTTGTACCTCTATTCCACGGTCGAATGTCGTCAAGCACATTACATACCTGGTGCACGACCTCCAGGTTGGAGCGTTCGGCATTGCCACCTACATTATAGGTGCGGCCAGGAACGCCACGCTGCAAAATTGCCACCAGTGCCCGCGCATGATCATCTACAAACAACCAGTCTCGAACGTTGTCTCCTTTGCCGTAGACCGGTATCGGTTTGCCAGTTAATGCTTTGTGAACAATCACAGGAATCAGCTTTTCTGGATATTGATATGGGCCGTAATTATTAGAACAATTTGATACTAGGGTTGTTATCCCATAGGTTTCACCCCATGCGCGAACCAGATGATCAGACGCAGCTTTACTTGCCGAATAAGGAGAATTGGGTTGATAAGGAGACTCCTCAGTAAACTTGCCTTCCCGACCGAGAGAGCCAAATACTTCATCAGTTGAAACATGATGGAAACGAAAACTATCCTTTAAATAGTTGTCGGAATCTGAGACGTAACGCCGAGCCGCTTCCAGCAAGGTATAAGTTCCAATGACGTTTGAATTGATAAATGCCTCAGGTCCATCAATAGAACGATCGACATGAGACTCAGCTGCAAGGTGCACTAATGCTATCGGCCGATACTGCGTGAACAGATGATTGACTCCAGAAGCATCGGTTATGTTAAGTTCGGCAAACTGATATCGTGGATTTTGTGATACATCAGCAACGGTGGCCAGGTGGCCCGCGTAAGTCAATGCGTCAATGTTCACCACGCGATATTCAGTATCGGCTAATAATCGGCGGATCAATGCAGACCCTATAAAACCTGCACCTCCGGTCACCAGAACCGTTCCTGTCCTGACCAATTCCACACTCATCAAAGACCCTTCAACAACACTCGGTTAATAACCATGTCCAGTAATACGGCAGCGTATTGCTTCATGTATTCGACCTGGTTGTAACAATTCAAAATACGCCTTCAAGATGTGCAATATACTCTCGTGCGCCCTGCTCCAGCGATGTAAATGGCCGAGTGTAGCCGTGTTCACAAAGACGCGTAATATCAGCCTGAGTAAAGCTTTGGTAGCGCGAATCCAATTGTCGAGGCATCTCAAAGTATTCGATCCATCCGCGAGTGTGTGCCTCACTTAGGTCGACGGGGGATTGGTTATTCAACTCTGAACATGCATTAATTACTGCCAGTGCCAGGTCATTGAAACTGCGACTCTCGCCGGTACCCACATTGTAAATGCCACTGATGGCGCTTTGCTCGTAGAAAAACAGATTGACGCTAACTACATCGTGCACCGTGACAAAATCCCGACGTTGCTCACCGTCACCATAACCGCCGCTGCCCGAGAACAACCGGACCTTCTGATGCTTGTCAAATTGCTGATACAAATGCCACGCCATAGACGCCATACGACCCTTGTGCGCTTCGCCAGGACCGTAAACGTTGAAATAGCGCAAGCCAATGACGGGACTCGTTGCATGGGCAATCGCCTTGCGCGCGTAGTTATCAAACAAATATTTGGAGTACGCATAAGCATTAATCGGTGATTCGCTACCAGGCTCCTCATTAAAGCACTCGCCGCCACCGTAAACTGCAGCAGACGACGCATACACCAATGGCACATTGTGGGCGAGACACCATTCAAGCAAATCCCGAGAGTATGAATAATTGTTATCCATTACATAACGCCCATCGCTTACCATCGTGTCTGAACATGCGCCTTGATGGTAGACCATGTCGATGCCATTAGGGAGACTCGACCTACAAAGGGCCCGCCGAAAGTCGTCTTTATCCATGTAGTCGCTAATTGCCAGATCTGCGAGGTTTGCAACCTGGGCGACATCCTCTAAACCGTCAACCAAGAGTATTTCGTCACAGCCACGATTGTTCAGGCCACGCACCAGATTACTACCGATAAACCCAGCGCCCCCGGTAACAATAATCATCAATCTAGGCGACGTTGATAAATGCGTTAATTTCTTGGGGCGTCGTCACAGCGGTACCTAATTTACCGACGACGACGCCTGCCGCCGCGTTTGCCAGCATCAGTATTTCGGTCCATTGCGCCGCACAGGCGATACCGATAGCGACCACAGCCACGACCGTATCGCCAGCACCTGTGACGTCATAGACCTCCTGACTTCTCGCTTGCACGGACAGTGGTGCGTCTGCGCCTGTCAATAAGGTCATACCATCTGCGCCACGAGTAACCAGCAAATGTTCAAGTTCGTGCTCTTCCATCAACAACTGGGCCTTCGTGATCAATTCTTCTTCCGAATCCCACGGCCCAACGACAGATAGAAACTCCTTGAGGTTAGGCGTCACCACTGTAGCTCCCCGGTAGCAACGGTAATTATCCCCCTTCGGATCTACCACAACCGGTATCCCACGCTGACGTGCCATTTCGATCATCGTTTGCACCTGTGCTAAACCACCTTTGCCATAATCTGATAACACCACGACGTCGATGTCGTTGATGAGTTCTTGATAATCCAATGCACAACGTTGCAATATCGCTGCGCTCGGGTTTTGTTCGAAATCAACACGAAGCAATTGTTGTTGGCGCGATATGATGCGCAGTTTCTCCGTAGTTTTCATTTCCTGATCAACGTGCAGGTGCCTGTTCACACCACCGTTGCCGAGAATATCCGCTGCGCTTCGCCCAGCTTCATCATCTCCAATCACCGACAACAGGCTTGCTTGCGTTTGCAAGGCCGCTAGATTCATGGCGACGTTGGCGGCTCCCCCGGCACGAACATCCGTGTCGGTCGCAGAAAAGACAGGCACAGGTGCCTCTGGTGAGATGCGATTGACTTCCCCAAACCAGTAACGGTCAAGCATCAGATCTCCCACCACCAGAATTCGAGATGAGCGGGCCAGGTCGCTCAAGAACATCCTCTGCCCCACATCATTATCAAGACGGTCCATCTTTCAACTGACAGGCAAGGCGAATAGCGATGTATTGGCTGCCCCTCTGCCAATTCCAAAATACTCAAACCCATGGCTTTCCACACTGTCTAGATCAAATACATTTCGACCGTCAAAAATAATCCTTTCCTCGAGAAGTGCTCCTATACGCAACAAGTCAGGGCTCCTAAATTCTCTTGATTCAGTCAATACCAAAAGTGCATGAGCGCCTTGCAAAGCGGCATAGGCATCATCGACGAAACTGAGACCTTCAACGTCGCTGAGTTGACGCTCTGCCTGACGTCGTGCGATTGGATCGTATGCGACAACCTGGGCGCCACTCCCGCACAACGCACGGATAGTGGAATCACTGGGCGCCTCACGCATATCGTCCGTATCCGGCTTGAATGCCAAACCCCATATGGCAAAACGGCGTCCCTCCAAACAATCGCCGAAACGGCGGGTGATCTTGCTGGCCAAAATCAGCTTCTGTCGTTGATTAACCGCCTGAATCGCATCCAGCAGCGGCGTATCATAATCCCACGACTGAGCCGTGCGAGCCAGTGCTGAAATATCTTTGGGAAAACAGGACCCTCCATAACCGCACCCAGGGTAGATAAAGTGATGACCAATGCGGGGATCAGACCCGATACCACGGCGGACATTCTCGATATCTGCACCTACTCGCTCCGCAATATTCGCCATTTCATTCATGAAAGATATACGTGACGCTAACATCGCATTGGCAGCATATTTGGTCAGTTCGGAAGAAATAATATCCATCGCGATCACACGGTCTCGATTGCGATTGAACGGTCTATAGAGTTCCCGCATCTTTTCGATCGCTTCGTTTGTTTCTGCGCCGACCACTATCCTATCGGGTTTTTGAAAGTCGTCGATCGCCGAACCTTCTTTGAGGAACTCTGGATTTGAAACCACATCGAAGTCAATCGACAGGGCGCGTTTTCGAAGTTCGTCGGTAATCGTGCGTTTCACTGCCTGTGCAGTGCCAACGGGCACCGTTGACTTGGTGACAACAATCTTAGACATTGTCATTGCCTCACCGATCGACTGCGCAGCGGCTAGCACAAATTCTCGATTCGCCGCGCCACTGTCATCAGCAGGCGTGCCAACAGCTATAAAAATAACCTCGCTAGCTTTGACCGCAGCGCTAATATCCGTAGTGAAACTTAGTCGCCCAGCACGACGATTAGACTCGACCATGGGCTCAAGGCCCGGTTCCATAATCGGTATGAGACCAGCATTCAGATCGTCGACCTTGTCAACAACCTTATCGACACAGACGACCGAATTCCCCACTTCAGCGAGGCACGTGCCGGTGACCAGCCCTACATAACCTGTCCCGATCATGGCAATGTTCATTGTCTAATATTCTCCTGCCTTGTCTGCAACCATTTGCCACTTGCAGCAATGAAGGCAAAAGAAAGGGTGCCTAAACAGGCACCCTTTCGGTAGCGCGTTAGTCTATCAGTTGATTTCCCTCTCTGGCGCGACCTGCATTTCCGCAGAAGTGCCTGACCCAGGCTCCTGTTTTTCGAGCTCAATCTCAGTCTCAATAACATCGCGATTGACCTCGACCACCCATCCGCCGACACCTTTGACATCGGCCAGCGCTTCTGCGTTGGCGTAGGGGCCGTATTTTTCTCGATAGCTGACGATCGCATCCGCCAAACGCGGACCAACGCCATGGAGCCCCTCGGCGAGCACCACTGGATCGGCCATGTTGATATTGATCCCGGAGGCCCAAACCGGCGCCATCAAAACACATGCCGACAACACTCCGCATAAACTTCCAAGTCTCATAACATGATTCCTCATAATTCGAACGAAAACCGTTTTCCGCTCGACCTGCCACAATCAGTGGCACGTATTGAGAATCCTCGTAGGAAGTATCATTAACGTCAGTGCGGTCTATCACAGTTTGGTGTCAAGTTTCTCTATGACCCGATTGTCGGGGCGACATCGTGTTCCAGTGACGACAGCCGGGGCACTGCCAATGCATCGCTCGACCTCGAAAACCGCATCGGCGGCATGCATATCCAAAATTTCTGTCAATTAATTCACTGGCTATCCGTTCGATCAGTTCTGGCTGAGCTAAAGTGGATCTCGGGTCAGCATTCGGGTCGAATTGAATCAGGCGCATCAAAGCTGGTAACGATGGATTGGCATTGAAACATTTCTCAAGGTACGAGCTGGCCACTTCATTGCCCTC
>CAZAHE010000005.1:13193-69743 GCA_964484965.1 uncultured Acidiferrobacteraceae bacterium | reverse complement strand
AGGACGGTTAGACGTTTGTCATGAATTAGCTACTAATGTCTATGAATGGGTTTACGTACAAGATAGACGGTTACGGCTTAAGACAAATAGCCAACGTAAACAAGGCGACAATCGCATACGATAACTGTCCCCCGCACTTATTGGATTGCGTTATCGACAATATCAAATCAACATTCGTGGCAATCCAGCCAAACACAATATGTCTGATTGAATGACGCACACAATTTTAAGTGATCTGAAGACTTGCATCCTCGTCTCAACGCATGATCGCTATGAGGACGTTGCCCGTTTCACTGTAAAGCAAATTGAGAGGCAATGGCGTGGACATCCGGCCATATATCTTTGTGGGCTCTCTGAGCCGCGTGATCAAAAAGATTTAATGTTGCGGCGCGATGGGGCCGACTGGATAGGAATTTTGTTAGATGCTGTAGAGCTCCTTAGAGAAAACGGTTTTCAGTTGGTCTACCTCGTGCTCGACGATCATCCTCCGATGGGAAGATGCAGCGAGGATATCCTCAATAACGTTTTACCAACTACGATAATGGATTTGCAAGGGGCTAACATTTGTCTGTTCGGGTCTGGACAAGGAAGGGAAGTAACCGGCAAATTGGTTCATTCGGCCGGAGTGTCGTTAGAGCAGTTGCCTAACACTGAGCTGTGGCGATACTCATTGCATCCGGGACTTTGGTCACTGAACCAACTGAATGCTCTGTTGATTAAACTCGACCAACAGCTGGTGGCACTAGATTCGAGAAACGCGTGGACATTTGAAAGGTTCAGCGGAACGGAAATTGCAAGCAGCGAGAGTGGCTTGATGAGCTCGAGTTACAGGCTCACCTCACCAGTCACCGTTGCCTCTCGAAGGGATCAAGCTGTCTCAACTGCTGTGAGGAATATTGGTCGATTTGCACGAAGTACAGCTGGGCTGTTCGGTGGCCGTCGGGCGTGGCATTGCGTCAGTGAGTATTTCGACTGCATCAATCACTACTATGGAGGTCCCTATCCGATTTTCTGGAGGGGATTGCTGACCAAAGGCGAACCGAATAAAGAGCTTATGAAATTTGTTGCGCTGATGGGAAAACGTAAGGAGTTCGAGTGGCTGTTCTCCAGTAATGCTGCGAAATCTAACGGTTGAAATTGGTCAGCAATCCAGATGATGTTGATGTTGTTGGAAAATCTTGGTTAATAACCCAAGTCAAGGTCTATTTCTCGGGGCATCGGTTGTTGCCGAAAGAATGCAGCCACACTTTCCGTCCCCATAGCAATTAATCTGTCCGGGACACCAGCGACATTTGAAGCTTGATCTCCTGTTGCGACCACATTTGACAGTTTGTGTAAACCAGTACGCGATGGAATGGGAAAGTGGTAGCTTGGGGGCAGAGTGTCATCGTAAGTCCACCATACGTCTGCCGCGTAGCCGGCCAATCTGCCCTCTGTCAGAGCGCTGTAAAGTGCAGCTTCATTGATTAGGTTGCCGCGTGCAACGTTCACTAACAGAGCGCTCTTTTTCATTTGTTGCAAGGCGGTAGCATCTATAAAACCCACAGTATCTCGAGTAATTGGCGTAGCAATGACAGCTATATCAGCTTGTGCCAGTGCCTTGTGTAGCTCTTCCGAACCGTAGCATTTTTCGACATAGTCAGAGACTAATTCTGGATGACGACGTACACCAACAACTCGCATGTCGAACGCTTTTGCTCGCTTAGCGACCGCTGTCCCAATCATACCGAGTCCGACTATCGTGAGTGTTTTTCCTTCAAGGAGTGTGCCGACGTATTCGGATTGCCAGATAGGTTGCCAATGACTTTCCTGTACCCACTGATGACGCTGAATTAGTCGCTTAGCCAAACCAAGAATCAGCCCCATCGCATGTTCCGCTACCGCAATGCTGTTTCCGCCACGAATATTAGCGACTCTTACCCCACGACGCTTTAGCATCGCGTAGTCAAGTTCGTCCGTGCCTGCATGCAGCCATGCAAGCGCCTTCAAATCAGGCAGTGCCTGCCATGTCTCCGCAGGCATCACCCAGCCAATGGCCGCTTCAACACCAACGCACAGATCGGCGATATCAGAATGTGCTATCGAGAAGCGAAGCATCCCAGCATGACTCTTAGGGGCAACCACTTGACACTGTTCAGGTAGACCCGCTCGTATCATGGACAATTCGTCCATAGTCGGTTTAAAAGTAAGTAAAACTTTCACAATTTGTGACTCCGAGTCTCAGTTCGATTGGTATCACCCGGGATTCGTGCACACAGAGATTTGTATAAACTGTCTGCGTGAAACACTGGCTCATAGGCCACGCTCCCGATGGATGTCCTTTTGATGGTTGCTGTGAGTTTGTCTAATATGCACCATTAGCACAGCCACGTTTTGCTTGCTGCTGTTTATTGATTGATGGTCCTGACTGATAGAAGAAGAAAATACACTAAACCGGTACGAGAGACATCAAATACTGCATGGAATTGTTGCGATTAGGTGCTCTATATGTTTGGCACAATGCTCGCTGTTTTCATAGTGTCATTTGTGAACCGATTTCGGGATATCTAATGACCGCTTCCGCGAATCTACCTACCTTTGATCGTGAAGGTTGGTGACAGTGGCATATGATTTTGAAACCGTCGCATTAGGACTCCAACTGGCAATGGGCATCGCCACTGTCGAGGGTGAGATCACTCGTACCAGTGGAAAGCTTTTAAAGGATTGGGCTCTGGACGAGATTGAACGTCATCCGGCAGCGGATCGGCAGGAATTGAAAGATGTTTTGAATCAGGCAATGAAGGACGCTTATCGTCGTTCTCTAAAGTCAGATCTCGACTTGATCGCAATGGCGGAGTCCTTCAGTCGCTCGCCGGACGAGGTGTTGACATCACGGATCATTAGCCTGTGCCGGATGATTGCAGTGGACGATGATCGAAACGCGAGGATCACACTGGTTTCTGATTTAAGCAGATTTATCGGCCCAAGCACGCAAAGCCCGAAATCAGCCGTTGGTCCAGAATCCTATTCTTCAGCACCGGATCAGACAAAGGTGCGGCTTCCTTCGACACTACAGGAGCGGATACAGCCTGCCTCACACGATGTTCCTCGCACAGCAGTTGAAGCGGGTATCCATGATCAAGCGTGCCCCCGCTGTGCATCACCAGTGCAAGCATCAGACCGCTTCTGTACCGGTTGCGGGCATCAACTGGCAACTGTTGCGGTTGATTCGAGTGCCGGCGAACTAGAGGAAATGCCCTTTCGATTTTCCGGTAGGGCGGCAGAGTATTTTAAGATCTGGATCGTTAACCTGGCGCTGACGATTGTTACCCTCGGAATTTACTCGGCCTGGGCGAAGGTAAGGAACAAGAGGTACTTCTATAGGAACACCACAGTCGCCGGCTCGGCATTCGATTATCATGCCTTGCCGATACAAATCCTAAAGGGTCGGTTGTTGGTTGTTGGAGCTTGGATCTTGTATTCCGTGTGTGCTTCGTTTTTCCCGATGTTCAGTCTTTTATTGCTGGTCCTTTTTTATCTTTGTGTCCCTTGGTTGGTAGTGAGAGCATACGTCTTTAATGCGCGCAATTCCTCGTGGCGGAACATACGTTTTAATTTCAACTCGAAATCAATAGGCGAGGCAGCCAAAATCTATATATTGTTTCCGTTACTAGCGCCATTGACTTTAGGGTTCATTGGTCCATACATAACATTTCTTAGTTGGCGGTTTGTAATTGACAATAACCGTCTTGGTCGACAGCCATTCAAGATAAACCTTTCAACAGGAAGGTATTACTCTGCTTTTTTCATCGCTTTTGGCATTTGTCTTATTTTTATAGTTGCCATTGGAAGCGTTGGGATATTGATTTTGTACTTTGTAAACGACAGTGAAGGCGCGGTCGTGTTATTTCAAATATCGTTTATTGCCATTATCCCGGCCTTTTTGATTGCACGCATCACTTATCGTGTGATTGTCCGAAATAGATCCTTAACAGGGACGATGATCGGTGCTTATCGGTTCAACAGCACCTTGCGCGTACCCGCATTGTGCTGGATCTATTTTTCTAACATGATCGCGGTAATCTTTAGCTTGGGACTGCTCATTCCATGGGCGAAGGTCCGTGTCGCACGTTACGTGGCAGAACATCTGGAAATGTATGGGCCGAAAAATGTTGACTCATTTTTGCAGGCTGAGCAACGATCTGCCAATGTCTTCGGAGAAGAAGCGGCGGACTTTTTTGATATCGATCTCGGTGGCGTGTGATGGACTGTGTTGCTGAATGTTTCGATGGCAACAGTTCGAAGAAAACGCAGGTGTCACTCGAGGTTGATTACCAAAGCGGACTGATCAAATTTAATGAAGGATCGGGGGCGAAAAGCTATTCAGTTGCGCAGTTGTCCATATCTCCGCGCTTAGGAACGACGCCTCGGCGGATAGAAACGCCAGATGGATGGATTCTTGAGGTATCCGATAACGATGTGATTGATCGACTGGTTCAGTTGTCGCACGGCGGGCCGTCTGGCGGATTCCTGCACCGATTTGAATCGAAGTTTCGTTTCGCCTTTGTCGGGGTAATAATCACAGTTGGGTTTATCTGGTTTTTTGCTGGCTATGGAATTCCATTTTTGGCACGACATGTTGCATTTCTTGTCCCGGTCGAGGCGAACGCTGCATTCGGTAGAGGATCTCTGAAAGTACTGGATCAGTTGGTCTTGTCCGGCTCACAGCTCGATACCGCCCGAAAGGAAGAGATCAGTCATTTGTTTGCGTCGATGTCGAGCGTCATGCCAGCGGGCTACCAGTTTAATCTTGTATTCAGAAAGGGAGAGAGAATCGGTGCGAACGCACTTGCCTTACCTGCTGGCACCATCATATTGACCGACGAATTAGTCAACGAAGCTGTCGATTTACACGAGATTGAGCTGGTTCTGGCGCACGAAATTGGGCACATTGTTCACCGCCATGCGCTGCGTGCATTGCTTCAAGACAGTACAGTGGCATTGTTGATGGTTGCGGTTACTGGTGATGTGTCGTCTATCGCTCTTGTGGCGGGGGCGCTACCCACTTGGCTCGTTGAGGCCCACTATTCACGCGAGTTTGAAATCGAAGCAGATCAGTTTGCCTACGACTACGCGACTACACGGGGGATCCCGCCACGGCACTTTATCAATATTCTGGACCGTATTTCCAACGGCCAAGGAGATGCTGGATTCCTTTCTACTCATCCTTCGGCGGAAGATCGAAACCAGATTTTTTCGCAACACTGAGGAAAATATCCATGACCGGTCTGGATGGCGGCGCCAGGGCAGGTTGCGCTTAGCGTAGGGGTGATCGCTTGCACCTCGATGATGCCCATTAATACTGGTCCCTGGTCGGGAGCTACTGGCCAATAAACAACTTCGCGAGATAGTTGGGTTAAAAATGAAGAGTACGCCCCTTAATACACTCGCTTACTTGATTGACGAGACCGCGAACCGCTTGCCGTTTTCCGTCGCACTGATCGATGGTAGAGGGCAGTGGACTTTTGCCGAGCTGGCTGATGAGACGCGCCGCGTTGCTGGTGGATTGAGGACGCTAGGTATTCATGCTGGAGACAAGGTCGGCTTATGGTTGCCGAACATTGCACACTACTTGATCGTGCATTTGGCGTGTGCGCGTCTTGGCGCTGTGACTGTATCGCTGAATACCCGGTTTCGTGCCAGCGAAATGGGTGACATCCTCGTCCGCGCTGATTGCAAGGCGCTCGCGTTATGGCCATCGTTCAAGGGCATCCCTTTCCTCGAAATTCTTTCCGATATTGAGCACGATGCGTTGGTGTCATTGCAGAGCATTATTACCTGTGGCCATGACGATACGATATGCAATCTGCCGGATTCCCTTTCGGGTCGTCGCATCGTGACATACGATGCGCTGGCCAAATCGAGTACAACAGTATCTGATTGCGCCCGCCCCGGCGACGGCGTCGTTGTCTTCACTACATCGGGTACTACAGCAGCGCCAAAGTTGGTGATGCACAGACATGAAAGTATCACCCGCCATGCTCGCGATGTCGCACGCTTTTTTAACTGGTATGGTTCTGGCATTGCACTGCTTCAGGTGGTTCCTTTTTGTGGAACTTTTGGACATGCACAGGCTATGGCGGCGCTGGCGGCAGGATGTCAGCAGGTGTTGATACCGGTCTTTTCAGAAGCCGAATCTGTCGAGCTGATGCGTAAACATCACATCACCCACTGCAACGGCTCGGACGAAATGTTTGCCCATATGCTTTCTGGTTCAGATGAAACGCTACCATTTCCTGATTTTCAATATGGTGGCTACGCTGCATTTAACCCGATGTACCGCGATATCGTCACCCAGGCGGAAGTGCGGGGAATGCGATTGGTAGGCCTGTGGGGTATGAGTGAGCTTCAGGCCTTGTATGCGCGCCAGGATCCTGCTGACTCGGTTGGTTCGCGCGTTCATATGGGTGGTATTGTAGTTTCACCCGAAGCCAAAGTTCGAATACGCGATGTTCAAAGTGGTCGACTTTTATCTCACGGTGAAACCGGAGAGATCGAAACCACCGGTCCCAGTCAGATGCTGGGTTATCTTGGTGACGCACAAGCGACCTCATCGGTCCTGAGCGAAGATGGTTTTGTTCGAACCGGTGACCTCGGTTACACCGAAAGCGACCGTCGTTTCGTTTTTGTCAGTCGAATGGGGGACGCAGTGCGCCTGGGCGGCTATCTCGTCAACCCCGCGGAGATTGAAAAACAACTTGAACAGCATGCCATTGTCGATCGGGCACAGGTCGTAACCGTTGATACTGACAGAGGTACGGGGTTCTATGCTTTTGTGATCCTGATTGAGGGTTGTCAACTGGACCAAGACGTATTGCTTGAGCACTGTGCTATGGGTATAGCTCGCTTTAAAGTGCCGGTGGGGATCCAGGCAGTGGCTGATTTTCCTGTCACCGAGAGTGCCAACGGTGTGAAGATCCAGAAAAGCCGATTACGGGAAATAGCGCTGGCGCAACTGCGTGGAACTTAGTGATGGCCGCCTTCACCGACAGCGGTGACATTGCGGCGGAATGACCAGACGGTTACTTGCTTAAATGACTTCTGCGGGCGCTTGCGGGACGCTCTCCCAGAATTCAGCATCGTGACCAAAAAAGATTCGTGCACCAGCCGCCTGCAGGGATCGCAGCCGTTTGAGGCTTTCGATCATTTCGTCTCGGTTGTGCAATATCCGTGGCAGGTGCAGGTTTTCAAGGGTCTTACGAAGATAACAGGCGTCTCCTGCGAGCAACACCTCGCCACTGGCTAACCGAAGTTTCAACGACTGGTGCCCGGGGGTGTGGCCGAAAGTCGGCACACAAACAACGCTACCGTCACCAAAAAGATCGTGCTCGCCGTCAATCAGCTTCAAATCATGCCCCAGATGGTAATCTTCAGCGGCAAACCCATTCGCCTGTATCAGATCAGGGTCATTTCCAGCTGACCATTCACGTTGTTGCACTACTAATTGGGCATTAGCAACCTGTTTATTGCCACCGCTGTGATCGAAATGCAGATGGGAGTTGATCAGGTAGCGCACTGTAGTGATATCCACGTCACAGTGCTCTAGCCGCGCGGTTAATTCCTCGCCGGGTTTGAATTCCGGACGAAATCGTTTCGCGATGCGCAGATTGCGCGGCCCCTCTGGATTCTGTAGATCAGTGTTGAGGCCGCTGTCGAAGAGCACCAGGCCTTTGTCATGCTCGATCAGATAGCACGGCACCGGTAAGCGAATCTCCCCCTCTTCGCCATCAAGCATAGCGCGCAGTGGCATCGTCATCCAGCCACAGGTCATTGCAAACAGGCGCACAGTCATTTTTATTTGCCAATTCGTATGATGGCAACAACTTATCACACCTTGATCAGTGCTTTTGCGATCACCAGATCATTGATGGTGCCGGGCACCGTCGCCAATAATGCTAAAAAACCGTCGTACCAGGATCGGCGCTAGAATCGAGTAATGAAGACGATCACGTGGTTCACCAAATCGCTGCTTTTTTCGGAGAAGTACAAAACAGCCTGGTACTATCTTGGTATCGCTATTTTCTTCGGCTGCCTGCTGTTGACGGTGTACTGGTCGTTCTAAAGAAGAGCGGTTGGGCCATGATGGCAACGTTGTCCGACAAGATAGCAACCGGCGACGTGATCGTGCTCGATGGAGCAACAGGGACTGAAATTGCGCGTCTTGGCGGTGAAATGAACAGTGCCGCCTGGTGTGCGGCAGCCAATAAGACGCACCCGGAGATCGTTCGGCAGGTGCACGAGTCGTATCTGCATGCTGGCGTAGACATCATCACGACGAACACATTTGCCACCTGCCGGCATGTGTTGGCAGGTGCCGGCATGGCCGATGAGACGGTCGCTATCAATCGGCAGGCAGTCAATCTTGCCCGGCAGGCCTGTCAGGGCGTAGCGCCGACTCGGCCAGTCGCGGTGGCAGGCAGTTTGTCCAACACTCTGGCCTGGTGCCCTGGCACCAATATCCCTGACCCTCGCTACATCCCGACAGCGGTGGAGGAAATGGCCAATTATAGGGAAATGGCGGACACTTTGGCGGAAGCCGGTGTTGACCTCCTGGTCTTGGAAATGATGCTTGATATCGAGCATGCCACGCGCCTGATGGAGGTGGCTGTTGCAACTGGCTTGCCGGTATGGGTCGGTATCAGCTGCTCTAGGCGGACTGACGGGACACTGGTTGGATGGGACATCAATCTCGAAGGCCGTGTGCAGGGCGCGCGCCGCCCAAACCCAATCGCGGGCACTGCAGAGGATGCTGCGATTGCTTGGGAAACGCCGGACCTGGCTGACATCATTGAAGCACTCAAGCCGCTCGGCGGAGAAGTATTCGGCATCATGCACAGTACTGTGTCAAACACGTCACTTGGGCTAGCGACTTTGTGTGAGCGTTGGCCCGGTCCTGTAATGGCTTATCCGGAGACTATGGTTTTGGATCGCGGGACTCTTCAGGCAAGCGTCAGGATATCCGAAGCTGATTTTGCCAGCGCCTGCCGGGAGTGGGTCGAATCAGGTGTTCAGGTGATTGGAGGTTGCTGTGGAACAACCATTGAACACATCCGACAGATGGTCGATCAATTACCGCCACGGGTTGGCATGCGCAGGACCATTGCTTGTTAGGATCATCCGATTATGAGTAACGAACCCGTTTTCCATCGATTCTTGAGTGCACCGACACCGGTGGGGCCATTCAGCCATGCGGTGGAGCTCGATGGCTGGATCCAGTTGACGGGGCAGATGCCGACCATGCCCGACGATGATTCAGCGCCACTTCCCAACGGCGTAGAAGCCCAGACTCGCCGTGTGATGGATAACCTGATTATCGTGTTGCGCGAACTCGGCCTTGAACTTGGAGATGTACTCTCGTGCCGTATTTATCTCACCGAGTTTAAGCGCGACTATGCATTGATGAACACGGTTTACGAGGAATATTTCGAGCCGGATCGATTGCCCGCGAGAACCTGTATCGGGGTTACTGCATTAGCACGCGACGCGCTGGTAGAAATAGACATGCTCGCCCGGCGTGTTTGATCAAATCTTGCGCAACAGTGCCGCTGGATCAGTGCATCACCCCGTGACGTTTCGACTGGATTAATCGTTCGATGAAGGGCAATTTAAGGGACTTTCAACGCAGCAAACTGTACCGATTCGAAGAGGCGGTTCTGCAGCGGCACCCATTGAACAAAGCGTTATCGCTGGAGCAGTGTTGTGCGCTGGCGCGCAAGTACAACCACACGGTCGTAGTAAAAGATGGGCGGGGCAGGCGGCACGCCGGCGCTTCTTACGATGAAAACCTAATCAGTCTGCCACGTTGGTCGAGGCAGACCGTCATTGTGCTGCACGAAGTAGCCCACACGCTGGTTGATGAACATCGTTATCCGTACCACGGTGCCGAATTCGCAGGCGTTTTGATAGGTTTGTTGTCCTGTGAATCCATAGGCACGATAGACACAAATATGGCAGCAATGGTGACCGCGCGCCTGAAGGTGGATGTTGGCTGGATTAATCGTTGTAGCGAGTTAGAGATTCAACGATCGAACGCGTTCAAAGGCTAGCACTCGGGCGTGAACTGATGGCTTCATACCAGCGTTTAGCGTTTTTGGCATTGTCCGGCAGTGTCATTTTTCGCCATTTTGCAAAATCGAGCACCACCAGTAAGTCGATGTCTGCAACTGAGAACGTCTCTCCTGCGACGAAGGAATTATCGCCGATGAGGGCGTCAACGGTGTTGAGAAAGTGGGTTAGTCGAGCCTGGCCGCGTTCGGCAAGTGCTGGAATTTGATCGTAGCCGACCGGTCCCGTCAGCGCTCGGCCTTTCAAGGCGGGTGCGGAATTGCGCAGGTACTCGCTTATGGCCGTAAATCCGCTGCTTTCAATACGCCATTGAAGGTCTGCGACGCGGCCTCTTTCCTGCGCAGTTGAACCCATCAGGCAAGGTTCGGGATAGGCTGCCTCAAGGTAATGCCAGATGCCTGTCGTGGTGGTGAGACGGGTGCCGTCATCCAGTTCTAGGACGGGCACTGTACAGTAGGGGTTGACAGACTGGAACGCTTCACTGAGCTGTTCACCATTTCTGAGATCAATCTCGATGTGGTCAGGTGAAAGGCCTTTTTCAGAGATGAAGATACGGGCTCTTCGGGGCGAGGGCGCAGTTTTACAATCGTAGAATTTCATTGGCGGCGAAGTCTTAAGGTGACAAGGGTTCGATCGTATCGGGTCGGTTGGCGCGTTCAAACACGCGACTGTGTCAAGTGCAACGGGCACGAATAGTTTATTCTAGTTCTGACATATTATTGAATTGTCACCGAGGCAGGCAAGGTGCCGCACAGCCCTGAACCAGGTGGCATTACGTCCATGCCGGGAGAAAGCGATGATTGGATACCTCTTGATGGGAACGAACGATTTGTCGCGGGCGGGCGATTTTTACGATGCCTTGTTGGGGGAGATTGGCGGGCGACGCAAAGTTGAGCTAGAGCGTTCAATACTCTGGGGTCGTGACAAGGGCGCGCCCATCTTTGGGGTAATTACGCCCTTTGACGGACAACCCGCAACATCCGGCAATGGTTTCACCCTTGCACTGCGTGTCGATAGCAGTGAACAGGTGGATTTGTTACATGCCAAGGCGCTGGCATTGGGCGCTGCAGATGACGGCGCACCTGGGCCACGTGGTGATGGATCGTTCTACGGCGCCTACTTTAGAGATTTCGATGGTAATAAAGTGGTTTTTTATCATGTCTGATGACTGATCTGGATCGGTCGCGAGTTCCGATTCGAACCGCTATGGAGTCGAGGTGAGTAACTCACTGCTGTTTTCTATTTTTATTATTTTTACCGGTGCAGCAATTGTCGCGACATTGGCACTGTACGCCCGGCAATCGTTGCTGGTGGCCTATATTGCTCTTGGTGTGATCGCCGGGCCTGCAGTTACCGGTCTCGTCAGCGATGCGAATCTGATTGAGGAAATAGCCCACGTCGGAATTATGTTTTTGCTCTTTCTGCTAGGGCTGGATCTTTATCCTCAGAAACTCATTAAGTTGTTAAAAGAAACAATTTGGGTGACATCAATCAGCACATTGTTATTCGGCTTGCTTGGATATGGGATTGCTGCCGGATTTGGGTTTGGCGCGACAGATTGTCTTTTGGTGGCTATTGCGACGACATTGTCGAGTACCATCATCAGTCTCAAGTTGTTGCCTATGACCGTGCTGCATCACCGTCATACGGGTGAGGTGATCATCAGTATTCTGTTGTTGCAGGACCTTCTGGCGATCGCTGCGCTACTGGTACTGCATGGTATGGCGGGAGAATCTGTTAACTGGCAGCGAGGCGCTTTGTTGTTTGCTGCCATGCCGGCATTGTTGATCGGTGGTTTCGTTGCGGAGCGGTGGTTATTACGCCGCTTGTTTCTCCGCTTCGACAAGATTCGGGAGTACATCTTTCTGCTGGTTGTTGGTTGGTGCCTCGGTATGGCCCAGGCGGCGGCCGCACTCGGCCTTTCTTTTGAGATTGGTGCTTTTATCGCCGGAGTGACGATTGCCAACAGCCCTATTGCACCTCATATCGCCGAGACGCTGCGCCCACTGAGAGATTTTTTCCTCGTGATGTTTTTCTTTGCCCTGGGTGCTGGCTTTAATGTCGCGCTGCTGGGAGACATATGGATTGCGGCCACGGTGTTGGCCATAGCCGTAGTCGCGGTTAAGCCCGTGGTTTACTGGGCGCTCTTCCGCAGCGCTGGCGAGAGCACCATTCTTGCGGGGGAAGCCGGGGTAAGGATGGGTCAGATGAGCGAATTCTCACTGTTGCTGGTGGCAGTAGCGTTACAAGCGCTGGTGATCACGCCTGCAGCTGCAGCTCTGGTACAACTTGCTACGCTGATCACCTTTGTCATCTCAGCATCCTTTGTTGTGGTTCGCTATCCCACGCCAATTGCGATTTCTGATCGGCTGCGCCGCGATTGAACGGATTCAATATGAAGCTATGGCTGCGACTGCTACTGCTGGTATGGTTCCCGTTCAACGCCTGGGCGTGGTCGCCCGAAGGAAGTGAAGCAAGTGATCTCCTGCTAGGTGGTCTGGGTATGGTCCTCGGACACGAACTGGGACATTTGTCGGCAGCCAGGAACAAAGATGTCGAGTTCGACGGCCCGGCAATTGTCTATTCCGAATCGACTCTGCAGCCGCGCGCGAAGCTGAGAATAGCGGCTGCTGGTTTTGGGACGCAGTGGCTGCTCTCCGAACTGGCGTTCAATGTGCTCGATCAACCAGAGACACCCCGACAACGGGATCTTGCGGCTGGCGCAATTCTCGGACACCTGGTCATCACCGGCGCCTACCTGACATTCCTCAAGGACGATGCTTATGGCGACGTGACCGCGATATCCGAGGCGACGGGCTATTCACGATCCCGCGTTGCCCAGTGGCTCGCGTTACCTGCGATACTGGATGCGTGGCGGCTTTTTGGTGATCCGCCTCAATGGGTGCCGCACGTGACCCGCGGCGCCAAAGGATGGGGTGTGGGATGGGCATGGCGGTGGTAGGGCTTTGATGCTTTAAGATCCCGTACCACAGTGACGTTAGTAGACATCGCAGGTGGGCAGAAAATGAACGAGAACGACCTATATTCGCGCAGTCGTCGGAGCCAAACCGGCCACGGCCCGGGTGAATTTGGCAGTGCGACCCGATGGCCCGATAGCTGGGCGTGGCGTCACAAGACAAAATTCCCGATGAGCAATGTCTGGTTTCCGGGTGAGGAAATGCCGAATACGCCTGCGAAGATCTCGCTGGTCAGTCGTGTTTTACGTCTTTTGGGGCGATCACGTCCGCCGCGAGGCGCCAACGGCTGCTAAATCAGGCTCGAGACCCCAGCGGTGCGTTTAACAAGGCGCGTATTGTCACCGCCAGGATGAGGTGAGTAACGTACTCATCACTGCCGGCGTCGCAGGCATAGGCCGTGCCATGGCAGCGGCTTTTGCCGAGCGCGGTGATGCGGTATGGGTTGTCGATATCGATGAGGCAAACCTCGTCGCGTGCCCGGGCAGCTGGCGTCAAGATTGCCTTGATGTCACGGACGAGAGTGCAGTGTCTGATTTTTTCAACGACTGCGCTCGCAATGGGACACACTCGATGTGCTGTGTGCCAATGCCGGAGTCGCCGGGCTGATCGGTCCGGTTGAAGCGCTCAGCCTGGAAGCCTGGCGTCGATGTATTTCCGTTAGTCTCGATGGCACGTTTCTCTTCTCGAAACAGGCGGCGGTGATGATGAAGGTAGCGCGTTCGGGTGCGCTGGTCATAACCTCTTCGACTGCCGGGCTCTTCGGGTTTCGCTGTCGTTCGCCTTATGTCACCGCCAAGTGGGGTGTGATTGGATTGATGAAAACACTCGCCGCAGAACTTGGGCCTTTCAATATTCGTGCCAACGCAATTTGTCCTGGTCCAGTAGACGGTGAGCGGATGGAACGCGTGCTTGAGCACGAAGCACTGATGAGCGCCACGTCCAGAGACGAACTTTATGCACACTATGCTGCAGGCAGTTCCATGCAATCTTTTGTAACTGCAGCAGATGTTGCGAACATGGCAGTGTTCCTCGCCAGCGACGCAGCTCGTCTGGTCAGTGGCCAGGTGATCTCGGTTGACGGCAACACGGAGAATCCGGCGCCTGCGGTTCTGAGCAATAAAAATCGCTAGAATGAAATGATTGAGATTTGAATTCTAAAATTAGGGGCATATATGGACTGTTATGACTTAATTGCGCTGGTTCTAAAAAAGGAAGGAGTCGAATGGGTCGCGTGCTTTCCTAACAATCCATTGATTGAAGCACTAGCCAAACAAGGTATCCGTCCAATCACGTTTCGGCACGAACGCGGTGCTGTGATGGCCGCAGACGGCTTCAGTCGTACCAGCGACCGCAAACGATTTGGCATAGCAGTCATTCAGTCACAGGCTGGTGCAGAAAACGCGCTCGGCGGCATCGCGCAGGCCTTTGCAGACAACATCCCGATTCTCGTGCTGCCAGGCGGCGTCAATCTGTCCCAAATTGCCGTGCGACCCAATTATTCGGCAAGTCGAAACTATGCTGGTGTGGTGAAAAGAGTAGAAGCGATTTATCGACCTGATCAGGTGTTGGCAGTCATGCGTCGGGCATTCGCTGCGCTACGCAATGGTGTGGCGGGCCCTGTGGTCGTGGAACTGACGGAGGATGTGTGTGATCAGTTGCCGCCTGGCGATATCAGCGAATATGTGCCTCCCAAGATCAACCGTCAGGTTCCGGCCAGTGACGAGATCGCGCAGGCTGCTCGTGCCCTAGTTGATGCCAAGCAGCCGCTGTTGTGGGCGGGTGCAGGCGTTCTCTTTGCGGACGCGACGGAAGAACTGAGGCGACTCGCAGAACTTACTGGAACACCGGTATTTTGCACCATGCCGGGTAAGTCTGCTTTCAACGAACGCCATCCGTTGTCATTGGGTGCGGGCAGTGGCGCGACCACAGGACCTGCACATCAATGGCTTCAGCAGTGTGATCTGCTGATGGCCATTGGTTCAAGCTTGACGCGTTCTCCGTATGGGCAAGCAATACGCTCCAATCTTTGTCTGATTCACAATACCAACAACCCCGATGATATTGGCAAAGACGAAGACGTCGATATCGGATTGGTCGGCGACGCAAAGTTAACACTGCGTGCATTGATTGATGAAGTTGAAACCATGGTTAGCGATGATCGGGCTCTCAGTGGACCGATTGAAGAACGTATCGCTCATCAAAAAGACGAGTGGATGCAACAGTGGAGCCCGTTGTTGAAATCCAATGCGACGCCACTTAATACTTACCGGGTGATTTATGAGATCGATCAGTCACTCGACCACGACAACAGTATAGTGACCCACGACGCTGGTGCCCCTAGAGACTCGATCGTACCGTTCTACACTGCCACTACGCCGCACAGTTATATCGGTTGGGGAAAAACGACGCACCTCGGTTTCGGTATACCGCTGATGATTGGCGCAAAATTAGCCAACCCGACCAAGTTCTGTCTCAATCTGATGGGTGACGGCGCCTTTGGCATGTCTGGAACGGACATTGAAACGGCGGTCAGGGCAAAGATACCCATTACCACTGTGCTGCTTAACAATGGTGGTATGGCTACTTATCCTGGGGGTTTTCCGACCGCACAAGAGCAGTACGGGGTCTCGAAAATGCGCGGTGATTACGCGCAAATTGCACAGGGCATGGGTGCTGTCGGGATTGTCGTGCGCACACCAGGAGAGATGGCCGATGCGCTGCGTTCGGCACAGCGTTTAAACGGGGAAGGCGACACGGTATTGATTGATGTGCATTCGGATATGGAAGGGCGCCGTTCACGCTGGGATCGTTGACCCAATAGGATATCCCCCACGCCGGCTGCCCCAATGCAAAGTGCCATTCGAGGATTGTGGCGTCAGATGCTGAAATCGAGCAGGTTGTAGTCCTTGATGCTGCGCCTAACGTCGTCATTCCAGCGCAGTGTCTCGCCGCCATCTGATAGGGGTCGGTAGACGAACGGTGTCTCCTCCGGAAAGCGTTGTTTTCGCGCATCAATCGCGTAACCGATCATCCTCGAGCGCTCTTTGATGCGCGCTTCGTCGAAGACCGCCGGTGCCGCGTGTAGGCCGCCACCGTGTACGCCAATCACTGAGGATCGCCTATGAAAGCCCAACGGCATCGAGATGCGCCAGTCGGGACTGGTATTCGCGAACGATCCATGCACCAATTGACGGTTGTGGATGACGACATCACCCGGTCCAGTGATATACGGCACGGCTTTGGGTAGGCGTTCCGAGCCGTTGTCTCTGAGCATAGCTCCAATATCGATTTTGCCGAGTTTATGAGTGCCTGGAATAACCCAAACGGCATTTGCGGCAGTGCATCCATAGAGCATCGCCTGAAATGTAAATCCATGGATGGTTTCGTCCCACTTCGGATTGTCCCAATGTGTGACACCATCTTGGTGCCAGGCCACGGAAGCGCCAACTCCGGGCTTCTTGATGAAGATCGCTTCGTTGAACGGCACGAAGTCGTCACCATGTATTGACGCGGCAATCGCGAGCAGTTGCGGATGGCCGTACAAGCGCAACATCGCTTGTGAGAACTGTAGAGCACCCAGGATCAGATAAACGATTTCTTCCGGTGCATCGACCGCGGGGGTGGGTTCGAGCATTTTTACTGGGTGCCGTCCACCGGCGAGATCGGTGCCGCCAAAAGGATCCCCCAGTGGTTTCGACCAAAAAAGCGTAGGCGCCTTGCAATCGGCTGCCAAGGCTGGCTCTCCGTTGGAATCAACAGGCGAGCCTTTTTTACTTGGCAGACGCTCCATGATATCGGCGATGTCGCTTTCTATCTCCCGCAGTTCTTCTTCAGAGATCAGCCCTTCAAGCACGTAGAAACCGTATTTCGAAAATGATTCGAGAATGTCTGGGTGAAGTCGTCCATTGTTGGAGAAACGGACGGGCCCACGATTGGACAAGGCCCGAGCACGTCCTTCGCCGTCCCGAAAGTAAGCTTGCATGGCTGATTCATGCGGGCCGTAGTCAACCCGGTTTTTCGCTTGAGCGGTGTTCATTCTTTGATTGTCGTTTGCGCTGAGTGATGCGCGTTGTGACCGTGGGGCAGCGCGCCAAGGCCATGTTAGCTTCTGGTGCATACAAGGTCTATGTTAGGCAACGGCATTTAATGGCACGGCCCATGGCGGTAATTATTGTTGTGGTCCACGAATCCATGGGCGCACTGGTTGGCCTGGTAGGCGGTGAGCGGCCTCGATGTTAAGATTTGTCGGGCTAAAAGGATCTATCATGATGAGCGGTGCCTTGTTGCGGCGGATCGGACTGGCTTCTGACACGATGAATAAACCGACTGATTTTAATCCCGCCGATCATGTCAAATACGATCCACTGACTGGGCGTTTTCGGAAAATAAAGAGGCAAGTTGAGGCCGAAGAGTCGCCGTTCTGGAC
This sequence comes from uncultured Acidiferrobacteraceae bacterium, assembly GCA_964484965.1. Classification (GTDB taxonomy): domain Bacteria; phylum Pseudomonadota; class Gammaproteobacteria; order Arenicellales; family UBA868; genus UBA11791. The sequence continues at coordinate 52,235 of CAZAHE010000005.1, read as the reverse complement.
CAAGATGGGGCAGCCGAAAAAGCAGCCACCGTCGCCTGACGAGAACGATTCGAATAAAAAGTTCTAGTCCGCTCAGATGCCGAGTGAGGTATAGCTGTGGGCAATTCGTTTGACCGCGGTCAGCATGGCAGCGGTTCTAAGGTCGAGACTGGGAAGCTGTGAATTCCACAGTTCACTGATGGTGGCATATGTGCTGCGCATGGTGTCTTCCAGGCCAGAGCGCACCAGGTCAATCTCGGTAGCGCCGCTGACTGCGGCATCGCGTTGCTGGTCTGGAAACTGTTTGCCAGTCATTCCTTCGACACCTTTGATTAAAGCCTGCAGTTGATTTTCCGACTGACGCCGCTGCATGCGACCGAAGCGGATATGGGTCAGGTTTTTTATCCATTCAAAATAACTGACCGTGACGCCACCGGCGTTGGCGAAAAGGTCAGGAATAATCACGATCGAGCGCTCGCGCAGGTGTGCATCACCAGCCGCTGTGATCGGACCATTCGCTGCCTCGATGATCAACGGTGTCTGTATGGCGGCTGCATTATGTGTGCCAATTACGCCTTCCATTGCGGCTGGGATCAGAATATCACCTTCGGCTTCGAGTAATTCCGCACTGTGCCCGGTGAAACCGTGAAATCCGGAGACCCCGCCAGTTTCGAGCATGTGCTCGCGAAGGGCGCGAATATCAATACCGTTCTGATCGATCACGCTGCCGTCGCGCTCGATAACGTGGGTAATACGGCAGTCGTCCTCTTCGCTTAAGAAAAGGGCAGCGTGATAGCCGACGTTGCCAAATCCTTGGACGATGATTCGTTTACCGTCGAGGCCTGCAGAGAGGCCGGTTTTTTTCACGTCCTTCTCGTGCCGAAAAAATTCCTGCAGAGCATATTGCACGCCACGACCTGTGGCCTCGCTACGTCCTGCAATACCGCCCTTGCCCAGGGGCTTACCGGTAACACAGGCCCAGGCATTGAGGTCAGTCGGATGAAGCCGCTTGTACTCATCCGCCATCCAGGCCATCTCGCGTTCGCCCGTACCCATATCTGGTGCCGGCACGTTCTGCGATGGACTGATCAGTCCACGTTTTGCGAGTTCATGGGTAAAACGGCGGGTGATGCGCTCCAGTTCTTCTGCTTGCCACTCACGGGGATCGATCGCGAGTGCGCCTTTTGAGCCTCCAAAAGGTATTTCCATCAGGGCGCATTTGTAGGTCATCAGGGCAGCCAGCGCCTCGACTTCATCCTGATCGACATGGGGTGCATAGCGGATGCCCCCTTTTACGGGCTCAAAATGTTCAGAATGGACTGACCGGTAACCAGTAAACGTCCGCAAGCCACCTCTCAGTCGGACGCCGAAGCGCACAATGTAGGTAGAGTTGGCGACTCTGATCTTTTCAGCCAGGCCTTCAGGCAGCTCTAGGTGTTCTGCGGCACGTTCGAAGTTCTCCGTAACAGACGCAAGAAAAGTACTGTATGTCATCTCACCCGATACCCCGGTGCTGGTTGCTATCGATAATGTGGTCAGTCACACACGCAGTCGGACAAACAAGTAAGCGCTTTAATTCTGCGCGAGGACGTGGATTCCTTTTATACATCTATCGACCGGGCAATCAGCTCTTTCATGATTTCGTTGGTACCGCCGTATATTTTCTGCACCCTCGCATCAGTGTAGAGCCGCGCGATCGGATATTCCATCATATAGCCATACCCGCCGTGTAGCTGTAGGCACTCATCGATCACTTCACATTGCATTTGACTGCCCCACCATTTCGCCATTGATGCGGTAGCAGCATCCAGTGTGCCAGCCCCGAGCTGTGTAACCGAATCATTAATGAACGATCGCGTGACTTCGATCTTGGTCTTGATTTCAGCCAATTTAAAGCGGGTGTTTTGAAAGTCCATCACGCGCCGGTCAAATGCTTTGCGCTCCTGCACGTAGCGGATCGTTTCTTCCAGCGCACAGTCCATAGCGCCAAGTGCAGTGATGCCGATAGAAAGCCTTTCCCAGGGTAGCTGTTGCATCAACTGGTAAAAGCCCTGCCCTTCTTCAGTTCCCAGAAGATTAGTTTGGGGCACTTTGACATCCTCAAAAAAAAGCTCCGAGGTGTCCTGTGATTTCATGCCGATCTTTTTGAGGTTGCGACCGCGGTGAAAGCCCCCGAGTTCTTCGGTTTCAAGCATGATTAGGGAGACGCCGCGCGCGCCCTCGTCTTTGTTTGTTTTGGCAACCAGGCAGATCAGGTCTGCTGTCTGGCCGTTGGTTATAAAGATTTTTGAGCCGTTGATGCGATACTGATTGCCGTCTTTTATTGCTGACGTCTGCACCGATTGTAGGTCAGATCCAGTACCCGGTTCGGTCATCGCCAGTGCCGCCACCGCCTCTCCAGAAGCCAAGCGCGGTAGCCAGCGTGCTTGCTGTTCTTCTGTGGCGAAGGCCTGGACGTATTGAATAACGATGCTCTGAATAGCAAACCCCCAGCCGCTGTCACCACAGCGTGCCTGTTCATAGGCCGTGATCGCGTCGAACACGAGGTCTCCGCCGGCGCCGCCGTAGTGAACTGGGATTGAGGCACCGAGAATGCCGGCATCACCCACTTGGTGCCAGAAGCTGCGGTCTACGACGCCGGCATCGCTCCAGCGGTCGATATTCGGGACGAGGTGATCTGCGAAGAAGCGACTGACGCTGTCGGCGTACAGCCGGTGGTCGTCGTTAAACCAGGTTGCATTGGCGGTGGCAAGCGGCATGGCGAATCCAATATGGCTGGTGGTGCTGTCAGAGCGGCAAGGGCTAGGGTAACGCAGAAAGCCCCGGCATTGCACCGTTGCCAGACGTCGGGCAATCGCCAGTACCTGCGGTCCTGGAATCAGGTTAGATTCAAGCCAGCAGATCTGTCACCGGGGCGGGCAACCGGCTCGAAGGGAGCAATCACGATGACGCGAACAGTTTACGACCTTTGTGGTGCCAATGATGTCCGCTTCAGCCCCTACTGTTGGCGCACACGGATGGCGTTGGCACACAAGGGACTCATCGCGGAATTTCTACCGTGGCGATTTACCGAGCGTGAACGGTTAGAATTTTCAGGTAGTCGGACGGTACCTGTACTGGTTGATGGCAGTGAGGTAGTCAGCGATTCCTGGCGCATCGCCAATTACCTGGAAGCCACTTATGCCGAGTCTCCATCGTTGTTTGGCGGTGACCCCGGGCTTTCCGGTTTTGTCAACGCATGGGCGGACGCTGTGTTGGTGCCGGCAATTGCCAAATGTGTGGTCAGTGACATCCTTGATCGAATAGAACCTGTCGATCGGTCTTACTTTAGGGCTTCTCGTGAGGAACGCTTCGGGATGACCCTGGAAGCGCTGGCTGCCGATCGGCAAATTTACCAGCAGGCGCTGGATGTGGTGCTGACACCGCTGCGTGTGTGCCTTCGCCGCCAGCCGTGGTTGTCGGGCCCTGTGGCAGCCTATGCCGATTACAGCGTCTTTGGTGTGTTCCAGTGGGCACGCCTGATCTCACCGGACGACGTTATCGCGGCTGACGACCCTGTGTCTGAGTGGCGCGGGAAAATGCTGGATCGCTTCGACGGCTTAGGCCGGAAGTTTGCTGCGGCCACCTGACTGGATAGAGACAAATGAGGCAATCGCTCCCTTGTATGGGCACCTGCCCGGCGACGTTGTAAGCCAGCTTTTAGGACGGGTTGACCAGACTGCTGTGCCGCTTTGCCGACCTGCGGATAGATGCAGCGACAAAGATGAGCAATGCCGCAGCAGCAATCCACTCTATGCCGTGAGGATGATTGTAGAACGGACTAGCCAGCAGGTGCAGTCCGGTCCCGTCAGTGCCAGGATGAGCGCTCGAGCAACTGGCATAAGACAGTGTGATGGCGGTAGCGATGGTGGTAATTATTTTCATGGTACACGTCCTGTTTCAGATCAGTGGTGGGCATTGCCCGCAACAAGTGCAGACAATCGTATCATTCAATCCCTACAACGACGACAACAAGGATGGTCTATGTACAGAGATGCGCGGGTTGGCAATCCATGGTGTAGCCACTGATGAGCCCGCCAATTTCTATGATGTTGGTCACTGGATTCCTCGGTGCAGGCAAGACGACACTGATTAATCATTTGTTGGCTGATGGTGTCGATGACGGTGCAATCGGAATCGTCGTCAACGATTTCGGCAAGGTATCGATCGACGCAAGCCTCATTCGGCAGCGGCACGAGCAGATGCTAGTACTCGCCAACGGCTGCGTGTGCTGCAGTCTCGCTGGTGATTTGGCGACCGGTCTTGGTCGGTTGCTTAAAGCGCAGCGTTTGGACTACCTGGTAATGGAGTCCTCGGGGATTACCCGTATCGGTGCATTGAGAGAAGTTCTGGAACAGTCTGACGTGCGGGATAAAATTCAACTTGAGTCGGTTGTTGTGGTGGTCGACGCGGTGCGTTACCCACTCGCTCGGCAGGCGGTGGTGACTGTCGAAGAGCAGGTTCGCAATGCGACCGTGCTACTGGTTAACCGCTGCGATCAAGCATCGACTTCCCAAATCAAGGAGACGCTTGGGTTACTGAAGGATGTCAATCCCGCCGCAACGCTTCTTCAGTCCGCGCACGGGCGAGTAAATTGGTCTGACTTGCGATCACCAGTGAACCTGTCAGCACCGTTCGAACCCAAGATTGGAAGTCTTGAAAGCTGGTCGACTTTCCAGATACAACTCGACAGGCCGGTCGTCGGACAAGATCTCAAGAAGCGATTGATATCGTCGGACGTCGGCATCAAGCGTGCCAAAGGATGGTTTGTCGACGCCAGTGGCCAGTTGTCGTACCTCGAGCAAGTTGATAACGAGGTCACGATAATCCCCTGGTATGGGCCCGTTGAGTCCTCGATACTGAACCGGCTGATCGTGATCATCATGGGTGCCGATGCAGCGCGACTTGAAAGGCTGGTCTCCCGCTGGCCAGGTGTCGGCCTCGTGCGGGACAGTACCTCGCTCAAGCATGGCCACCCACACTGATTGCGGCTCGCCCATCAGCAAGGAACGCGCAGTGCGGTAAAGTCCTCTTTGATGCGAAATATTGAGAGTACAGGTGTATGCTGAGTGTGGAACAGAATGAGCGCGTCACCCGCACGGGACCCGAGTCTCCAGCTGGTCGGTTGCTGCGCCACTACTGGCAGCCAGTGGCGCTGAGTGAGGAACTCGACGGCCAGCGCCCCGTCGTTGCAGTCAACGTACTGGGGGAGTCGCTGGTTCTTTTTCGAGATGAGATGGGTCGCCCAGGTCTGATTGAGCGCGCTTGCCCGCATCGTGGAGCAGATCTTTCCTACGGACGGTTAGAGGACGGTGGCATCCGCTGCCCGTTTCATGGCTGGTTGTTTGATGTCAATGGCCATTGCCTGGAACAGCCGGCGGAGCCGTCGGATAGCATCTACTTCAGCCGTATCCGCCACACCGCCTATCCGTGTTATGAACGCAACGGTATGGTCTTTGCTTACCTGGGTGGCCAGCAGCCGCCCCCTTTACCAGGACTGGACTGCCTGGCGGCCCCACATGCGTATTCCTTCTCATTTAAAGGACACCTGGAATGCAACTGGTTACAGGCACTCGAAGTCGGGATTGATCCGGCGCATGCTTCGTTTCTGCATCGCTATTCCGAAGCCGGTGACCCTGGGCCGGGTTATGGTCAGCAGTTCCGGGACAACACCGGTGCACTGCCAATTTCGATGACCGAATTGTTGCGTGAGTATCCGCGTCCAGACATTGAAGTAGAACACACTGCGTTTGGGCTTCGTCTGCGTGCCGTGCGCACCCTCACTGATGATCGTCGCCATGTGCGTGTTACAAACCAGGTGTTTCCTCAGGCGATCTGCATTCCAATGAGCAGCGATATGACGATCACCCAGTGGCATGTCCCAGTCGATGATCACAACTGTTTCTGGTATGCCATGTTTACCAGTTTTTCGAATCCCGTTGACCAGGCAAGGATGCGCGATCAGCGTCTAAAACTTTACCAGGTGCCAGGTTATACCTCACGGCGCAACAAGCGTAACCGATACGGCTATGACGCCGACGAACAGCGCACTCGGACATATACCGGCATGGGAGTGGATATCAATGTGCATGATCAATGGGCGATAGAGTCGATGGGTACCATCCAGGACCGCAGCCGTGAACATCTGGCACACAGCGACACAGCGATCCGCGCTTACCGTAGTCTGTTACTGCAGGCGATTGCGACGGTTGAAGCCGGTGATCGACCGACGCCTGAGGTCTCGTTTCTGGCCGCTCAGGCACCGATAGCAGTCGATGCTATTGCCAGCGGAGTCGGCTGGCAGGATCATTGGCGGACAATCGATGCCGAGCGGCGACAATCGAGTCCGTGGGCACGAGTTGACGAAGACTGTTTGACCAAGAAGAAAATCGAGACTGGCGATGAATATGAGTGATTCCACTGGCCGCCATGATTTTATCGAGCGTTTCGGATTGTGGTCCGGTGCGCAGCATGTGGCCGCGGCTGAGGTGAAGCACAGAGCGTCGCGCTCGCTCGATACGATCCGACTGTCATTTGCCGATCAGCACGGCGTACTGCGCGGTAAGAGCTTGGTGGCTGATAGTGCAGAGCAGGTTTTACGCAACGGTTGTACGATCACTTCGACATTGCTTGCCAAGGATACCTCTCATCGGACGGTTTACCCGGTATGGTCGAAGGGCGGAGGTTTCGGTTTGAAGGAGATGACCGGTGCCTGTGATCTTGTGATGGTGCCGGATCCGACAACTTTCAAGGTGTTGCCATGGCTCAGCAACACAGGCTGGATGCTATGCGATCTGTACTTCGACGACGGCTCGCCAGTGCCCTTCTCGAGCAGGCACGTGTGTCGACAAGTGCTGCAGCGGTTGTCCGATCATGGGTACGTTTATCGAAGCGGCCTGGAGATCGAGTTTCATGTCTTGAAACTTGAAGATGCTCTCCTGCTTCCGACAGATGCCACGCAACCAGGTACACCGCCAAGGACGACGCTGTTGGCGCAGGGATTTCAGTACTTGACCGAGACCCGCTTGGACGAACTCGAGCCTGTGATCGACATACTACAGGACTTGGCGGCAGGGCTGGATTTGCCGCTGCGTTCGATGGAATCAGAATTTGGGCCAAGCCAAATTGAGTTCACCTTCCATCCGCAAGACGGGCTGGCCACAGCTGATTTGGCCGTACTATTCCGTAGCGCGGCCAAACAAGTCTGTCGGCGCCATGGATATCACGCGACGTTCATGTGCCGGCCGGGTCTGCCGAATCTGTTTTCTAGCGGTTGGCACCTGCATCAGTCGCTGATCGATCGCAACAACGAAAATGCCTTCATTCCGGAGGATAGTGATGTCCCGTTGTCCTCGATTGGCCGTCATTTCCTCGCTGGGTTACTGCGCCACGCGCATGCCGCCTGTTTATTGACCACGCCAACCATTAATGGTTACAAGCGATACAAGCCGTTTGTGCTTGCGCCCGATCGCATTGGTTGGGGAGTCGAAAATCGTGGCACTCTGCTGCGGGTAATTGGCGGTCCAGGGGACCCGGCAACGCGTATCGAAAACCGAGTAGGTGACCCGGCAGCGAATCCATACCTCTACCTTTGCTCGCAGGTCATCTCTGGTTTGTCTGGACTCGACCAGGCATTGGATCCGGGTTTAGCCACGGATACGCCTTATGACACCGATGGCAAAGCTTTGCCTGTGAGCTTGATGGATGCGATTGCAGCGTTTCGAGCAGATTCTGTATTCCGCGATGCGCTCGGTCATCAATTTTGCGATTACATCTTGACACTCAAGGAAGCAGAAGTTGCGCGCTTTCTTGCCGAGGTGACCGACTGGGAGCAGCGCGAGTATTTCTCGCTTTATTGATTCGTTTTAGTCGCGGTCGGTACCCAGGTGAAACAAGCAGTCGCCGGGTTCGACCCGACCGGGCACACGCTTGCAAAGGACCAGTCCATCTGCCGTAAAGCAGGCCTCAGTGGGTGTTCGCCAGGGTGTCTCGGGTGAGTGGATGAAACCAGCTCGCTGGCCAGCTTGGACTTCATCACCGAGTTCAACCACTGGCTCGAACAGGCCGACCTCGGATGCGTAGGTGAAATAATCGAAAGTTGGTGCATGCAGACGGCGACTCAGTGTGTCAGCCATTGGCACACGGGATTCTTTGAGCACGCCCAGCGCATGCAGCACACGCAGTACCCCATCACTACAAATTTTCAGGCACGCCGGCGTTACCGTGCCGCTACCGCCCATCTCGGTCGTGAAGGAGAGCATTGCGCTGCGCTTTGCAGCGTGATTGCTGTTGCCGCCACCGGCATGACCGCGCGGCATGAAGAAGCTGTACGGTGCACCGAATACCTCCATTAGCTCACCGATTTTGTGATTGTACGTGTCGTCCTCGTGGATGGATGACACCGTGGAAGGCAGGTAATGAAGCGATGAACCCCCGCTGTGCAGATCAAGACCGAAATCAGCCATTCGCATCAAGACACTCTCGATGAAATGGGCAATCATCAGTGTGGGCGAGCCGGTTGGGTCACCAGGAAATACGCGATTGAGGTTGAGTCCGTCTAGTGGCGAGGTGCGAAGGCCAGCCTTGGCAGCCGGGTAGTTCGCCATCGGAAAGATAATCACACGGCCCGCGATGTCCTGTGGCTGAAGTTCTGTGGCGAGTTTGGACAATGTCACCTGACCCTCGTACTCGTCGCCGTGGGTACCGGACATCAAAAGCACGGTCGGGCCTTCACCATCATGAATACAGGTGATCGGCAACGGGAGGTGGCCATAAGCGGAGCGATGTACGGAGTAGGGCAGGCGTACATAGCCGCAGTGCTTTCCCTGCGCATCGATATCGAAGGGTATCGTGAGTTGGCTGGGACGGACTGTCATCGCTTGATCGGCAAGGAAACCATTGCAAAGTGGTCAGTGGATGATTATGGGGCCGAAGTCCATTTGGTGCCATCGGCTGCATCTTCAATTCGAATGCCCGCCTCCAGTAAGCGTTGGCGTATCTGGTCCGCCACGGCAAAGTTCTTCTCCCGGCGTGCTGTGTCACGCTGCTGGATTTGTAGCTCTACCCACGCAACATTCAGCTCTGCGGCACCTGGCGGGCGTTGCGCAAGCAGATCTAGGGCAGTATGTGGCTCGTCTTGTAATAAACCCAGGAAACCGGCTGACGACACGATGCGCTGTCGTAATTCGGTTTTCACAGCAGTGGTCTCGGTGGTGCCAAGTTGCTTGGTCAACTCATGGAGGCGCGCGAATGCCTTGGCCACGTTGAGATCGTCACACAACGCTGCAAGGACTTCGCTATCCACATTTTCCGGTTCATTGGTTGCTGCAGGTGCGTGTTGCAGAGCGCGGTACCACCTGCTCAGCGTCTGTCGGGCATCGGAAAGTCGTTGCTCGGTCCAGTCAAGTGGAGAACGGTAGTGTGCCGACAAGAGGGCAAAACGGATCACCTCACCAGGCGCCTGAGGCAGGATATCTCTTATCAGTTTGACGTTGCCCAGGGACTTTGACATTTTATTGCCATCCACTGTAACGAAACTGTTGTGCACCCACGTGTGGCAGAAAAGTATTCCCGCGTGTGCGCATGTGCTTTGCGCAATCTCGTTCTCATGGTGCGGGAAGATCAGGTCCTGGCCACCGCCGTGGATGTCGATTGTCTTGCCGAGGTGTGCCTCGGTCATCGCGGAGCATTCGAGGTGCCAGCCCGGTCGACCGCGCCCCCATGGGCTTTCCCATCCGGGTAGTTCGGCTGTCGAAGGTTTCCACAGCACAAAATCCATCGGATTACGTTTATAGGGTGCAATCTCGACGCGCGCACCGGCGATCATGTCCTCCGTACTGCGGTGGGAAAGGTGGCCGTAATCAGCATAGGAACTCACATCAAAAAGCACGTGCCCATCCGCTTCATAGGCGTGCCCCAAGTCCAGCAGTGTTTTGGTCAGTACGATCATCTCAGGGATGTGCTCGGTAGCGCGCGGTTCGATATCCGGCGCTGCAACCCCCAGTGCGTGCATGTCTTCGTGATAGGCTTTAGCGAATCGGTCGGTGATCGTTTGGATCGGTTGGCCACTTTCTATGGAAGCCGCGTTGATCTTGTCATCGATATCGGTGATGTTGCAGGCGTATGTGACGTGCTCATAGCAGCGCCTGAGGAGGGTGGCGAGTACATCGAAGACCACTGCAGGGCGTGCATTGCCGATGTGGGCGAAGTTATAGACAGTGGGCCCGCACACATACATTTGCACCTTGTCAGGGTACGTGGTCTGCAATGCTTCCTTACGTTTTGTGAGGCTGTTGTACAGCCGAATTTCGGGTTGGTTGACCATGCGGCAGGATGGTAAAGGTGCGTTATCGAGTGAATGTGGCTTCGTTAGCCGCCCGTGATTATAGTGCTTGCCGTCTTTTCGTGAGGTCAGGTGTTCGAGTATTGCAAGGCCGTTCAGCGAGCGCTATTGTGTTGGCAGTCAGACAAAGATTGGCACCGATGTGACGCGGCAGCAGCGGCAAAGTAAACTTCACTCTGAAGTGCGCAATCAGCGCAGTTGACCTAAGCAGGAGAAGAAAGATGGCTCAATATGTCTGTGAACAATGTGGTATGGGGGTCACTGGCATGACCTGTGCCAAGTGTGGTGAGGAACTGGTACACGACCATGTCGCCAAGGACGATGGCACCTCAGTGGGCGTAACCAAATGTCCCGATGGTTGCGGCATGATCAAGTCACCCATGTGTTGCGGCGCCGATATGGCATGCAGCACCTGATTTAAGTCTGTCGGATGAGCATTCCGCGCTAGTGATGTGACTTGAAAGAATGCCAAATGGAACCCCGCTGCGGCGGGGTTCCGTCGATTTACACAAACGGCAATCCCAGTGTGTTGCGCTAAAATGATGTTGTAGGAGCCCGATACCATGACCGCCATCCGAATCTTTCAGGAACGCACCAGCATCGAACAGGTCGAGGAGTCCACCAGCCTGGCCCCAAAGTTCGACACCAATGGACTGATCCCTGTGGTGACGACTGACTTCGACAGTGGTGAAGTCCTGATGCATGCCTACATGAATCGTGAGGCATTGACCAAGACGATCGCGCTCGGTGAGGCGGTTTATTATTCGCGCAGCCGCAAGACGTTGTGGCACAAAGGACAGACCAGCGGCCTCGTTCAGATCGTCAAGGAAATCAGAATCGACGATGACCAGGACTGTGTTTGGCTGCGTGTTGACGTACAGGGCGGTGCCAGTTGTCATGTGGGTTACCGCTCATGTTTTTACCGCACAGTACCGTTTGGGTCTGCCATAGAGGACAATCGGCAACTGGTCCTGCAGTTTACAGAGACCGAAAAAGTCTTTGATCCGCAGGACGTATACGGTGACGCACCGAATCCGACGCAGGTCTGAGGGTTGCGCCTCACCGCTCGATCACGTTAAGCCCTCTTATTGCAGACAGGCGCGTAACTCCAGAGCGAGGTTGCGCAACAGTTGCGCATAAAGGCCAGATCCGGTTTCGAGCGTCATGCCGATTGGGTCGAGCACGCCCGCTCGCGTGTTCGTGCCCGCAATGACAGTGGTGATGATCCTGGATTGAAATTGGGGCTCAGAGAAAACGCAGTGAGCGCCAAGAGTTTTTACCTTCTGTCTAATCGCCGCAATTCGGGCAGGACCGGGACTCGAAGCATCTCCTAGGGATAGTGAACCCGAAGCCTCCATATCAAAGCGGTGTTCAAAATATTGGTAGGCATCGTGAAAGACGATGAAAGGTCGACCACGGATCGGCTGCAGGGTTGCATCCAGTTCATACCTTAGCGCCTCAATTGCTTTCTTCGCTTGGGCTGCGTTGGCTCGGTAGATGTCGGCGTGAACAACATCAAGTCTTGCCAGGGTTGAGCTGATCACATCGAGAAAAATCCGCGCGTTGTCTGGGTCAAGCCATAGATGTGGATCAATGTGACTTGCTTCCTTGAGATCATCTCCGTGATCGTCATGGGCATGCTCGTGGTCGTCCTTACTGGCTTCCTCGTGTTCATCCCCGTGATCGTCATGGGCATGGGATTCAAAAGTTGCTGCCGTTCGATAGGGGTGGTGAACTAAATCTTTGTTCTTGCTTAACGTAACTTTAATGGCGTTGCCAGTAAGGGCCTTGATAGCGCGACCCAACCATGGGGTCAGGTCTGGACCCACCCAGAAGATCACATCGGCGTTTTGGAGTGCTCGAGCTTCGGAAGGGCGCATGGCATAGCCATGCGGCGAGGTGCCCGGTGGGAGAATCAGTTTCGGTGTGCCGAGGTCGCCCATGACCTGGCTGACTAGAGAATGGACTGGGGGGATGTCGGTGGCCACCTGAGGGATGTCGGCTGTTGCAGGCGTTATACTGAGCATCCAGCAGTTGCCAAGCAATAATGCAAATATCCACCTTTTAATCAACAACATAGAGATTACTCCTGAGAAAAATTATTGTTTTAATCGTCCGGCTAATTATTGTTATGTTATAATATTACATAGATAAAGGGAAGTCGTTACACCTGATGGTTGAGAAGAGTTCAGAACCTGAAGCGCTGGCCTTTGCCCAACATGATCATGGCGCCTGTGCGGCCGATGCGTTGGATTACGCGCGCAGCGTATGCGCGCAGCAAGGTCTTCGCCTGACCGCAGTGCGCGAGCGTGTACTGCAGCTGTTGCTGGAGTCGCACAACGCTTTGGGTGCTTATGATTTGCTGGAGAAACTCAAAGCAGATGGTCTTGGCTCACAGCCACCGGTGGCTTATCGCGCACTCGAGTTTTTAGTGGCCCACGGATTTGCCCACAAGATCGAACGGCTGAATGCGTTTGTCGCGTGTTCGCGTACGCATTCCGGCCACAGTCCCGTGTTTATGATTTGCCGGCAGTGCCACCAGGTAGCAGAAGCACACGCCACACCGACCAGTGGAAAACTCGGACAGGCAGCGAAATCGATTGGTTTTAAGATTGAAAAGACTGTAATCGAGGCGGAAGGACTGTGCCCCGCATGCCAGCAGGGCGGTGACGAATGAGTCTGATTCGTGCCGAGGGTATCGGTGTGCAATACGGCGCCCGGCGTGTACTCCAGCAGATGAATTTCTCGATCGATGCGGGCGAGGTGGTGACGATTGTCGGACCCAATGGGGCAGGCAAATCAGTGTTTCTGCGCGTACTGATCGGTGCGGAGCGACCCAGCGAGGGGCGAGTCAGTCGTACGCACGGTCTTGCTATCGGTTACGTTCCGCAGCGACTGTCTATCGGACACACCATGCCGATGAGCGTGGCTCGTTTTCTTGCGCTCTCGGGTAGTCCGAATGGCGTGAAGAACCAGGCAATGTTGGCACGTGTGGGAATCCCTGATCGAGCAAGAGAGCAGATGGCATCGCTCTCGGGTGGCGAGTTCCAACGCGTGCTGCTGGCGCATGCACTGCTGGGGGAGCCACAAGTACTGATTCTTGATGAGCCGACCCAGGGGCTCGATCAACCGGCCGTCGCTGCCTTTTATCGATTGATTGAAGAGGTGCGTGACGAGGTGGGCTGTGCCATCTTGATGGTCAGCCATGATCTGAACGTGGTTATGCGTCGATCCGACCGAGTAATTTGTCTCAACGGCCACATTTGTTGTGAGGGTACGCCAAGCGACGTGTCACTCGCACCAGAATACCAGGCCCTGTTTGGCGTGGATAACGAAGGTGCGCTGGCGCTCTATCACCACGAGCATGACCACACGCACGACACGGTGGCTTCGCCGTGATGTTGGATGATTTCTTGTGGCGGGCGGCTCTGGCGGGCGTTGGACTGGCCTGCATCGCGGGGCCGCTTGGCTGCTTCGTAGTATGGCGCCGCATGGCCTATTTTGGTGATGCGACGGCCCACGCAGCGATTCTGGGCGTGGCACTATCGCTCGCGTTCTCTGTGTCGATTTTCCTTGGTGTTCTGGTGGTGGCGTTAGTCATGGCGAGTGTCACGTCGATGTTGTCAGGACGTCTCTATGCTATGGATACATTGCTGGGCGTTGCTGCTCATTCGGCACTGGCGTTGGGTCTGGTGGCGGTTTCATTTTTATCAGGTGTTCGTGTTGATCTCATGGCCTATCTCTTCGGCGACATTCTGGCAGTGAGCGTCCGCGACCTTGCCGTGATCTGGTTCGGTGCGGTTGCGGCGGTGATCTTATTGTGCTGGCGTTGGGCGCCCTTGCTGACGGTAACGCTGAATGCTGATCTGGCTGCCGCTCGCGGGATTAACGCGAGACGGGAACAGCAGGTGCTCATCGTGGCGTTGGCACTGGTGGTTGCAGTCGCCATCAAAGTGGTTGGCGCGCTTTTAATTACGGCCATGTTGATTATTCCGGCCGCTGCAGTGCGCCCCTTCGCTAGAACACCGGAAGCCATGGCGTTCCTTGCTGCCGGGGCCGGCGTCTTTTCAGCCTTGGTAGGGCTTGGTGTTTCGTTTCAATTAGACACTCCCACAGGCCCGACGATCGTCGCCTGCGCGGCGGTGGTTTTTGTGGTGGCTAACCTCGCTTTCATGGGGCGGCGTGGTGCTTGAGGGTAGATTCATTGTCAACGAATATGATCTACTCGAATCGAATTAACCGGAGAATCTCGACTTGCCCATAAACACTTATCACGGCAGCTGCCATTGCGGTACTGTGCAGTTCGAGATCGAGGCTGATCTTGCTCGACTTGAGCACTGCAACTGTTCAATTTGTGTCAAGAAGGGGGCTCTTTTTACCTATGCGTCACCCGAACGATTCCGCCTGTTGCGTGGTGAGGAGGCACTGACGCGGTATCAGTTCAACACGAAAATATCAGAACATTTTTTCTGTCAGCATTGTGGTATCCATACCTTTGGTCACCCGCGGTCCTCTCCTGAAAACTTTATTATTAATGTGCGTTGTCTCGATGATTTTGATCTGGAGTCTGCCGACTACGAATTGGGCCTGTTTGATGGACGTGATTGGGAAGCGTTCATGGCGGCACGAGAGCAAGACTGAATAGACTCGATGTCGCTGGT
Source organism: uncultured Acidiferrobacteraceae bacterium (assembly GCA_964484965.1). Classification (GTDB taxonomy): domain Bacteria; phylum Pseudomonadota; class Gammaproteobacteria; order Arenicellales; family UBA868; genus UBA11791. The sequence continues at coordinate 37,214 of CAZAHE010000005.1, read as the reverse complement.
TTCGACATCGAACCGGTCTTCTGGTGCGAGCCAGTCACCGGCGTCGGTGCCATTTGTTTAGAATCGGCGCTTGTGGATTGACCTTTACCACCTTGGAAAACAACAAGTGACTCAAGCAGATATCGGTGTCATCGGCCTCGCCGTGATGGGCGAGAATTTAGTACTTAATATGGCGAATCATGGATTTACTGTTGCGGTTTATAACCGGACAGTGCGTCGTGTCGATGACTTCATTGCCGGGCGTGCGAAGGGTAAGGCGATTATTGGCACCCACAGTGCAGAAGATCTCATTGGTCAGTTGAAAACTCCGCGCCGTGTCATGCTCATGGTGCAGGCGGGTACCGCGGTTGACAAGGTCATCAGTGGCCTCCTACCCCTTCTCGAAGAGGGTGACATCATCATCGATGGGGGTAATTCAAATTACCGCGACACTATTCGTCGCGTTAATGAACTGACAGAGAAGGAGATTTACTACATCGGCACCGGAGTATCCGGTGGCGAAGAAGGGGCTTTGACCGGCCCCAGCATTATGCCCGGTGGCCACGTCGAGGCCTGGCCGCATGTCAAGCCGATCTTCCAATCGATCGCGGCTAAGGTCGACAACAGCACGCCCTGTTGTGACTGGATCGGGGCCGATGGCGCAGGACATTACGTCAAGATGGTCCACAACGGTATCGAATACGGTGACATGCAGATGATTGCCGAGGCCTACGCGCTGATGAAGCAGGCGTTGGCTATGAGTGCAGATGAGATGAGTGAGGTTTTTGCTGAATGGAACAAAGGTGAACTGGACAGTTACCTGATTGAAATCACGGCTGACATTCTTGCCAAGACCGACGAGCAGACTGGCCGGCCGCTGGTTGATCTGATTCTCGATGCGGCGGGCCAGAAGGGGACAGGCAAGTGGACGGGAATCGACGCCCTGCAACTGGGCGCACCGGTGACGACCATTACCGAGGCGGTCTACAGCCGAGCGCTGTCTGCGCTCAAGGACGAACGAGTGGCTGCTTCTTTGCAGTTGACCGGACCTGATGTCGATTTCGATGGCGACAGAGAGCGTTTCGTTGAGGATCTTCGTCAGGCGCTGTATGCAGCGAAGATTTGTTCCTACGCGCAGGGTTACCAGTTGCTGTCGATGGCTGCCGACGAATACCGATGGCAACTGAACTACGGAGGTATCGCCCAGATGTGGCGTGGCGGCTGCATTATTCGCGCACAGTTTCTGACAAGGATTAAGGCGGCGTTTGATGAGGATGCGGATCTTGCGAACTTGTTACTGGCGCCGTATTTTCAGCAGGCCATTCAATCTGCCCAGGCAGCCTGGCGCCGAGTGGTAGCAAGTGCCATCACGCTGGGCATACCCGTGCCGGCATTCTCGAGCGCACTTGCCTGGTACGACGGTTATCGCAGTGCACAGTTACCCGCGAATCTGTTGCAAGCTCAGCGGGACTATTTTGGTGCGCATACCTACGAGCGGGTCGACCGACCGCGCGGAGAGTTCTTCCACACCAACTGGACAGGGCGCGGCGGGACCACGGTCTCGTCGTCGTACAACGCCTAGCCTATGGCCGGAAACCTCGCGCGAGGTAATGAGAAAAAACCATTACGCGCTATGTGTCACTAGCAAATAATAGAGGGGATAAGAGCCACCAGGGGGTGCATGCGGGTGAAGCGTGAATTTCTGATGGGTCTGGTGTTTGGCCTGATCGTTTTGAATAGTGTGCCGGCGTTGGCTCAGGACATTAATGCCGTACGACCGATTGCAGGCGTCGATACGGTGTTCATCGAAGAGATGACCTGGATGGATGTCCGCGATGCGCTCGCTCAGGGGATGACCACGGTGATCGTGGCGACCGGCGGGATCGAGCAAAATGGCCCTTACGTCGCGAGTGGGAAACACAATTTTGTTCTCCACGCAACGACCAGGGCGATTGCCGTCGAACTTGGCAATGCGCTCGTGGCACCGATCATCAAATTTGTGCCACAAGGTGACATTGATCCGCCATCGGGACACATGCGCTATCACGCGACGATCAGCCTGCGCCAGGAGACTTTTGAGGCGTTGCTAACAGACGTCGTTAGAAGTCTTGCAGTACACGGCTTCACTGATGTCGTGCTGATCGGGGACAGTGGTGGAAACCAAAGTGGCATGGCAGCAGTTGCCAAGGCGCTCAACAAGGAATGGGCACGAACGCCAGCGAAAGTACACTTCATCCCAGAGTATTACCTGCAGGATATTTACAGCTGTAATTACCTGAAGGCCGAGCTCGGTATTTTCCAGCAGCCAGACCGCTGCGTCGCTACGCGTAACCAACATCACGATGACTACCACTACACTGCCATCGTCGCGACCACCGATCCTGAGCGCATCAGGGTGCGTCAACGAATCAATGCTGGGTTGTTCAGTATCAACAGTGTCGATCTAAACCCGTTGCAGAAAACAATTGAAAACGGTCTGAGACTCGTGCAATACCGTGCCGACATTACGACGCGTGCAATCAGAAAGGCGATCGCCCGGCAGTGAAGTACGGGCAGCATCCGACCGCCTGTAACGCCATCCTCAGCGTCGCCAAGCGACGATTAGTGAAATCAAAGAGATGGTGGAGGCGGCGGGAATCGAACCCGCGTCCGTCAGCCCTCTACACACCGACCCTACATGCTTAGTCTGTCTTTTATTTGGCCGCACATCCCCCGGCAGACAGGGTGATGGTTGGCGAGCCCACTAAATTTTAGCGCGGGTGCTCGCAGGCACACACCAACGCGAGGCCATGTTTTTCGACCCCTCGGTTCCCAGCCCATAGCCGAACCGGGCGAGAGGCTAGCGGGATTAAGCCGCTAGGGCGTAGTTGTCGTCGTTGGCAACTAATCGTTTGAAGCTGGATTAACGAGGAAATCTTCAACCTCGGCATGCTCCGATGGCTTCGCGACCCACGTCGAACCCAGGTCGCCCCCAAGAAAAGAATTTAGCTTGCCGATCTAGCGGCAATATGGAAGTGTAACACCACCGATCTCTACGACGGCGATGGGAATACCCGCCTAACGGGTGTTTTTCAACAGGCGTTGTTGCTCGCGATCCCACTCACGTTGCCGAATAGCGCGGCGCTTGTCGTATTGCCGCTTACCTTTCGCGAGGGCCACCTTGAGTTTGGCGCGTCCACGTTTCCAGTACAAGGAGAGCGGTACGAGGGTATAGCCCTGGCGCTCAACGCCGCCAACCAGACGACCGATTTGCAGACGATGCAGCAGGAGCTTGCGATCGCGCACAGGGTTCGGGTTGACACTGGCCGCGTTCGTCAGTGGCGAGAAGTGCGCGCCAGTGAGAAAAAGCTCACCGTCACGGACAACGACATAGCTTTCCTTTAATTGGGCGCGACCTTCGCGCAGGCATTTCACTTCCCAGCCTTCGAGCACGAGGCCAGCTTCGAATTCTTCTTCTATGAAGTAGTCATGCCAGGCCTTGCGGTTTCTGGCGATAGTGGTGCTGTCAGGTTTTGACTTTTTAGCCATGGCCGCTGACCTGGAAGATGTTGACCATCAGTTGGAGCCGGTGCGCCGCTATAATTTGCCTTCTGCGTCATCATGGCATCATCGATAAACGACCCCGCGTGAAGACGGTCACCCGATCTCTAATTCTGCCTTACAGTGCGGCAGAAATGTATGATTTGGTCGCAGATGTTGACCATTACGAGGATTTTCTCCCTTGGTGTGCGGGATCTGAGGTCTTGTCGAGTGATGATGAAAGGGTCACTGCCCGGTTGTCCGTGCGCTACAGTCAGGTGCGCTCTTCGTTCACCACCTGCAATCACCTATCACCGAAGCAGACGATCCGTATGGAACTAGTCGATGGTCCGTTTAGTGAACTTATGGGCGAGTGGCAGTTTGTTAGCCTTGGCGAAAGTGCTTGCCGGGTGGAACTCGAGATATCGTTCTCTTTCGCTGGTGGTCTTAAGGAGAGATTGATGGCGAGTGTTTTTGACCGAGTCTGTAACGAACTTGCTGATGCTTTTGCTGCGCGTGCAGTCGAGATTCATGGAGAACGTGCCTTCGCTTGAGGTCGAGGTAGCCTACGCGCTACCCAACGAACAGTTTCTCGGACGGGTGACTGTGCCTGTCGGCAGTACTGTGCACGACGCTATTAGAGCTTCCGGTGTGTTGATACAGTTCCCGTCAATCGATATCGAAACCAGTGCGGTGGGTATCTTCTCCAAGCGTGTTGCCTTAGATCACCCGTTGTCGCCTGGAGATCGGGTGGAAATCTACAGGACATTGACGATTACGCCGGTAGAAGCACGTCGCCTGCGCGCGCTCGAGAAGGAGCGTAAGCGTAAATCTGGTTAGTCGAATGGATTGACCTTATTCAGAAGGTTGCCGAAGAAGCCACGTCGTTCTGTCTTTTCTGGCGGTACCGTGTCACTCGGTAGCTGGTCACGAATGATTTCGGTGACACGGTCATTGACGAACAGGAAACTCGCGCGGTGGCGTTCGGAAATGTTCTTTTCCGGAGAGCGCAAACTGTAGAAGTAATCCCACCGATCGACATGAAATGGATCTTTGACCAGTGCCGTGCCGAGCAGAAACCGAACCTGTTTTTTTGTCATTCCCACCTTGACCTGTCTCAGAGTCGCGTCCTCGAAATGGTTGCCCTGTTGAACATCGATGCGATAGGTTTGCATACAAGAGATCAGTAGCGCAGCACCGCAGGCTGCGGCCGTACAACGTATCAAGCGAAGGGGGCTAATAATGGACATGGCAATACCAATATTAAGCCAAAACCCCAATAGCAGAAATCAGTCCAGCCACTTGAGTACCGCGATTTCATCGCAACAGTGAAACTTCGGGCAGGTGACACAGACACCGAAGATTTTTTCCGGCAGTGTGTCCATCGGTACAATCGAATAGCCAAGATGTCCGAAGAAGTCTGGGACGTAGGTTAAGGCCATCAGCCGGCGAAGCCCGATCTTGCGGGCGTTATCCTCAATTTGTGTAACCAGCGCCTGACCCTGACCCGAGCCGGTGTGTGTGCTCATCACCGCAAGACTACGTACTTCACCGAGATCCTCGGTGAAGACTTCGAGCGAGGCACATCCGGTAAGGCGGTCTCCTTCATCGAATACGACAAAACTATGAATGCCTTCGGTCAGTTCGTCGGTTGAGCGAGGCAGTAGTTCACCGCGTGCAGCATAAAACGCCAGCAGCTGATGAATGGCAGCCGCATCAGCCGTACGTGCCGGACGAATCGAAGTGGTCACAGTGCCGCCCGGGTCAGCATGTCGCGTGCATGGGCCAGCGTTTTCTGAGTGATTGTTAAACCGCCAAGCATACGGGCAATTTCCTCCACGCGATCGCGCTCATCGAGTGTTTCGACGGCCACCTCTGTTTGATTGTCTCCTGACTTTGTCACGCGCAGATGCCCCTCGCCTTGCACCGCCACCTGAGGCAGATGCGTGATGCACAGCACCTGACGGTCGCGACCTAGTGTCCGTAATTTACTGCCGACGATCTCAGCGATGCTGCCGCCTATACCGACATCCACTTCGTCGAAGATTGAAATGGGTACTGGATCGACGGCCGAGGTCACGACCTGCAAAGCAAGCGAAATACGGGATAGTTCGCCGCCCGAGGCAACCTTTGCAAGAGGGCCATGGGTCATCTCAGCATGGGTACGGACACTGAAGTGAACCTGTTCCATGCCGTGACGATGGCGCTGGTCCGCCGCCAGCGGTGTCAGCTCTGCCTTGAAGTCTGCTTGTTCAAGTCCGAGTTCGGCGAGGTGGCTAGTGACGGCATCGCTGAGCCGCTTTACCGCCCGGTGTCGTTCACGCGTTATCTCGGAAGCGAGCGTGTCGTAGCGTTGACCGAGTGCGCACAGGGTCTCTTCAAGTGTCACGATTCGGCTGCCCGAAGCAGTTGTGTCCTCGAGTGTCTCATGCAACTCACGCAAGGTATCAGCGAGTGCTTCGGGTTGAACACGGAATTTGCGGGCGGCGTCGTGCAGTACGCTGAGGCGTGATTGTACGCGCGCGTATTCGTCCGGATCGAGTTCATAACGTTCGAGGCGGCGCTGGAGGTCGTTAGCTGCCTCGCTGAGGCGTGTTTCGAGCTCCTCGAGTTCAGCAGCGATGAGCGTAACGGTCGCGTCGAATTTGGCAATATCATGCAGGCGCGCGCGCGCTTGACTCAGTGATGTAAGCGCAGAGAGCGTTTCGTCGTCGCGAAGTTGTTGTAACGATTGCCAAACTCCCTCGGCCAGTTCGCGGGTATGAGCGAGTAGCGTCTGGCGCTGGTCGAGGTTGTGCCATTCGTCCGGATCCGGCTCTAGTGCTTCTAGTTCGGCGACTTGGTGACGTACAAAAGACGTCCTTTCTTCCTCCTGAGCAGCCCGAATTTTCAGGTCTTTGAGTAACTCGTTCGTCTCGCTGAACTGTCCGTGAACTTCGTTGATGGTCGCCACCTGTGCTCGAATTCCGGCATACGCGTCGAGTGTTGCGCGCTGGACCTCACCTCGCAACAACAGGTGGTGTTCGTGCTGGCCGTGAATATCGACCAGCAATGCCCCTATCGCACGCAGTGATTGGATCGGCACTGGACGACCGTTGACGAAGCCCCGTGAGGCTTTGTCGCGGAACACCAGGCGGCGCAAGATACATTCCCCATCGTCCCCAACCAGTTGCTGTTCCGACAGCCAGTCCTTTGCCCGGTGGTTTTTGGAGACGTCGAAACAGCCCTGGATTTCGCTTTTTTTGCTGCCTGGGTGGATCACATCTGCCGAGGTACGATCCCCGAGCAATATTGCCATGGCATCGACAATCAGTGACTTGCCTGCACCGGTCTCGCCCGTTAAGACGGTCATTCCGGGGCCGAAAACCACCTCAACGTTGCGTACCACTACGAAGTCGCTAACTGCCAGCCAGTTGATCATGCTGCCGGCCCGAGCGTCAGCCCCATCCCAGTTTTGATCGCAGTGCCGTATAGTGATTGTGACTGTTGATGCGGATCATGCGTGTGACAATCTCTGCCCGCCGCACAGTGAGATGAACACTCTCCGCAACAGCGATCCGGTGGACGCCATCGACGAACACGTTAGCCGTGGCACCGGCAAGATCGACAATATCGATACGAATGTCGCTCGAATCATCAAGTACCAAAGGACGTTGCCCCAGTGAGTGCGGGCAAACAGGTGCGAACAAGATAGCGGGCAGCAACGGGTGCAAAATCGGTCCGCCCACCGACAGCGCATAAGCGGTCGATCCGGTAGGGGTTGAGAGAATCATGCCGTCACCCCGTGTGCGACCGACGGACGCCCCATTGACATGCGTTTCGAACTCTATCATGCGGCCGGTTTCGCCCTTGACCAAGGCGACATCGTTCAGCGCAAGGCCGCCTTCTGCCAGCTTGTGATCAGCGAACACTTCGAGGCGCAGCATGATTCGTTCCTCGATCGTGAATTCGCCATCGAGGACTTGATCGATCAGAGTCGTCATCTGGCCGGCAGGAATATCAGTAAGGTAGCCTAGCCGCCCTAGGTTAACCCCTATCAAGGGAAGTCCGACCGGCGCCAGGCTGCGAGCAACATGGAGCATGGTGCCGTCCCCGCCCACGGCGACACCTAGATCGATTGTCTCCGACAATGGCCTGCCCGAATCCTCAATGCGCGGACCATCGATCTCGTTGGCAGTGGTATCACCAAGGTATACCTCAAGTCCTTTCGACTCAAGATGTTGACGCAAGGAGTTAAGCGTGCTTTGGACCTCGGGCCCCTCGTAGCGCCCAAACAGGCCGACGCTGGAAAAGGTTACTGTTTCGTGCTTGCTGTGATGTTCGGCCATGCTTATTCGGGCGCGTCCGTTGCACCGTTGCTTAGCGGTGGTATGATGGGATTGCGCCAATCTAGTCTCACTTGGCCCGGTATTTTACCGTCAAGGACGGGATTTGATTGAGCGCTAACGCTTATGGCTTCTCTCAACTCCCAAATCCAACTCAACGAGCGGGCAGAAACGCTTCTGCAGCTGCTGATTAGGCGTTATATCGACGAAGGTGAACCCGTCGGTTCGCGCACCCTGTCTCGAGAACCAGGCCTCGAGCTGAGTCCAGCGACTATACGTAATGTGATGGCGGATCTTGAAGAGCTAGGCCTGATCCGCTCCCCGCATACCTCGGCAGGGCGTGTCCCAACCCAACTCGGCTATCGAGTCTTTGTAGATACGATGATGAAGGTTAAGCCGCTCAATAATGCGGCGATCGAAGAGATCAGCGGCGGCTTTGCGGGCGCCCGAGATCCCAACGAGCTAATTGAGCTTGCTTCAGAACTGGTGTCACAGATCACCCATTTTGCCGGTGTGGTGATGTTGCCCGGTGAGCGTCGCTCACAGTTTCGACAGATCGAGTTTCTGCAGCTGGCTGATGACCGAATTCTAGCGATCCTTGTCACTGATGATGGCCGTGTTCAGAACCGTGTTCTCTTCACAGACCGCGGTTATAGCGCTAGCGAATTAGTTGAAGCGGGCAATTTCTTTAGTGCCCAATACGCTGGCAAGCCTTTGAATGAGGTGCGCCATGCCTTGTTGCACGACATGGAACGTGACAGTAATCGAATGAATCAGATCATGCGGCGAGCCGTCGATATGGCTAAGTCGCTGTTTGAGGATGATGAATCGAATAGTGTGGTGATCACCGGGGAGACAAACTTAATGGGTGTGCCCGACTTCGGGGAACTGGAAAAACTACGTGAGATTTTCGACACTTTTAAGACCAAACAAGACCTTCTTGAGTTGCTAGACAAGAGTATGAATGCTCGTGGTGTGAGCATCTTTATCGGCGAGGAATCTGGCTATAATGCGCTGACTGACTGCAGTGTTGTAACCGCGCCATACTTGGATCAAGGACGTTGTGTCGGCGTCCTTGGTGTGGTCGGGCCCACGAGAATGGCGTATGACGAAGTGATCCCAGTGGTTGATATTACAGCCCGCTTCCTTGGCAACGCTTTGAGTTCGTTGCACTGATTGGCAATGGCGGTCTGGATACCGCCCACCTCAACACCGCACGACGCCCAGTAGCCGTCATTGGCCTCGGAGTTGAAAACTTGTGACTGCGACCCCATTGTTCGGATGTAAGGTCACTGAATTAATCTAGCTCAATTTATACGATATGGTTTCAAGCAATACGAGTACCTCCAGCGGCAGCGGTGTCCCGCCAGTTGATGAAGTGCCAGGTGTGGAGCCAGCGACGGCTGCTGATTCAGACGGCGCCGACGAGCAAATACCTGGTACAACAGCACCGTCGAGCAATACTGTGGATGACGACGCGCCCTCAGATGAGGGCGGCGGTACAAGCAGTCTCTCGCCACAAGCCGTTGAGCAGGATCCACAGGCCGCGCTGGCCGAAGCACAGTCCAAGATCGAGGCACTGACCGAAGAGGTCGAATCCTTTCAAGAGGAAGCGTTACGAGCTCGCGCAGAAGCTGACAATGTGCGTAAGCGGGCGCAGGCAGAAGTTGCATCGGCGCATCGCTACGCAGTCGAAAGCTTTGCACGCGAACTCCTTGGGGTACGCGACAGCCTGGACCTTGCACGCGAGGTCGATCTTGGAACGGGTGACAGCGAAGTCGCCAGCAAAGTTGTTGAAGGCCTGGGCATCACCCTAAAGCAGCTCGATGGCTTGCTGGAGAAATTCTCGATTGCTTCCGTCGACCCCGACATTGGCGAAAAACTTGACCCCGAGCGCCACCAAGCCGTGTCAATTGCCCAAACCAATGAGGTAGCCCCGAACTGTATTACGCAGGTTATCCAGAAAGGCTATATCTTGCACGATCGCTTGCTACGCCCAGCCATGGTTATTGTGGCGCAGGCGCTTGTGGACCCTTGAATCGGCGCAAATTGCCCCCATATCGTCACTATCAACCGTAATTTCGGCTTTGAAGAGGACCCATTGAAATGGCCAGCATTATCGGCATTGACCTAGGCACGACAAACTCATGCGTTGCAGTGATTGAGGCGGGCTCGGCCAAGGTTATCGAAAACAGCGAGGGTGACCGCACCACGCCATCAGTAGTGGCCTTTACCGCCGACGAAGAAGTCCTCGTTGGGCAGTCAGCCAAGCGCCAGGCAGTGACCAATCCGCATAACACGGTTTTTGCCGCCAAGCGGTTGATCGGCCGTCGTTTTGACGAAGAAGTAGTTCAGCGCGACATTGATTTGATGCCCTACCGCATCGTCAAAGCCAAAAACGGGGACGCCTGGGTGGACGTGGGCGGCAAACAGATCGCACCGCCGGAGATCTCCGCGCGCGTGCTGCAGAAAATGAAGAAAACTGCGGAAGACTATCTCGGTCACGAAGTGTCCGAAGCGGTAATCACTGTACCTGCGTACTTCAACGACTCCCAGCGACAGGCGACCAAGGATGCTGGCAAGATCGCTGGACTTGATGTCAAGCGTATTATAAACGAACCAACTGCTGCTGCTCTTGCTTATGGTCTGGAGAAACAGAAAGGTGACCGTAAAGTCGCTGTCTATGACCTTGGCGGCGGTACATTTGATGTTTCCATCATTGAGATTGCTGATGTCGACGGAGAGCACCAGTTCGAGGTTTTGTCTACCAATGGAGATACATTTCTCGGCGGAGAAGACTTCGACCGGCGTTTGATTGACTATCTCGCTGACGAATTTCAAAAAGACCAAGGTATGGATTTGCGGGGTGACCCTTTGGCCATGCAACGTCTCAAGGAAGCAGCGGAAAAAGCGAAAATTGAGTTGTCTTCCAGCAGTCAGACTGAGATCAATCTGCCCTATATCACGGCAGACCAGACGGGTCCCAAACATCTGACCATGAAACTCAGCCGGGCAAAGCTCGAGGTAATGGTCGATGACTTGATTGCACGCACTATTGAACCGTGTAAGACCGCTTTGCGTGATGCTGAACTGAAAGCAACTGAGATTAACGACATCTTGCTGGTCGGTGGACAGACCCGTATGCCAAAGGTGCAGGAGGCGGTCAAGGATTTCTTTGGTCGTGAACCTCAACGTGATGTCAACCCGGACGAGGCTGTGGCGGTGGGAGCCGCGATCCAGGGCGGTGTGTTAGGCGGTGATGTTAGGGACGTGTTGTTACTGGACGTGACACCGCTGTCGCTCGGAATTGAGACACTGGGTGGTGTGTTGACCAAGCTGATTGACAAAAATACCACTATCCCTACTAAAGCAAACCAGGTGTTCTCGACCGCTGATGACAACCAGACTGCGGTGACGGTGCATGTGTTACAGGGTGAGCGGGAAATGGCGAAGGACAACAAGTCGCTCGGGCGATTCGACTTGACTGATATACCGTCTGCACCTCGGGGTATGCCGCAGATTGAGGTTACCTTCGATATTGACTCCAACGGCATCATGCATGTTTCGGCTAAGGACAAGGCGACCAACAAGGAGAATCGGATAGAGATCAAGGCAGGCTCGGGTCTGAGTGATGAGGAGATCGAGCGCATGATCAATGATGCTGAAGCCCATGCCGAGGAGGACCGTCTGGCAAGGGAGCTGGTTGATGCGCGTAACCAGGGTGAGGCGATGATTCATACTGTCCGAAAGACCCTTGCAGAAGCCGGTGATAAGGTCGAGGAAGATGAGAAGAGCCGAATCGAGTCCGCTATTACGGAACTTGAAGAAGCGACTTCGGGAGAAGATGCCGCATTGATTCAAGACAAGACCAATGCGTTGATGGAAGCAAGTCACAAACTGGCTGAGAAAATGTATCAGGACACCGCGGCGCCGGATGGCCCGGACGTCGACGCAGACAGCGGTGATAGCAGTGCAGCTGAAGGTGACGTCGTTGATGCAGAGTTTGAAGAGGTAAAGGACGAGAAGAACCAATGAGACCGCACCTGGCCGGTAGCAGTGCTACGCTGCCTGGTTGGTCGGTCAAAACGAGAGCTAGAGCTTTGCGCTGGCTCTCGTTTATTTTGATAGTCACCTAACGAGATTTCGGGGTCGGCCGGTTTCATGGCAAAGCGGGACTATTATGATGTGCTCGGCGTTGGACGCGACGCGAACGAGCAAGCCCTAAAGAAGGCCTATCGCCGTCTCGCGATGAAATATCATCCGGATCGGAATCCGGATGATGCATCGGCAGAGCGGCAGTTTACGGAGGCGAAGGAAGCCTACGAAGTCTTGTCCGACTCGGACAAGCGGACCGCTTACGATCAGTTTGGTCATGCAGGCCTGGAAGGTGTTGCAGCGTCAGGCCCCGGCGGGGCCGGATTTGGTGATATTTTCGGTGATATTTTCGGTGATATTTTCGGTTCCAGTGCTGGTGGCGCACGACGCGGACGAGCAGCTCGCGGGGCGGACGTACGCTACGAACTAGAACTGTCCCTAGAGGATGCAGTGCGTGGCAGCAAAACCAGAATACAGGTCCCCACATTGGTACGCTGCGACATCTGCAGCGGTTCAGGTGCCAAGCCGGGCACTTCGCCGACGACTTGCTCGACCTGTGGTGGGCAGGGTCAGGTGCGGATGCAGCAGGGATTTTTTTCCATTCAGCAGACCTGTCCCCAGTGCAGCGGCCGTGGCTCAGTCATCACCAGCCCCTGTGCTGCATGTGGGGGCCAAGGACGAGTGCGTAAAGCCAAGACATTAGAAGTGGCAGTGCCCGCAGGCGTAGATGACGGTGACCAGATTCGCCTTTCGGGCGAGGGGGAAAGTGGGGCAGGAGGCGTGCCGCCGGGTGATCTGTATGTCATGATCCGGTTGAAGGCACATCCCATATTCTCTCGCGACGGAGACAATCTCTATTGCGAGATGCCGGTAAGTTTCTCCATAGCCACGCTGGGGGGCAATATTGATATCCCGACGTTGGAAGGGCGCGCCAACCTGAAGATCCCTGCCGAGAGCCAGTCGGAAAGGGTATTTCGGCTGCGTGGGAAAGGCGTTCGCAACGTGCGCTCTGGCTCGATTGGCGATCTTTATTGCAAGGTCAAGGTCGAAACGCCAGTGAACCTGACACGACGTCAGAAAGAGCTGCTAGCCGAGTTTGACGAGTTGACAAAAGAAGGTGGTGCTAGGCACTGTCCACGGACGAATACCTGGTCTGGCAAGTTGAAGTCATTTTTCGAAGAACTTGTTTCCTGAATAAGTGCCCACCATTAGATAGACCTCTCCGACCAAGTAAATTCATGATCACGGTTGAAGGAACGACACTCCCTGGTGTGATGGTAATCACCCCACAATCGTATGAGGATGAACGTGGATTTTTCATGGAGACATTCAACGAAAAAGATTTTTCTGAACATGGGTTACCAGTGAATTTTGTCCAGGATAATCATTCCCGGTCTAAGCGCGGCGTGTTGCGTGGACTGCATTATCAGTACCCGAGCTGGCAAGGTAAGCTGGTGCGCGTGCTGGTCGGGTCGGTGTTTGACGTAGTAGTTGATATTCGCCGGTGTTCGTCAACGTTTGGCCAAAGTTTCGTAATCGAGTTGAGCGCAACAAATTTCAAACAACTTTGGGTACCGCCCGGCTACGCACATGGATTTTGCGGACTCACTGAAACGTCTGAGGTGGCTTATAAATGCTCGACACCCTATCGACCGTCCGATGATGCCGGTGTGCGTTGGAATGATCCTGATATTGGGATCGCATGGCCAATTCATGCCCCGACACTGTCAAAAAAAGATCATGAGTTGCCGTTTCTATCCGAACTAGAAGATCTGATCATCTGACGGACGCAAACTAAATCGTCAGGTCATGAAGACACTTCTTTTTGGCAGTACAGGACAGGTCGGTTCTGCTCTTGATGAAGAGGCGCCTTCAAACAGTATTTTGCACTGCCTCACCCGGGCGGATTTGGATCTGAGCGATTGCAGGTCGATCAGTCAAATCATCCGACAATACCGACCCGAACTTGTGCTAAACGCTGCTGCCTATACGGCAGTTGACCGTAGCGAGTCTGAACCGGCGCTTGCTTACGCCGTTAATGCTGAGGCGCCTGGGGCTATGGCAAGGGCGTGTCGTGAATGCGACGCGCTGTTTGTTCATTACTCGACTGATTATGTGTTTGATGGCACGGCCAGGCAGCCATATACCGAAAACAGTCCGGTTGACCCGCAAGGCGTCTACGCGCGTTCCAAGTGTGACGGCGAATCTGCAGTCATGGCAGCCGGCGGCCGCTCGCTCATTATCCGCACCGGCTGGGTCTACTCCCATCTTGGCAGGAATTTCGTACAGGCTGTATTGCACAAAGCGGCTTCCCAGACGAGGCTACAGATTGTGACTGATCAGACCGGTACACCGACTTATGCGCCTGATCTTGCGCGAGCAACCTGGCAGGTTGTGCACCATGTTCTGGCGTGTGGATCGTCAGGGTTGCCGCGGGTTATTCACGCGAGTGGTGCAGGTGAGACGACGTGGCACGGCTTTGCGCGCGCGCTTTTCGACAATTTGGGACGCGACGAGATCGTGCTCGACCCTATCACTACGGCCGATTTTCCAACCCAGGCGCCGCGTCCGGCGTACTCTGTCCTGTCAAACAGGCGCTTGGCGGGAGAATTTGGTGTGCGGCTGCCGCCATGGGAAGATGGCCTCGCGCGTTGTGTTGAGCGGTTACGAGCGGGCGAATAATGAACTTGCTCGCAATTGACACAGCGACAGAAGCGTGTTCCGCTGCCCTGTGGTGTGATGGTGATGTTTATCGACAATACCGGGTACTACCGCGTGGGCACTCAGAGCACGTGTTGCCCATGGTTGAGTGCATCCTGGCAGAGGCAGGGCTCGCTCGCTCGGCAGTGGATGTGATTGCCTGTGACCGTGGACCGGGTTCTTTTACCGGCATACGTATTGGTGTCGGCGTTGCACAGGGTATCGGACTGGGGCTTGATCGGCCGGTAGTAGGCGTTTCATCTTTGGTTGTGCTTGCGGAGATGAGCGGTGCCAGATTAACGTTGCCAGCTATCGATGCACGCATGGGCCAGGTCTACTGGACGCTGTTAAGACAGGACACCCATGCAGCGATCGGCTGGTCATTCCTGCGTCCAGAACAGGTCAGCAGCCCGCGCGAGATTACAGCGCCGCCTCCAGAGGCAGTCGGCCTTGGCAGCGGTTGGGATCGGTATCCGGATATTCTGGGCCGCTACGCCGGTGTCACCTGGTTAGGAGGGCATTTTCCAGATGCCGCGGCGGTTGCAAGCATTGCCGTGCGCGAAGTAACTGCCGTCGGCTCGAGCGACGCGCAAAGCGCTTTGCCGGTTTATGTTCGCGACCAGGTTGCTGGATAGCCTCTGCCTAGAAGCTGGCCGTTCACGCTTCAAACGCGCGTTATCCTTATCACGCCTTGAGCTTGTGTGGTCGGGTTATCTGTCTGGCCACATGCGTCGTTTAAGGCCGTGCCGGCGGTGAGATTCCAGTTGCCCACATAGTGCCCGCGCAAGTTGCTGGAATCGCCGGCTAGCACAATCTTAATATCACTTGCGCGGGTTACTGTATCTTCATCTGGGTATGGTACCCACTGCATGTGGAGATGGCCCTTGGACGATCCCTCGTTGATTCCGGCAGTCAGGGGGTTGTCATCCCGTGAATTCGTAGCGGCCTTTGTGGCAGTACCGCTTTTGAGATCGCCACCCGTTGAGCACTCAAAATCCGGTGCCGCGATGACGCCAACAACCGTGCCGCCGGCATCAGACAGCGTCATACTGACAGAGATAAAACGGTCACCATAAACATTGCTCATCGTGCCGGTCCACGTTCCCGTCACGTTAAAGTCTTGCAGAAAAGTTCCACTGCTGGTGCCCCCTCCGCAGCTTTGGAGCAGCAGTGCAGCGAGGAACAGGCCGAGCAATTTACAAGGTATGCGCGGGTTCATAGGGTCTAGGATAGCATCGCCGGGGTATCGTTGCTGGACTTGATCGTTGTAGCTTGCGTTTTCCTAACCGGATAGGCGTCGCTGGAGTATTTCGTTGACTTTCTGGGGGTTGGCTTTGCCAGAGGTCAATTTCATGACCTGCCCGACCAGAAATCCGAGTACCTTGGTCTGACCTGCCTGGTACTGTGCGACCTGCTCAGGACAATTGTTCAGCACTTCGGCGACTGCTTTTTCAAGCGCACCACTATCTGAGAGCTGGGGCAGGTTGTGTGTATCGATGACCTCTCGGGCACTGCCCTCCCCATGCCACATGGCCTCGAATACGGTTTTGGCAATACGCCCGGATATCGTTCCATCATTAATCAGTAAAATCATCTCCCCGAGCATAGTCGGATCGACAGGGCTTTGTAGGACGTCTTGTTGGGCGGAATTCAATCTTGCTGCCATCTCTCCTGTCATCCAGTTTGCCACGCTTCGCGCATCGCCTGCGGCCGCGACCACGGCCGCTTCAAAAAAATCGCCCAAGTCACGTTGGTCGGCCAATTGTCTAGCGTCAACCGCGCTCAGGCCATACTCTTGCATAAAGCGTGATCGGCGCTTGCCTGGGAGTTCTGGTATCGCAGCCTGCGCTTCCTTGAGCAGGCCATCATCAATAACAAGTGGCGGCAGGTCCGGATCGGGAAAGTAGCGGTAATCATGCGCCTCTTCTTTACTACGCATTGCTCTGGTGTCGCCCCGAACTGGATCGTAAAGACGTGTCTCTTGGCTGACTTGCCCGCCGCGCTCGACGATTTCAATTTGGCGTTCGATCTCATAATGCAATGCTTGTTCAACGAAACGGAAAGAGTTGATGTTCTTGAGTTCGGTTCGAGTGCCCAATTGTTTATCTCCTCGAGGACGTATCGACACATTGGCATCGCAACGGAAAGAGCCCTCTTGCATGTTGCCGTCACAGATATCGAGATAGCGGACCAGGGTGTGTAGTGTACGCAGGTAGGTCACAGCTTCGGCCGGTGAGCGAATATCGGGTTCGGATACGACTTCGAGCAATGGTGTGCCTGCGCGGTTGAGATCTATACCACTCATAGCACCAAAATCCTCGTGGACCGATTTACCAGCATCTTCTTCTAAATGGGCCCGAGTCAGGCGAATTTGTCGAAGATGGTCATCTTCATCGAAATCAATCGACCCGCCACGCACGATAGGCAGCTCGTACTGGCTGATCTGGTAACCTTTTGGCAGGTCCGGATAGAAATAGTTCTTGCGTGCAAAGATGGATCGGCGCTCAATAGTTCCACCGACTGCGAGCCCGAAGATTATTGCTTTCGCAACAGCCTCGCGGTTCATTACTGGAAGGACGCCCGGTAGTGCGATATCAACGGCCGAAGCTTGTGAGTTCGCCAGCGCACCATAAGCCGTTGCGGTGGGCGAGAAAATCTTGCTCATTGTATTGAGCTGAACATGGACTTCGAGGCCGATGACACATTGCCAGTCGCTCAAATCATATCTCCAGGGATGTGCTTGTGCCAGTCGGTAGCTTGCTGGAACTGGTGTCCGAGACCCAGTAAGGTCGCCTCGTCCATGTAGTTTCCAATCAATTGCATGCCGACCGGCAAGCCGGAAGCGTCAAAGCCCGCCGGAATTGAGATGGCAGGCAGTCCAGCGAGGTTAACGCTGACGGTAAATATGTCATTTAGATACATCGATACCGGATCAGTCATATTTTCGCCCAGTATGAAGGCCGTGGTCGGCGTGGTCGGGCCGACCAGCACGTCACAGTTGGACAAAGCAGCAGCAAAATCATCTGCGATGCGCCTGCGTACTTGCTGTGCTTTCAGATAATAGGCCTCGTAGTATCCAGATGACAAAGCGTAGGTGCCGACGAGAACACGGCGTTTTACCTCGAGTCCAAAGCCTTCGGCACGTGTATTTTCGTACAGCGCTCGAACATCTGTAGACTGTGGACTGCGATAACCATAACGCACGCCGTCGAAGCGTGACAGATTACTCGAAGCTTCGGCCGGTGCAATGACGTAATAGCAAGGAACGCTGGCAGCGCTGTTCGGTAGACTCACATCAACCAGGTGGGCGCCTAGTTTTTCGAATTCGGCGAGCGCTGTTCGAATACGGTTGTGAACATCTTGATCCAGCGATGGGTCGAAAAACTCCGCCACCACCCCAATTCGTAACCCTGTTATATCGCGCGTAAAAGAGGCCGTATAGTCTGGCACGGCAAGGTCAAGCGAAGTGGAGTCACGTGGATCGAAACCGGCCATAGCCTGCAACAAAAGGGCCGCGTCTTCAGCTGTCCGAGTGATGGGGCCGCCTTGATCAAGCGAAGAGGCATAAGCCACCATGCCGTAGCGCGATACTCGCCCGTAACTTGGTTTTAGACCCGTAAGGCCGCAGAACGCGGCTGGTTGTCGGATAGAGCCTCCAGTATCCGTTCCGGTGGCGGCGGGCGCTAGGCGCGCGGCAACCGCGGCAGCAGAACCCCCGGAACTGCCGCCGGGCACCCTGTCGGTGTTCCATGGATTGTGTACGGCACCGAAGTGGGAATTTTCGTTGGATGAACCCATCGCGAACTCATCCATATTGGTTTTACCCAAAATGATTGCGCCCGCTGTGTTGAGTCGCTCGACGACAGTGGCATTGTACGGCGCCACAAAGTCAGACAGCATCCTTGAGCCACAGGTTGTAAGCAGGCCATCTGTGCAAAAAATGTCCTTGTGTGCAAGAGGTAGACCGGCCAGTTGCGGGCACTTAGTGCTTGACAGTAACTTGTCCGCAGCCTCAGCCTGGCGCAGTACCAGGTCTTGGTCTACTGTGATAAAGGCATTCAATTCCCGGTACCGTTCGATACGGTCAAGAAAGTGTTGCGACAATTCGACGCTGCCGATTTCACGGCGGCGCAGCATGTCGCGCAAGGCACTTAGTGTTTGCCGGTGTGGCACGTCCGCGTTTTTGCCGGGTTCAGTGTGGGCGGCCCGTGACCATCTTTGTCATCGGTTGCTAATCAATTACTTTGGGAACCAGGTAGTGGCCCTGATCAGTCTCGGGAGCGACCGACTGGAACAAGGTTCGCTGATCCTTTTCAGTGACAATGTCAGACCGCAGGCGTAGATTCATGTCTTGTGGATGGGCGAGGGGTTCAATCCCGTCGGTCGCTATCTTATTCATCTGTCCGACCAGTTCGAGAATCCGCTCGAGGTCAGATGCATAGGTGGCAACCTCTTCCGGACCGATGGCGATCCGGGCAAGCTGAGCTACCCGTTCTACGTCGTCTTTAGAGATAGGCACGAATGCAGGGCCGTCAAATCAACAGCGGCGCAGTATAGTACACGTGTCGCGGCCCGACACGGATGCGGTACTGAGGTAAACTGACCCTAGACCTTTGTTTCCAAAACACTCGGATCGAACATGTTTCTCAAGCGCCTGTTTCGGCTATTTTCCAACGATCTCGCCATTGATTTGGGGACCGCAAACACCCTCGTCTATGTCCGCGAACGTGGCATTATCCTCAATGAACCTTCGGTAGTGGCAATTCGAACCGGTTCGCTGTCACCTGGCAAGACGGTGTTGGCGGTAGGGCAGGACGCAAAAATGATGCTGGGGCGCACGCCCGGAAACATTCAAGCCATTCGCCCGTTGAAGAGCGGTGTGATTGCGGATTTTACGATTACCGAGGTGATGCTGAAATTTTTTATACGCAAAGTGCAGGAGAACCGCCTTTTCTCGAGCCCCAGAATTGTCATCTGTGTGCCGGGCGGCTCGAATCAGGTCGAACGTCGAGCTATCAGGGAATCAGCAGTGAGTGCCGGTGCCAGCGAGGTCTATCTGATTGAAGAGCCGATGGCGGTCGCCATTGGGGCTGCATTGCCGGTTGCGGAGCCAACTGGCTCGCTGGTTGTCGACATCGGCGGTGGGACGACCGAAGTGGCGGTATTGTCACTTGGTGGGACAGTCTTCGCCACCTCAATCCGTGTCGCAGGCGACACCTTCGACGAAGCGATTATCAATTACGTTCGACGTCGTCACAGCCTGCTCATCGGAGAGACCACTGCTGAACGAGTGAAGACGAAGATAGGCAGTGCTATGGAAGATTCTGAGCACCGGCAGATGCAGATCAAGGGACGTGACGTGACTGAGGGAATGTCGCGAAGTATCGTGATAGGCAGTGATGAAATCTACGTGGCAATCAGCGATGCCTTGCAGCGCATCGTGCGTGCCATTCGAGAGACATTGGAAAATACACCACCGGAGTTATCCTCTGATATTTTTGAGCGTGGCATGGTGGTTGCCGGTGGTGGGGCACTGTTGCGCGATATGGACCGACGATTGATGCATGAAACAGGACTGCCTGTGGTCGTCGCAGAAAATCCATTGACGTGTGTTGCACGGGGATGCGGACGAGCACTGGAAGAGATCTCAGTGCTCGGCGACGTATTTGCAAGTGAGTAGCATCCGATTGTGGCGATGCTGCGTCGATTCAAAAGGGCCCCCGTACTTCTCACCGAGCTGATCGGCATGCCCCGTGCGCGCCGGCTATGCCGATGACTTACGGCATTAGTCGGTCACGAACCCGGTTTGCTGCACTGGCGCTGATCGCGCTGGTTTTGATGGGGCTCGACACATACACCGAGACGATCGGCAAAGTCCGTCCGATTGCCGGTCTGATCGTGTTGCCGATCCATGTAGTAGCGATGGTGCCGTCATTGGTCGTCGAAAAGGTTGCTGGTTTGCCGCTTGATTTTGAACAATTGCAGCAGGACTACCAGATTCTGGAGCGAAAGAGCCTACTGCTTCAGTCGAAACTCCAGCGCCTTGAAGCGGTTGAATCAGAAAACGATCGGCTGCGCAGCCTGCTCACGGCGACTGACTACATACCAGATGAAATTTTGTTGGCCGAGGTTGTACGAGTTAGTGTGGACCCGTACGCCCATACATTTCTGGTCAATCGCGGCACTGCTGATGGTGTCTTCGAGGGTCAGCCGGTACTAGACGCGCATGGTCTTCTGGGCCAGGTTGTTCGGCCTGGTACATTCCACAGCACTGTCGCATTGATTACAGATGCAACGCAGGCGATACCCGTAATGGACGTGCGCAGCGGATTGCAGGCATTGGTATACGGTTCGGGTGACCGAACCAATCTTGAGTTGCCTTTCCTAGAACCGACGGCCGATGTGCGTGAAGGGGACTTGCTGGTAACGTCGGGACTAGGACAGCGATTTCCCAAGGGTTATCCGGTGGCGCGTATCGTAGAGGTGATTCATTCGAATGAGGAATCGTTCCTGCGTGTCAAAGTGATGCCGCGGGCACGGCTCGACAGTATCTACGAAGTGTTGCTGTTATGGCCGGGAAAACCTGCTACTAATACAAAAGGTGGACAACAGCGGAGTCGGCCCAGTGGTTAGAATTGGATATGCTGCCAAGCGCTGGTGGGTCATTCCGTTATCTTTCTTTGCTGCGCTGTGTCTGGACGTTATGCCTCTCGGCCCAGTTTGGACAGAATGGACGCCGGACTGGGTTTCATTGGTGCTGGTCTATTGGTGCCTGGCAGTGCCGTTGCATATCGGAGTGGGTGTCGGGTGGATCGTTGGATTACTGCTGGACCTCGCAACCTTTGGGCTGATAGGGCGATTTGCCTTGACCAAGGCCCTAATCGCGTACCTCGCGCAGCGTTTTTCTTTGCGTGTTCGTACTTTCCCCGTGTGGCAGCAGAGTTGCGCTGTATTCCTTCTGCTCGGGGTCGAGGCGCTAATCCTTACCCTGATGGCACTGATCATGGGTGAGATGGAGGCGGGTCGCCCGGGCCGCTGGGTCGCGGTGCTGGCCGCAGCACTGGTATGGCCAGTGGTATTCAATATTCTTCGTCAAACCCGACGCTGGGCACGTTTGCCTTAGACCACGAATGGACACCGACCTAGTCCTGGATCGCCAGCGACAGCCGCTTCTCGGACGTTCGCGGCTAATGATTGCAGCGATTGTCATGGTAGCACTGACGATTGTATTACTGCAGCGATTTTACTACCTGCAGATCGTCGAGCACGACCGGTACCGTTCCCTATCTATAGAAAATCGGATCGATTTCGTGCCCGTGCCGTCTGTTCGGGGCATGATCTATGATCGCAACGGTGACACCCTCGCTGAAAACCATGCAGTTTATGAATTAGAAGTCATACCCGAAAGAGTGCAGGACATGCCATCGATGATGGCGTGGATGGAGGCCGCTATCTCACTCAGCGCGAGCGAGCGCCAGCGCTTCGAAAAACGACTCGATAATAGAGCATCTTTTGAAAGAATCCTGCTGAAGAGTGGTCTCAGCGAAGCGCAGGCCGCACGCTTTGCTGTAAACCAGTACCGGTTTCCCGGCGTTGCCTTGCATGCGCGACTAAAACGATTTTATCCGTACGGCAGCCTTATGGCGCACGCAGTCGGTTATGTAGGCCGCATCAGCAGCACAGACATTGCTACTGCTGACCGTGGGCACTATCGTGGGATGGCATACATTGGAAAACTCGGAATTGAGTCTTATTACGAGCGTCGCCTGCTTGGACGCATTGGTTATGAGCAGGTCGAGAGTAACGCGCATGGCCGAGTCGTCCGCACCCTCGCGCACGAGCCAGCCATCGGCGGGGACAATCTACACCTGACGTTGGATAGGCGTTTACAAGAGGTCGTGCGCGCTGCCTTCGGTGATTACCGCGGCGCCGCTGTGGTACTGGAACCCCACACCGGGGAGGTGCTCGCTTTCGTCAGTATGCCTGATTACGATGCCAACCTATTCTCAACGGGTATTGATCAAGCTCAATACGCTGCCCTGCAGCAAGACCAAGGCAAACCGTTGCTGAACCGAGCCCTCTACGGTCGCTATGCACCTGGCTCGACCATCAAGCCAATACTTGCCCTCGCTGGATTAGAGCACACTGTCAATCCTCGTCGACGTATATCATGTCCGGGTTTTTTTACACTTAAGGAGCAGGCTAGGGTTTACCGATGTTGGCGAAAAGACGGACATGGCCGAGTTAATCTGCAACAGGCGTTAGAGCAGTCCTGTGATGTTTATTTCTACCAACTCGGATTGCGACTTGGCATTACAGGTATCTCGAACGCGTTGACGAAGTTCGGCTTCGGTGAGAAAACCGAAGTCGACCTCTCTGGTGAACCCAGCGGGCTTGTTCCGACACCAGGATGGAAACACAAACGCAATAATTCGCCGTGGTATCCGGGTGACACTTTGAATACTTCGATTGGCCAAGGTTACGTCCTCACGACTCCCATGCAGTTGGCAGTGGCCGCTGCTGCTATAGCCAATCGCGGAAGATTGGTGCGTCCACGATTATTGCGTGGTGTGGAGAATCCACGTACTGGAAAGATCGAGCGCCCAGCGGAGCAAGTGGAGGAAATCTTGCTCGGTGACGCGAGTCAGTACAAACGTGTGATTGATGGCATGATTGCTGTGATGCATGGCGAGCGGGGGACTGCGCGTAGTAGCAGTCAGCGTCTCGCCTATCGGGTCGCCGGTAAAACAGGCACTTCGCAACTCGTCAGCATTGCGCAGTCCGGCACGACAGCTAAGGTGCTACCTACACACCTCAAGGACCATGCACTGTTTATTGCTTTTGCGCCGGTTGATCGGCCGCGTGTCGCACTCGCGATAGTCATCGAAAACGGTGGAAGTGGTGGTCAAGTTGCAGCACCAATCGCACGCCGAATCTTTGATTACTATTTCATCGAACGCCTGCGTCGAGCGAGTCAGTCGGCAGTGGACCATTTTCATGGTTAGGCGTTTTCAGATTGACTTACCGTTGTTTGTCGCTCTTATACTGCTGCTCGGCGCCGGTGTTTTAATTCTTTTTAGCTCCAGCGGCGGTAGCACGGATGTTATTTTTCGCCAAAGCATACGCATCGTTATTTCCCTCGCTGTGATGCTTTTTGTGGCGCAGCTGAATCCAGATACAATTCGTCGTTGGTCGCCGGGTCTTTACCTTGGCGCAGTCCTCATACTGCTGCTGGTCTTGGCGGTTGGATATGTCGGCAAGGGCGCTCAGCGCTGGATCGACCTCGGTCTGGTGCGGTTTCAACCCGCTGAATTGATGAAACTGGCAACGCCGATGATGGTTGCCTGGTTGTTTACGCGCACCACAACGCCAAGTGGTTTCGGTCGTTTGCTGGTAGTGCTCG
>CAZAHE010000005.1:5675-13093 GCA_964484965.1 uncultured Acidiferrobacteraceae bacterium | reverse complement strand
TTAGGAATGGGGTATCACACGATACAGGCCCAGATTGCTATTGGTTCAGCCGGGTTGGCAGGCAAAGGCTGGCGCTATGGTAGCCAGTCTTATCTCGACTACATTCCGGAGCGAAGTACGGACTTCATATTTGCGGTATTTGCAGAGGAGTTTGGGTTTGTCGGTGTGGTTTTCCTTTTGAGCATTTATGTACTGGTTACCGCTCGCTGTATGCGTATTGCTTACCGCATTCAGGACTCATATTGCCGAATCCTTACCGGCACATTAACTTTGACGTTCTTTTTTTATGTGTTCGTGAATGTGGGCATGGTGTCGGGAATCCTGCCGGTGGTTGGGGTACCGTTACCCCTGGTCAGTTACGGCGGCACATCGATGATGACCCTGATGGCTGCGTTCGGGATAATCATGGGGATGTACAGGCGCCGCCGACTAATGAGTTGAATTACGATGGAAACCTATCCAACATTCTGTGATCGAATTTCGGTCCGCCGATTGACGATCTACCTAATTACAATTTTGTCCGTCCTGCTAGTGACACCTGCAGCTGGAGTCGACCTGACCCGTTATCCTCAGTTAACAGAGATGGTTGATACGTTGACTTCTCAGCATGGTCTAGACCGTGACCAAGTCCTGGATTGGTTGGCACAGGCCAAGATCAATCAGAAAGTTCTGGCAGCGATGAAACGGCCGTCTGAACGTTTGCCTTGGCACCGTTACCGGAAGTTGTTTGTCACGAAAAAAACCATCGAAGGTGGTGTCACGTTCCTAGCAGATCATCGCCAAACATTAAAACGCGCCTACGATGATTATGGGATTCCACCAGAGATTATCGTCGCAATCATTGGCATCGAGAGTCGTTACGGACGAAACCGTGGTAAGCATCGGGTATTAGATAGTCTGGCGACGCTGGCACTGGAATATTCTAGGCGCAGTCGATTTTTCTCGTCCGAACTACAGCATTTCTTGGTGCTTGCTGGCGAAGCGGCACTTGATCCATTGGCCGCACGGGGTTCTTATGCCGGAGCGATGGGCATACCCCAGTTTATGCCCAGCAGTTACCGCCGCTATGCTGTCGATTTCGACAATGATCAACGGCGTGATCTGATCACTAGTGTTGAGGATGCAATTGGCAGCGTCGCCAACTATCTTGCAAAGCACGGCTGGAAAACGGGCGAACCTATTGTTGATCGCTTACCGGGCGATTTGCCCGAGACGGTTACCAATAGCGTGACACGGGGTCTCAAGGCTACTGTGCCTGCGTCGTTACTGCTTGATGTCGGTATTGCATTGTCCTTATCACACCCGCGAGACCGAAACGTCGGCATTATTCGGCTCGACGCGGGGCAGGCAATAGAATACCGCGTCGGATATCAAAATTTCTTTGTAATCACGCGCTACAACCATAGCCATAGCTACGCAATGTCTGTATTTGAATTGGCTGAGAAACTCGCACGCCGCAGTCAGGGTCTGTAAATGAAGCGTTTCCAAACCGTCGTTGTGATATTGCTCGCCATCATTGTTGCATCATGTTCCATGATTCGTCAGCGCGATGGAAACTACTATGCTGACGACGGGCCGCCGCTGAGCACCGGTCCGAATCCAGCTAGCGTGCCCAATGCGCAACCACGTGTCGAAGCGCTTTCCCGCATCGGCAATGCCCCATATACGGCACTTGGTAAACGTTATCACCCGATGAGTAGTGCAAAAGGCTACAAGGTTCGCGGAGTCGCATCGTGGTACGGCCGGATGTTTCACGGCCGGCAAACTTCCAGTGGTGAAGTCTACGATATGTATGCGATGACCGCTGCGCACCCGACGCTGCCGTTACCGAGCTATGTCAGGGTCAAGTCACTCGATAACGGACGAGAGATTATCGTACGAGTGAATGATCGGGGCCCTTTTCTTGGCGGACGCATCATCGACCTGTCCTACATGGCTGCGAGAAAGTTAGGCATGGTTGCTCGCGGTACAGCTAAGGTTCAGGTGAGCATCATTTCGTCGGGCAGTGCTGACAGAAAAAGTCAGCGATCAGAGGCTACGGGTGTTTTCTTGCAAGCCGGTAGTTTTCGTTTGCCGGGAAATGCGCGCATCCTGCAGCGGCGATTGGTTGCAGCGGGTTTCAAAACGACCGAGGTGGTTCGGACGAGTATTAACAATACGATTTATTATCGAGTGCGTGTGGGTCCAGTCCGCGCTGGCAGCGCAGCCGATGGACAGGTGGTGAAAATTCGTCAGCTCACCGGGGTGATGCCACGCTTACAACAGCAATGATCATTATGGGAACAAGAAAGTGAGACGAAAATTTCTTCTCGTGCTGGTATTTTTTGCTTTATGCGGGAATGGGCAGAAAAGTATTGCAGTCGAGTCCGAACTTTCCGACGTGCTGCAGGCATCGCTGCCGCCTCCCCAGCTCAAAACAGTATCGTCCTGGGCACTGATGGACGCCTCTAACGGTATCCTGGTCGCGGCAGAGAATCCTGACCGCCGGATAGAACCGGCCAGCCTTTCCAAGTTGATGACAGCTTATTTGGTTTTTCGCGGTATCGATGGTGGTGCGCTGCGTTTGGACGAAGAGGTTGTCGTCAGCGAAAAGGCCTGGCGTGCCATCGGTTCGAAGATGTTCATCGAACCCGCTGATCGCGTATCGGTCGAAAATCTGCTCAAGGGGCTGATCATCCAGTCGGGCAACGATGCAGCCATAGCACTCGCAGAATATACAGCCGGTAGCGAAGCTGCATTTGTGGACATGATGAATCAGGCATCCGTGAACCTTGGTTTGACCGGTACACGCTATGTCAACAGCACCGGACTGCCGCACCCAGACCATTTCAGCACGGCGCGGGACATCAGCCGTCTGGCCAGTGCAATTATTCGCTTGTATCCTCAACACTATGGGTACTACTCGATCAAGGAATTTACATGGAAGGGTATTCGCCAAAGGAATCGAAATCCCCTGTTATGGCGGGATGACACAGTCGATGGAATGAAAACCGGTCACACGCGCAGTGCGGGGTATTGTCTGGTCGGTTCAGCTGAGCGTGAAGGTATGCGACTTGTGGCGGCAGTGCTTGGTGCCCCAAGTAAGAATCAGAGAGCTGATGCTGTATATGCTTTGCTGCGTTACGGTTTTGCCTCTTATGAATCAAAGATGATTTATCGGGCCGGTCACAAGATCATAACGGCCGAAATTTACAAGGCCACTGTACCGTCACTATCGGTTGGTGTTGGGTCTGATATTCGCCTTACTTTACCTAAAGGATCCAAGCGTGAACTGGAAGCCGATATTCACATCAATGAGCCATTGGTCGCACCGATTGCCAAAGGTAGTGAGATAGGACATGTAAATCTGCTTCTAAACGGAGCTGACATCGGCAGTTATCCACTGCTTGCTTTGGCTGATGTGGTACCCGGGTCGTGGGCGGTTAAAGCATACGACACAATACGATTGTGGTTTCGTTGATGGGGCCCGAAACGCAAGCCAACCGCTCTCCGCTGCCATGGCGCCCAGGTGCGGCGGCAGATAGTCTGCTGGTGCGAGAACTCGGGATTTGTGATTACCAGACGACGGTCGCTTCGATGCAGTCGTTCACTAAAAAGCGTGATCAAGATACCCAGGATGAGGTATGGCTATTACAACACCACAGGGTATTCACACGCGGCGTCAGTTGTTGTCAGAAACCGAGTCACCGTGATTGTCCGATTCCCGTCGTCGACAGCGACCGAGGGGGACAGATTACCTACCATGCGCCAGGACAGCTGGTCGCGTACTTTCTGTTTGACCTTCGCCGCCGTAGGCTCGGCATCCGGCAATTCGTCTCGTTACTAGAGACGCTCTTGGTGGAGGTGCTGGGCTCTTACGGCATCGAAGCAGTTTGCCGCACCGGCGCACCAGGAGTCTATGTTGGGCAAGCGAAGATAGCAGCGCTAGGGTTACGCGTGCACCGTGGTTGTTGCTACCACGGCATTAGCTTGAACGTCGACCTTGATCTTAGTCCCTTCGATTGGATCGATCCTTGCGGTTATGCGGGATTGGCGGTGACGTCTGTGGCTAAGCAGGGGGTTGAAGCATCCTTGGCGGCGGTCCAGACGAACTTTCTAGATCAACTTCAGCTGTCTTTTGTTTAGGACCTGCACGCATCACCCCTCTTCGCGGCGTATAACAGCCGTCAGTGCACGTGCTTCGGCCAAGCGCTCGTGTGTACCGACATCGAGCCAATTACCCCGATGAACAGTTGCCCCGATCTGGTGTTTTGCCACGGCCTTGTGCAGTAGTGTCGCCAGAGAGAAGCGCACGTCATTTGTTAAGCCGAACAGGGCATGGTGATAGAGTCCAATACCGGAGTAGGTCATGCGCTGAGAATTTGGTGTTGGTGAGGGTAGCAGTCTGTTATCGGAAAAGAAAAAATCGCCGGTTCGATTGTGAGGCGGGTTTGTTACCATTACCAGGTGGGCCAGTAATTTTTCGCTGGTGCACAACTGTCGGAAGTCAAAGTCTGTCAGGATATCGCCGTTGACAACCAGAAAAGGGTCGGGTAACAGCGCTAACGCGTGTCGAATGCCTCCGCCTGTGTCTAGCGCGCCTGCGGGCTCGTAGGAATATTGGATGGTGACGCCATAACGATCCCCATTGCCAAGTGTCTCTTCAATCCGCTTTGCCAGATGCGCCACGTTGATGACGACCTTCTCTATTCCCGCCTTCGCTAAGGCGAGCAAATGGTGGGCAATCAAGGGCTGTCCAGACACGTCCAACAGCACCTTGGGCACGGTGTCGGTCAAGGGTCTAAGCCGTTCACCACGGCCGGCTGCGAGGATCATCGCTACCGGAATGGAAGATTGCATTGAATTTCGGTTGTCGGCTAGCGCCAAGGACTGTCGCGTCGGGGACCTATAATAAACGACGCTGCCATCGATGATTGGGTCGTCCTCTCAGATAGACCAGTTGATGGCGCCCCGCCCGAGATCGGTGGACGCAATACGGACAATACGGCTAGATCGATGATCATCGACAATAAGACCTTTCTAACACGGGTCACTGCTGCCTTGTGGTTGGTGACGTGGGCCATGCTGCCGGGCCATGCCAGCGCTGCCGCGCCATTGACCTTTGCTGGTCCGTCGGTCTGCCCAGAAGACGCGATCCAAACACCTGCAACCATTTTGCCACTCATCGGACATGACATTTCACGCTTGGCTCTGGAATTTGAAGCCGATGAGATTGAAACCCCGGACCCGAATACCCTGAGACTCCGTGGCAGTGCATCGCTGGTCCAGGGTGCCCGTGCAATCTATGCGAACCGACTTGTTTTTGACAAAGCCAGCTACAGGGTTCGAGCAGGTTCAACTGTGGGCTGGACTGAACCCTCCACGCTGGACAAATTGGATGAGGGATTACTTGATTTAAAGATGAAAACAGATATTTTCCCGGCCAACCGCCCGGCGGTTGTGATCCGCTCAATCGCTGGTGACCGTGTCGAGGCCGATTGGCTGGAATTAGAGATGCAAACCCAGATCGGCCAGGCGGAAAATGTTCGTTTCGAGGTTGCACGGCGACCAGATGTGGCGAAACGGATCATTGTTTACCAAGCGCCTTACGATAATCACGGCTATAGCTTTGCCATGCCTGGGGGGGGCGGCAGTGTGAAAGCGCCTGCGCTTGCCTGTTGCTCGGGTGATCGATTATCGAGCATGGATAGCGGCTCTACTGCTGCCGAGGCACCGAAGGTTGGCATGTGGGCGCGTGGAACGGCAAAGCGCTTTTACTTCGAAGGAGAAGATCGTGAGCGCCTCCAAGACGTGCATTACAGCCGCTGCGCCAAGGGCGATGATAATGTTTTTTATACGGCGAAAGAACTCGTTTTGGATCATGCCCGCGGTGACGGTATAGCCAAGCACATGGTAGTGCACTTTCACCGTCTACCAATACTATATTTTCCTTATGTTGCCTTTCCGATTAGCGATGAACGCAGGACCGGCTTTCTTTTTCCCACGTTTGGCTTCGGTGATAACTGGGGGTTCAATTTTCGCTTGCCGTTCTACTGGAATATCGCACCCCAGCGTGACGCGACGTTTAATGGCCATTACATGGCTAACCGGGGTGTCTTGCTGGGTGGAGAGTACCGCTACATCGGAGAGACCGACTCTGGCGACTTCAGCGGGCTTGTTCGCGGTGAATGGTTGCCTGATGACAAAGTGACTGGCGGCGCTCGCCATGGTTGGAGCTTTTCACATCAACAAAGGTTAGGCGACCACTGGGATGGCGATATTGATGTTGGCTACGTTTCAGATCGCGACTACCTAAGTGATTTGGGAGATGGACTTGAAGTGACCAGTGCATCGCATATCCCGCAGGAAATTCGCATCGGTTACCGCAGTGACAGCACTGTGCTCAATGCCCGGCTTGAACAGTACCAGATTGTCGATCCCAGCGTTGATGAGGACGGTGAACCTTATGCGCGCCTGCCAGGTATCGATATCGAGTGGGACACCCCGCTTCGAGGGCGTCAGTTTAAGGTCAACGTGGAATCAAGCCTCAACCGATTCTCCCATCCGGTGGCAGCCCGAACACAAGGCACGCGCCTCCACTTGGCTCCATTTGGCGAGTTAAATTTCGACAGGACCTATGGTTACTTGCGGCCTCGTCTGACCTTTGCTTTCACCGGTTATTACCTTGAAAATGCCGCCAGCGAAGACGCCAGCCGTACCCTTCCGATGGTCCATATAGACTCGAGGCTTTATCTTGACCGTGATATGTCATTTGGCGGAGCGCCACATACTCAAGGTTTGGATCTAAAGGGCTACTACGTCTATATCCCATATCAAGATCAAAGTGACTTGCCCAACTTTGACAGCGGTGCTGTCGGGTTCGACAACATCTCCAATTACTATCATCGAAGCAGATTTTATGGCGATGATCGAATCGGCGACACTCACCGAGTCACAATCGGTGCTGAGACCCGTGTTTTGGAAAAATCTTCCGGCTTCCAGAGATTTAATGCTGAGATCGCCCAGATGTTATTTCTATCCGATCGCCGGGTGAGGGTCGACAAGAGTGCGCCGGCCCTAACGCATGATTATTCGAACCTCTTAGGCAATGTAGATATCGCTTTCAATGACAAATGGGGTATGTCTATGTTTTCGGACTGGCAATGGGACGAGCATAAAATTTCAAAGTTTCGCCTCGGTCTCGACTATTCCTCCAGTACCCGCCGACAGTTCGCAGCGGGTTATTGGTACGATCCCACTGATGGTCATGATGAGGTCTCGTTCGAGACAACATGGCCGATCGGCCAACGCTGGCAGCTCGGCGTACGTAATATTTATGCAATTGATCAGAGTGACAACCAGTACGGTGCAGTAAGCCTCGGCTACGATGGTTGTTGCTGGGCTATCCAGTTCAATGTCGAAGACGATCGAAGCGATGG
>CAZAHE010000005.1:0-5575 GCA_964484965.1 uncultured Acidiferrobacteraceae bacterium | reverse complement strand
TAGTGATAGTGGCGTGCTTATCGCTGATGCTCGCAACGCCACTGGTGCGCGGCTCGGATCTCGACCGAGTATTGGTGATCGTCAATGAAGAGGTGATTACGCAATCTGATCTCGATCAACGCTTTGTACAGCAGGTCTCGGACTTACGAGCGATGGGCGAAAGCGTACCCGAAGAATTTGCGCTTCGGCGTCAGTTGCTGCATGAACTGGTTCTCGATCAGGTCTTATTACAGCACGCTCGCGATAGAAAGATCATTGTGGCTGAAAGTGACGTAGGCAACGCCTTGGCCCGTATGGCGAAACGTAACCGTTTATCGCTCTCTGCCTTCAGGAAAGAAGTCGAGCGTCGAGGTGTTTCCTTTCGCCACTATCGCGAAGATTTACGCAATCAGTTGACGATTCGCCAGTTGATTCAATCCGAGGTTACTCGGCGAATTGAGGTCAGTGATGAAGAAATCGACCAGTTTCTGGCCACTGAGTCGGGCTTTGAAAATCTAAGCGAACCGGCGCTGGACCTTTCTCACATCCTCATCTCAGTGCCGGAACAGGCCAGTGCTGCAGAGCGGGGAGCCCGTGAATCAGTGGCCTATGAAGTTCTGGACGAGGTGAGATCTCGGCCAAATTTCGGCGAAGTTGCCAAGCAGTTCTCAGATGGGCCGAACGCAGCGGCTGGCGGTCACCTTGGATTACGACCGCTCAGCAAATTGCCGAATCTATTGGTCAATGCCGCCGCCGAACTGGCACCAGGAGAGATTTCATCGATAGTCGAGTCAGCCAGCGGATTTCATATCGTGCGTTTAAACGCCCGTGCCGAAAGAGGTGAGCAACTGGTTCAACAATATCGTGTCCGCCATATTCTGCAGGTACCTAATGCTGTCGTAGGTGTGTCTCAGGTTCGAGCCAGACTTGACCACATTCGAGATCGGATCCTGGCTGGTGGTGATTTTTCTGAACTCGCCCGACTACATTCTGAGGATCTCGCGACACGCGCCAGTGGCGGTGACCTCGGTTGGATTGGAGAAGGTGATGCAGCGCCTGAATTTGAGAATGCATTTAAGGAACTCTCTCAAGGACAAGTCAGCGTGCCAACAGAAACGCGTTATGGCGTACATCTGATCGAGGTGACGGATGAACGGTTGCATGAGGTCGGGGTGCAACGTTTACGGGCGAGAGCACGTGACAAAATACGCAAGAGAAAGACGGAAGAGAGTTATCAGGCCTGGCTGGACAAAATTGCTGGCGAAGCATACATCCAATACCGCGATAGCCAGTTGAGGCCAGACTGATAATGTTGTTCAGTGACAAATGGCACATAGCCGTGACAACATTGCATGGGTTGCTCCCTGCTACACTGCAAACTTAACAATCTTGTAATTTTCTGGTTTTCAGACACATGACTTTAGATCGCATCACTGCTGCCATTGTTGCCAGTCTGCCGGGCGAATTACCTAAAGATGTACGTAATAATCTTCGCGCGGCGCTGGCTGCAGCTTTTGAGAAAATGGATCTTGTGACGCGCGAGGAGATGGAAATCCAGGAGAAAGTGCTCCTTCGGACACGAGAGAAACTTGATGCCTTGTCTGCACGGCTCGATCAGCTGGAACACGATTACCCAAATGGAGAGAGCGGACAAGAGGATTGATCAAAATTTTCACAACGATCCATGGATTGGATCAATGCGACATGGAACTGTCATTGTGTCATTAGCTATAGTCTACAGTCGTGCCAGTTACGGTATCACCTCGCCACTGGTCACAGTCGAAGTCCACTTGTCCAATGGCTTGCCTTCTTTTACGGTTGTCGGTCTTGCCGAAACGGCAGTCAAAGAAAGTCGCGAACGAGTACGAAGCGCACTCAAGAATTCGGGATTTGAATTTCCCACCCGTCGCATCACCGTTGGTTTGGCACCGGCCGATCTACCCAAGCGTGGAGGCCGATTTGATCTTCCGATCGCGGTGGGCATTCTGGTTGCTGCGGGCCAGCTGTCAGAGGACGTATTGCGCGGCGTGGAATACTGTGCGGAGCTCGGGCTCGGTGGGGAGCTGCGACAGGTCGATGGGATCCTGCCAGCAGTCGTCGCGGCAACGACAGCGGGTCGAACCATCGTGTTGGCCCCACACAACCTGGCCGAGGCCGGGCTGGTGCGCTCGGCCAACTTGCTGGCGGCACCAGACCTGACAGCGTTGGTTGATCACCTAACCGGGGTCCACGTAATAGAACACACAGCAGCACGGCCTGTGGTTGAGAGCCCATCCTGTGTTTCGCTAGTCGAAGTGAAAGGGCAACCGGTCGCACGCAGGGCAATTGAGGTGGCTGCGGCTGGCGGACATGGTCTGGCGATGGTCGGGCCGCCGGGATGCGGCAAGTCGATGCTGGCCACCCGCCTGCCTGCACTTTTACCAAAGATGAGCGATGCGCAAGGTTTGGAAACCGCAATGGTGTATTCGCTGGCAGGAAAAACGCGGCCGCCGTCTGCCTTGCTTACCCGCCCGTTTCGTGCACCCCACCACAGCATTACGGCTGCGGCGCTGATTGGCGGAGGTCGACTACCGCGACCCGGAGAAATTTCCCTCGCCCATAACGGTGTGCTGTTCCTAGACGAACTGACCGAATTTTCGAGATCAGTGCTAGAGCAATTGCGAGAACCGTTAGAAAGTGGAGCAATCATGGTCGCTCGAGATAACCACTCGCTGCATTTTCCATGCAGGTTCCAATTGATTGCGGCAATGAATCCATGCCCGTGTGGCTACTACGGCGACATGGGTAATGAGTGCCGCTGCAGTACGGCGCAATTGCAACGCTATCGTTCAAAGGTGTCTGGCCCGATGTTGGATCGAATCGATCTTCAGGTCCAGGTCTCGCCTGTCAGTGCAACGGATCTTGTCCGCAGGGATACAACCGACGGTGATGGCCGATGTATTGTGCAACGTGTCGCGGTGGCTCAAGAAATTCAGTCGGCTCGCAACGAGTGTGCCAATGCTGATCTCACTCCCGAGGCGATTGCCAAAGTTTGCGTGCTTGATTCTGGTGCACAAGAGCTACTTGAAAAAGGAATCAGCGTACTGGGCCTTTCCGCTCGTGCCTACCATAGCGTCCTGCGAGTCAGCAGAACGCTGGCTGACCTGGCAAACGATGAGACAGTCAAAGCAGAACAGTTAGCTGAAGCGCTGAGCTACCGCACAATAGATCGATATTCCAATACTTCGTCGAGTTTTTGATCGCCGAACTCACGTCCAGTCAGGGCTACGCTTCTCGATAAAGGCATCGATGCCCTCGATAGTTTCATCAAAGCCCATGTTATGTGCCATTTGCTCCCCAGCAAGTGCATAGGCGACGTCCAATGATTGCCCAAGTTGCTGGTAAAAGAGTTTCTTGCCGAGTCGCACGGCAGCTTCCGGTTTGCTGGCAATATCGGTAGCCAGATCGGATACGGTTTGGTCGAGTGTGGCAGGTGGGACAGCGCGGTTGATAAGGCCGTATGCGACGGCTGTATCTGCATCAATAAAGCGGCCAGTTATCAGTAGTTCGAAAGAGCGCTTGCGTGGGACATTACGGCTCAATGCGACCCCCGGCGTGGAGCAGAAAAGACCAAGATTGATTCCAGAGACGGCGAAGCTCGCCGCACTAGATGCGATCGCAAGGTCAGCATTTGCAACCAGTTGGCACCCGGCGGCAGTAGCCGTCCCGTGCACTTTCGCAATGACCGGCTGGGGCAGTGTCACCATGGACATCATGACTCGAGTACATTTTTTAAACAGGGATTCATAGTAGCCGGTATCTGGCGTTTGGCGCATTTCCTTGAGATCATGTCCGGCGCAGAATGCTGCGCCCGCACCGGCCAGGACGACTACACGGATGTTGCCGTCTGCGGCAATTGCGGTTAATTCGTCTTCCAGTGCCGCCAATAGTCCTTCTGACAAGGCGTTATACTGAGTCGGCCGATTCAGCGTCAGGTATGTCACGCCGTTGTCGTTGTCTTGACGAAGGACAACCGACGAAGGCGTCGCGCTTTGATCAAGCGTCGTATTTTTCATGGTGATCCTTAATTGTACGTGACCGCAGGGCGGCACGTTACTGGCAAATTGAATGGATGTAAACAATCGTATGTCAAACATTTCACTCGACGAGCTTGCACAACTGACACAAGACAAATTGCCTTTTGCTGTAGCCTGCGGCATACAAGCCGAGCGCCTTGAAAGTGGTGTCGCGAACGTGCGGGCACTTTACGATAGCCAGTTTTTGCGCCCAGGCGGTACCTTATCTGGCCCATTGATGATGGCGCTGGCTGATTACGCAGTTTATGCAGCTGTGTTGACACGCATCGGATTGGTCGAGATGGCAGTGACCAGCAGTTTGAATATTAATTTTTTGACCAAAGCCACCCCTGGTGACCTTATTGCTGAAGCCCGGATCATTAAATTGGGTAAGCAGCTTGCGGTGGGGGAGGTCGATATTCGCGCAGATGCTCGACCTGAGCTGGTCGCACACGCAACTTGTACCTATGTGCTTCCATCAACGACCACTGACTGATTTACGACAATCGTGTTTGTGAAGGACGACACTCACTATTTGGAGATCACGCGACTTGTGTGGTCGTCGGGCCGTCGCCAGCGATGGTCGTCCTGCGCACGTCACGTTTTACCTCGGGACCTCGAAAGCCTCTGACCCGGTGCATCGTTTGCCGGTTGTCCCACATGACGAGGTCGCCGACGCACCATCGGTGTGCGTAAACGAATTGTGGCTGGGTTGCGTGCTCAATCAGATCACGTAGGAAGATACGTGCTTCCGCCATGGGCCAACCAATGATCGTACCGGCATGGGAGGCAAGGAAAAGTGATTTTCGTCCAGTCACTGGATGAACTCTGACAAGGACCTGGCGAACCGGTTTCATGGTTTCAAGCTCGTCATCGCTAAACTCGGCAAATCCAAGTAGCCCGCGGGAATAGATCAATGAATGTTCACAGATTAAGTCTTGGACATCGTCTTTGAGCCTGTCTTCAAGGGCGTCGTAAGCGGCCCGCATGTCAGCATATTCGGTATTAGGACCGTTCTCGGGAACATCGCGGGCAGACAACAAAGAATACTTTGCCGGTGTTGCGCGAAACGCGCTGTCTGAATGCCATAGTCGATTACCGAGATTGAAAAGACGTCGGCGATCACTACGTTCGAAGATCTGTTGTTGCTGGTCTAGATTAGATACGTCGGCCATGTCGAGACGCAGACGTCGATTTTGTGGTTTTTGTGTTGGATTGCCACCTTCACTCGATTCGATGCGGCCGAAATTCTGGCTGAAGGCGAGTTGTTGTTCATCGGACAGTGACTGGTGGCGAAAGACCAGAACTGCGAACTCATCCATGCCGGCCTCGATCGCCAATACTTCCTGCTGATTGAGCGGTTGAGTGAGATCAACGCCGGTTACCTCACCGGCGAGGGTCGGTCCGACTTGTTGAATTTCAATAGCCATATCAACGCGGGTGACGAAATTAGGGACCTACTCTGCACGCAATTGATGCTTTTGATCAACCCTCCGCAGCACCCAGTGTCG
Organism: uncultured Acidiferrobacteraceae bacterium; assembly: GCA_964484965.1. GTDB lineage: Bacteria > Pseudomonadota > Gammaproteobacteria > Arenicellales > UBA868 > UBA11791. Next base: position 30 of record CAZAHE010000005.1, on the reverse strand, counting down.
AATCATGTGATTCCGCTTCGCATCGACAGG
>CAZAHE010000004.1:0-73955 GCA_964484965.1 uncultured Acidiferrobacteraceae bacterium | reverse complement strand
TTAGCGAGCAATAATCCGGTGCCGAATTCAGCCTGCCGAATTGCTCCACAATCATAAGTTTACTTAGAAATTCCAATGAGGAGGTTCCGCACCGGCCACGGGTGAGTGGAAAGTCGTGATCCGGTCAGCTTGCAGCGAGCCAAGCAACGCCGTTTTCAAGTCCGCACCACCAAAACCGATACTCGCACAGTTGCCGAGGATACTGTGCCGACCCGAATTCAGGAAATCCCGAGAGAACGCACCCGATTGATAGGCAGACTCGGCCTGCTCGATTAGCTCCGGATCCCCGGCATCGAGCACTGTGTGCTGATCACCATTCGCATCTACCCTCACGACACGGTTACTAACCACGCTTGTACACCAAATACCCCCTTCACTATCAAACTCGAAGCCATCGGGAAAAATCCCCACACCGTATTCGGCAACGGTCTCACGCGGACCGAGACTGTTGTCGGCCCGAATGGGAAAACGGATCAGCGCGCGACCCATTGTTTCGTGCACATAAAGCCATTCGCCTGAGGGGTGTACTTTGTTCTCATTGGTAAAGCCGATCTCGTCGACTGCGATCCTCGCACCTCGTTCATCAACAAGAATTACGTAACCGTCGGCAACGTCCTTTTTGAAGGAACGATCGCGATCCTGCGCGATCGTGCTGATCGAGATCCACACCCGCCCTTGGCGATCATAGTTGACAAAATTTGTTGAGGGCAAAACCTGGCCATCAATTTCCGTGAGAAAAACCTGCATAGACCCATCACTGTGCAACTCGAAAACCCCTCCCGATGTACCAACGTTGGCGATCAGAAAGCTGCCACGCGGCGTCAACGAGAAGCCATTAGTAATCAAGTCCGCCGGCAGGTCACCAGATGAGGCCATAATCACCTGCTGGGTGCCATCGGCATCGAGCCTCACCACACCACCGTCACCATGGCTGCAATAAATTTTTCCAGCACGTGTTGCCAATACACATTCCGGGCGCACGAGCTGATGACCGATAAAACCAAGGTCCCGATCTGTCAGTTCAAACATTTCCGTATACCGCAGTCTGTCTACCATTTGCGTTAAGCGCCGCAGTCTAACAGCAGTCCAGGCAACTTCGCCCCTACGACATAAAAGCCGGCAACACAGTAGCGGCGTGGATACGTACCACCTTGTCGCGCACGTGGCTGCCTTTGACCAGCACGACGTCGCGCTGTCGGCAACCGAAACATAGAGCGAGAAATTTGCGTAGTGCGACGTTCGCTTTACCCGCAACCGGAGGGCTGTCCACCCGGACCACCAGCTGGTTGCCGCGGACAGGGCCGAACTCGGTCTGCCTCGCGCGGGCGATCACGCGAATCCTCAGCTCGATACCCTCGGCATCGTTTCTATACCATTCCCGCGCGGACATTGTCCCGTTATCCATCGTGTACCGCCGTGAGCTCGAACATGGTGATCTCGCTGGATGAACCAAGACGCATCAGCGGCCCCCAGGTGCCAGTGCCGGTGGAGACGTAGAGGTGGTGGGCATTGTCGGGCGCTAGATAATGCCCGCGAATATGCGCGAATTGCTGTCGTACCAGCCAATTGAAAGGAAAAATCTGGCCATTGTGCGTGTGTCCCGACAGCATCAGGTCAATATCTGAATTCAATGCATCTGGCCAACCGAGGGGACGGTGATAAAGCAACACGTTGAACTTGGCCTGATCGCGTTCGATTGCAGGCAACTGTTGCGCAATCTGGTTCTCGGACTCCGCATCATCGATGCCAACGAGCTGAATCTCCCCGACCATTTCGCCTCGTTGCCGCAGTACGGTAACACCCACCGATGCCAACATAGGAAGTAAGCGACTGACACCGACGTAACGCTCATGATTGCCGATCGACATGAATACGGGCACGCGTATTTTCCTAAGGGCGCTGAGTTCGGCGGGACCAACTTTCTCGCTGTCTATCAGATCGCCCGTTATGACGACCACATCTGGGTCCAGTCGATTGACCTGCTGTACCACATGAGCGAGATAAGCGGCGCTTCGCGAGCCTATGTGAACATCACTTAATTGAACCAAACGAACCGTTCGCATCAATTTCGATGACGCGATATCAAGCCGTTTGATCACAGGGTAGCGCGCATTCAACAGTGAAAACAGTGATAGTCCAATACCGGAAACAACCACACCGATTACACCGTGACGATCATTGATCGGTATCAGCAACCGAATCAGCTCATACAGTGCGCAAACCGAGAAAAATATACAACCGACCCCCATCCAGTGCACAAGAATATACTTGAGCACGCGCGAACCGCAGCGAAACCACAACCAAAATCCGACTCCGATGAATGCCCACAGCCCAAGCTGAAGGGGCCACGATGACCATTGCGGGTACCCGGACCAGCGGCTGATTGCTGCCAGTGGATAGACATAAACAATGTATGCGGCAATTAGGATAAAAGACCAAAACGCAAGCACGCGTTTCCAAGAAGTCGCCTGGCGATCGCCCATCAATTCAATCTCTTTTAGATCCGTACCATTGTTTTATGGAAAATGCTCATGACCCTTATTCATCCATTGTGCCTGCAATGAAGACAAGCCTTTGTTTGACTTCAACACCTCCGAACGATAGCGTGCTCACGTAGTGGACACCACCCACCGACCAGCTACCGCGATGAAACAAGGGGAGGAATTTCGAGAAGATCAGCGCCGCCAACGGCCTCTTCCAGCCTCGCTGATTCGGAATCTCACCCATCTGAGCCCCTGGCACTGCTGTCGTGCTCTAAGCCAGACCATCGGAGCCATCGCAGTCTTGGTGATTGTCAGCGTTGAACTCTGGACCCCGTGGTTATTCCTTCCGGCTATTGTTGTGATGGCCGGACTACAGCACGCTCTGTTCGTTCTGGTTCACGACGCGGTGCATTATCGGCTGTTCGAAAACCGTCCGCTCAACGACCTTGTTGGAAGACTGCTTGCCATTCCGATCGGTATCTCCATGTACGCCTATCGAGCGATTCATCGCCTCCACCACAACCATCTTTACACCTCACTAGACCCCGACATGGCGCTACAAGCAGGATACCCACGCGGACGCGCGCATCTGATACGTAAATTACTGCGTGACCTTGTGGGTTTGACTGCGTTTAAGACTTTCGCCTACTTCTTCGGCAACCCGGCAATCAACAGGGCGGTGGGGCACGCACAACAACCGCTCAATGACACCTCTTCTCGGCTGCGCAGCGCCGCCCGGCACGACCGCTGGTTCGTCATTGTTTTTCACTTGAGCGCGTTAACTATCAGTGTGCTAACTGGTGCGGGCTGGTACTATCTGGTGCTGTGGCTGGTGCCACTACTGAGCGTCATCCACGTGATACTGCGCTTGCGGGCAGTATGCGAACACGGGGCGGTCAAGGATATCAGTTCGCCACTGACTGCGGCCCGGACCAACCGCGTGCAACCGTGGATACGCTGGTGGCTGTTTCCACATCATGTGCATTACCACATCGAGCACCATCTCTATCCTTCCATCCCACACTATCGTTTGCCACAAGTGCACGACGCACTGCGCCGTCATCAAGGATTCGACCATGCCGAGGTTCGCTCACTGACCGACACATTGCGACTCATCACATCCGAACCCAGTCCTTGAACGCAATACCTAGCTGGACACCGCGATACAGCCCGCGGCCTTCGTACCACAGCCTATCGTGAAGTCACACAAGCGTCACTGGCGGACTCTGCTGCGGCCTGCGCGGTCGGTACCAACGACTTCATGGAGCGCCCCCCATCCGATGACTTGGAGGCCGGGCCATCGAACCTTTTTTATGGTGCTCGTCGGCAACTGGCTGTTCGGTACTGGTCATGCGATGGCGATTGCCTCAGGCCTCGGCGTCAGCCCATGGACCACGCTGGCGCAGGGTGTCGGGGTTCAGACGAACTGGTCGATCGGTTTGTCCGTACTGGTCATCGGCGTGGTTGTGCTGCTCTTGTGGGTACCGCTTCGCGAACGCCCCGGCCTTGGTACCTTTTTCAATGTCATCATCGTCTCGGTCGCAATCGACGTCATGTTGCCGATTCTCCCCACACCGCAAAGTATGCTCCTGGCTGCAGCTCAAGTACTCGGAGGTCTTCTCTTAAATGGCGTCGGCTCTGCGCTTTATCTCACGGCAAACCTCGGTCCCGGCCCTCGGGACGGTCTTATGACGGGTCTTCAGAAGGTCACCCACATCCCAATCGCCTGGGTCCGGACCGGACTTGAAATCAGTGTTCTGACAGCTGGCTGGTTGCTCGGCGGCATTGTCGGTGTCGGCACACTGCTGTTCGCTGTAGGGATCGGCCCGGTGATGGCGGTATGCATGTCACTGGTCAAACACCTCGACCAGGCGGCTCACGATCCGCGTCCTCCGAATAGGAGGTAGTGATTCACCGCTGTCACCGTCGCGTAGCGCTTGCTCCAGACGGCATCAGTCAAGGCCCCACAAGATATATAGGGCCAGTAGCGGAGCGTATGCATTACGCACACCGTGGACATCAAAAGGGTGGTTATAAATCAGATTGCCGGCAGTCACCGTCCGATAATCCTGATTGCCACCATACTTCCAGTCGGCAGTACCGGACAGCACCAGATAAAGTTCTTTTGGTGCATGATCGTGCTGGGGATATTCGACATTGGGATTGAGATAAATCAACCCCACCGTAAGTTTGCGAAAGGCAAACACAGCATTGAGATCGCACAACGCCGCCTGGTCGCCTCTGCCCGGCAAACGGTGAGACTCCGACCACGGCAGTGTCCTTGCAATAGGCTGGAAACGTTTGGCGAGTCCAGTGTCTGATAAACCTTCAAGCGTGTCGAGCACCTCTACGGATCGCGCCTGAAATTTTAAACCTGGAACCACCTTCACTTGCTCGAGAAAGTGATCGGCCCCCTCACGTGCCTCTGTTTCCTCAGCACAGAACACCATCGTGCTGGCAATATCTCTTAAAACGCTTCGTGTTTGATCCTGGTCAATCATCCACCACCCGCACTGGTGCATGCTTTGCACCAGGTAACGGCCAATCCTCAGGCCACTCATCCCGGTGTTCGAGTTCTATTGTGGTCACCATGTGACGAGGGTCCGCTACGCGATATGGGAACAGAATACCCTCGAGGTGATCAAATTCGTGCTGAAAAAGATGCGCCTCCCAACCTTCGAATTCTCTCACCAGACGCTCACCGCACTGATCGTAGCCCGTCACAGCGACGGCACTGGGTCGACCGACGTAGGCTTTGATTCCCGGTACCGACAGACAACCTTCCCAACACCACAACAGGTCAGAACTCAAGACCTCGAGCTCGGGATTGATCCAGTACACCAGCGTTGCCGCCCTGCGGCGGTCACGCATCAGCAAAAAGCGTTCGAACCAACCGAGCTGGGGTGCGGCAATACCGTTGGCACCGTGATATTCAAGTCCCGCTCGAAGTACTTTCAAACGCGACTGAAACGCTTCTGTGTTGATCGTGTCGATCGACACCGGCAGGGATGGCTGAGAAAGGCGCGGATGACCCAGCGTAACCAGCGGCGGCAACATCGAGGTCGTAGTCACAGTATCCTTGAAGAAAGGCTTATCATGTTGACCACCGGCCTGAATACCAGACTCCGCTCCAATGATCCCAGCGCGAGCAAGTTTCACGCCAACAGCACTCGGCTACAGTTCCCAACTGACCGGTCCGGCCTTGACTTGCGGGGCGGAAATCATGAACTGAGCCATCTCACCGAGGATTGCCGTGACCTGTTCGCTAGCCGCCTCTGCCGACTCAGTCGATTCATAACATGCAATGATCATCAGGCCACCAACGTCATCGGTGTCACAAACGTGAATCCATTGCATCCCGGCAATGGCTTTTAGTTGCTCCCTTTTGGTATCCGCGAAGGCAAATCCTTCATCACGTCTTGCCGGATCCGTTCCGTACGTCGTCACTCTGTAATACATGAACCGTCCCCCCCTTTTATTTATCGCTCTAGCCGTATAAAAAGCCGTCCATTGCGATTGAGGCGCAAAGCCCGCGGCGTGTCAAGAAAGACCAAAATCACTAGCTGATCAACTCATCAGAATAGCGGCTGTCGCTTCAGCCAGCACCTGACAGCCAAGCACGATGTCCTCGTCATGACTGTCCTCAGCAAAATCGTGACTGATGCCGCCAATCGAAGGGATAAACAGCATCGCAGTGGGCATCACCACTGACATCACACCGGCATCGTGATAAGCACCGCTTGGCATCTCGGTCCAGCGTCCCGGCGCGTTCGCTTCGGCAGCCGTTTCAAGATGATGACGCATGGCGTCATCCATCTCTACTGGTACGACACGTTCGCGCGTCGGCGTCATCTCGATGCGAGCACCCTGGCGTGACCCAACCTCCTCGACCAGGCGCGCAGCCTCTGCTTCAAATGCATCTAAAACCGCCATCGATGGGTCACGATATTGCAGTTCGAGCTCCGCAAAACCGGGCACGATCGATGCAGCACCAGGTTCAACTGACACCCGCCCCATGGTCCAAACCGATCGCGGTCCGGCAATATCGGCAAAGGCCTGATTGATGCCATGTGCAAGCGCGAACAGTGCACTGGCAGCGTCCTTGCGGATCGCCATCATGGTCGTTCCGGCATGGTTTTGCTCGCCAAAAAAACGAAAGCGTCGGCCACCTAAGCCGACAATCGATGTCACCACTCCGATTCGATCGCCAGCCGCCTCCAAGTGAGGGCCCTGCTCAATATGTGCCTCTAGAAATCCGACGTAGCGGTCTTTGTCGAGTTCCCGGCAGGGCGTGTCTTCAAGACCGGCTTCGCGCAGTGCTTCGGACAACTTGACGCCATCCTTGTCCACCGACTGAAGAATAGCGTCCGGCGGCAAGCGACCACACAAAGAACGGCTGCCAAGACACCCGTAGAACCTCGATTCCTCATCTTGTAACGACACGACATCTACAGCAAGGCGTCCAGTTGCCGGATCTTCGGACAATGCACGCGCGACCTCCAGTCCATAAATTACTCCGAGTGCTCCATCCAGCCAGCCCCCAGTCGGTTGCGTGTCCGAGTGCGAACCAACAAGGACTGCCTTACCGGCATTCGGCGACGTGCCAACCACGTTGCCGACCCCATCGATGGCAGCTGTCAACCCAGCGTTTTCAAAGCGTGAACGCAACCAACGCCGCGCGCTCATATCCGCCTCGGAAAAAGCCGGCCGCACCACGCCGTTTTCGTGCGCGCCGATCGAACGCAGGTGACGCAGGTCGGAAAGTAATCTTTCTGCATTGATGCGCGGCATCGTCGAATTCACCTTTGGCTTTCTATGTTGTATGCCTGACAGGCGTCAGCCCGACTGAGCAGGGCCCAGCCCGCAACTGACACAAAACAATATAACATCGTACATACTCCAACATGCCCATCGCGCTGTCTTAATCGGCCACTTGTAAAGGAAATGTGCCATGAATAGCAAAGGACTGATTGGACTTAGCGCCAGCAAGGTTCGCGGCCTGCTGGACAGCGGAGAACTTTCACCGCTCGAAGTGTTTGATGCCACCGCAGAGCGCATCCAGACGATCAACCCGCTCGTCAATGCCTTGCCAACACTGTGCCTTGACGCTGCACGAGAACGCGCGCAGAGACTAACTGATATGCCAGCGAACGTAAGCGCACGTGGGCCCTTGTGGGGCCTGCCAACGGCCGTCAAGGATTACAACGACCTGGCAAGTGTAAAAACCACTTACGGCTCACCGATCTTCGCAAACAACATCCCCGATCGGTCTGATGCAACTGTTGAAACATTAGAATCCAACGGCGCGATTTTGATTGGCAAATCAAACGTCCCTGAATGGGCGGGTGCCCACACGTTCAATCCGGTTTTCGGCCATACGCTGAACCCCTGGAACCGAGACATGAGCGCCGGCGGCTCATCAGGCGGCTCCGCAGTTGCACTAGCCACCGGCATGGCTTTTTTAGCCACTGGTAATGATCTCGGGGGCAGCCTGCGGGTGCCGGCGAGTTTCAACGGTATCGTCGGCTTGCGGCCAACGCCCGGCCTAGTCCCTCGCGGTCGCCGGTTACCGGCCTTCGATACGCTGTGGGTGGAAGGCCCAATGGGCCGCTGCGTCGAGGATGTCGCCTTAATGCTGGATGGCGGCAGTGGACTCCACCGCGATGATCCCTTGTCCTTCAATCCTGCCGGGGACAGTTTTCGAAAACAACTCCACCACACCAATATGCCGCGACGCGTTGCATTCAGTGCCGATCTGGGGGTCGTGCCGATGGAACCGGAGATTGCAGCTGTCTGCGCCAGCGCCGCAACGCAATTTAGCGAACTCGGCGCTGAGGTCTGTGCGGCTGAAATCGACTTCTCGGGTGTTATTGAAGCTTTTCAGACGCTTCGCGCGCATCTGTTCGCCGGCATGATGGAACCCTTGCTTGAGTCACATCGCGACCTGATTGCACCAGAAATTGTCTGGAACATTGAAAAAGGCCTCGCCTTGACTGCCGTCGACCTGCGCAAGGCGCAAAGAATACGGACAAAGATCACTCATCAAATGGCAACATTTTTTCAAAAACATGACTTGTTACTCTGCCCCACCGTATCTGTACCACCTTTTCCCCGCGAACTCCGCTACGTTGAAACGATTGCCGATCAACCCACGGCAACCTACATCGACTGGATAGCCATTACCTTTGCGATCACTATGACCGGCTGCCCGGCGCTGAGCCTGCCGGTCGGTCACACGGCGAGTGGCCTGCCGGTTGGCCTGCAGGTGATCGGCCCGTGCCGTGCCGAGGGGAGCCTGTTGCGCGCATGCCACCGCATGGAGGAGGTGTTTGCTCTTGCCGCAGGCATGCCCATAGACCCCCATTGACCTGCTGCGTGACTACACAGCAGCGAAAATGCGGGTGAATGGCGCTCACTCGAGTGCGGCTGTGGCCTTGATCTCGACCAGATCACCGGGCGCGAGCGTAACACCCACACAGGCGCGACACGGCCATCCATCTTCTGGGATCCACTCACACCAGACTGCATCCATTTCGTCTTTCTTAGACATGTCGGTCAGGTAAACAACAGCCTCGACGATGCGATGCTTGCTGCTACCTGCTGCCGCTAACTCACTATCGAGGCGTTGCAGCGTAGCGCGAGTCTGTTCCGTCACGTCAACACCGTTTCCACCTGCGGTCGCCACGGTCCAAACCAGCCCCCCCGCGGCTACTGCTGGCGAGCGGCCTGCCGCGGTCCCCTTTTTGCGAATGATCTCCATTTCTCTGCTTCCTCTGCTTGGTGAAAAACGAAGGGGCACTGTAAGCACGAGGCTCTGCCGCGTGCAACTTTGGCGGTTAAGGCCACCTCTGCCAGCGGTCCACGCGGATAAGTGGTAATTTGCATATCTGAATCGCATCTCGCCCGCCCATGCCAAATCCGTCTTCACAAACACACCGACAAACACCATCAGTTCCCGAGCCTACCTGGTCTATAGCGTTTTCCAACATTGGCCACCTGCTGACGCACACGCTGACCAGTCTCTATGCCACGGCCGTGCTGGTGCTATACAGCGAATTCAACCTCCCTAAAGGTGAAATGCTCGGTCTCTCAAGCCTGGGCGTGATCCTGTTTGGTGTCGGTAGCCTGCCTGCCGGTTGGCTCGGCGACCGCTGGAGCCAAGTCGGCATGCTTGTTATTTTTTTCCTTGGAACTGGTGCATCTGCTATCGTCATCGGAATAGCGTACGGTGTTACCACGCTCGTCGTTGGACTTTCCCTGGTCGGCCTTTTCGCCTCGATTTATCATCCGGTGGGTATTGCTTGGTTGGTTGCCTGTGCACGCAAACAGGGTATGACACTTGGCATCAATGCCGTTTTCGGCGGCATCGGCGGTGCCATTGCATCGGTCTTTGTCGGTGTGATGGCAGACCTTGTCTCTTGGCGTGCCGCCTTCGTCATCCCCGGTGTCATCGCGATGCTAATAGGTGTCGGCCTGTTTTTTGCCTGGAGACGCGGCTTAGTCAGTGATTTGAAGTCGGACCGAGCGCCCGCCCCGGCGCCGGACCCCTCAGCCTATCGCCGAGTATTCTTTGTACTGCTGGTGACGATGGCATGCAACGGGCTGGTCTACACTGGGTTATTCCATACCATACCGATGGTCTTTGAGTCAGGGCTCGGCCAGACCCTTCGTTCCGCAACGCTGTTTGTTTCTGCCTTGGGCATAGAGGGTGGCCACTACACAGCACTCGGCCTTCTGGTGAGTGCTGTCGTTGGGCTGTCGTCACTGTGCAGCATAGCCGGCGGCTGGCTTGCCGATCGCTATTCCGCAAGAACCATCTACCTGATCTTCTGGGCTTTAACAGCGCCGCCGCTATTTTTTGTCGCCGCCAGTTCCGGACTTTTGCTACTTATGCTCGCCCTGCTTGCCCTGTCCTTCAACGTAACCTTTGTGGCGGCTGAAAACATGCTTGTCGCACGCTACACGCCATTCAAATGGCGATCGCTGGCCTATGGTGCACGATTTGTGCTTGCCCTGGGTGTCGGCGGACTGACCGTGCGCTTCGCCGGGGAGCTATATGACCAGAGCGGGAATTTCAATGCAGTTTATTTGTTGCTGGCCTGCAGCGCAGTTGCCGCTTCACTCGTTGCATTTCTGCTACCGCGCACTGCCGTGGCCAACATCCCTGCAAAACCGTAGACACTTTGTCAACTGTTGATCATGCCGCCGTCGACATTAAGCACCTGACCTGTCATATAACTCGCGTTGTCTGACAGTAGAAAGGCAATGACCGAAGCCACTTCGCGCGGATGACCGAATCGCCGCAGCGGGATATCCCGCAACAACGCGTCCCCACGTTCGTCAATGATGTCTCGCGGCATGGGCGTATCGATAATGCCTGGCGCAAGCCCATTGACCAGGATGTCTGGTGCCAGTCTGCGCGAATAAGAGCGTACCAGACCAACCACACCGCCCTTCGCCGCGCTGTAAGGCACATGGTCAAAACTACCGCGCCTAAATGCGAGTGAAGCGGTCAGCACAATACGGGCAATGACCTCACTATCGAAACTCGGTAATAGTGCACCAATAAGGTCATAGGCGTTGGCAAGGTTGTGTTGAATGGCGCGATCCCATACGCCGTGCGCGTCGATTCCATCAGGATCGGCTTCGTAAACTCCAGCCAGGTGTACCAGGCCGTATACTGGCGAGGACAACGTCGATGCGATTCGACGGCACTCTGTGACCCCCTCAAGCCCGGACTCGATCGTATGCGGCGGCCGCTCGGGGTACGCAGAGGCTAGTGAGGCAAGGCCGGCACTATCGATATCGATCAGCGTCAGCATGGCATTTTGCCCCACCAGTGTGTTAACCACTTCCTTGCCTATACCCCCGGCGGCGCCTGTCACCACGATATGTTTGCCGTTCAAGTCAGTCATCTACAGGCACCTACACGACAGGCGATGTGCCGCCGTCTATGTTGACTGAAGCTCCGGGTACATAGCTCGCCTTTTGTGAAGCAAGGAAGCAGATCACGTCGCCGGCTTCTTCTGCTTCCCCGACCCGACCCATTGGTACTGACTGAGACAAAGACTGCCAATGATCGTCAAGGCTGTAGGCGGGGTCCTTGTCATGCAGCATCGCCCACTTGTTGCGGTGCTGGCCGCTCTTGATGAGCCCGATACATATGGTGTTGACGCGAATGTTGAATTCTGCGAGTTCTTTGGACCAGGCCTTGGTCAGGGAAATGCCGGCTGCGCGAGACATCGCGGTTGGCTGCGTGCCCGCCGCCGGTGCTTTACCACCCGGTGTCGTGGTATTGATGATGACGCCACTGTTTGACTTTCTGAGATGTTCAAGTGCGTGACGGGCACAATAAACTGCACCATAAACCTTGAGTTCTACATCCGCCACCATTTGCTCATTGCTCATGTCCTGCAGGCGTGCGACAGACGAGGTGCCTGCATTATTCACCAGAATATCGATCCCGCCCCACTTGGCAACAACCTGCTGAATAACTGATTTCACTTGGATCTCATCTGTCACATCAGCTGAAATATCCAACACTTCGACACCCGTCTCGCCGCGTATTTCTGCGGCAGCCGCTGTCAGTGTCGCCTGCGTCCGCGCAACGATTGCAACATGCGCACCCTCACGCGACATTGACAACGCTGCGGCCTTGCCGATACCGTCACTGCCGCCGGTGATAATGGCTACTTTTCCGCCAAGCTCCAGATCCACTGCTTTTCTCCTTGTCTCGTTTTTTCAACAGTCTACCCGGATCGATACTTGTTACCAATTTTCAATGTGTTTCGTGCATAGTCACGCTTCACAGTGACCGATTGAGTTTGCCGTGGAAAACCCACACCAACCCCGCATCAACCTTCATTCGCATACCTATAGATGCAAACACGCAAGCGGTGATGCAGGCGATTACGTTAGTACAGCACATGCAGCCGGTGCCACGATCTATGGAATTTCCGATCATGCACCATTGCCGGATGGCCGCCATGCGGGAGTACGAATGGCGATGCGTGAATTGGACGGCTATGAAGAGGCCGTACGCGACGCACAAGCCGCTTTCCCAGACCTAAAGGTGTTGCTTGCGCTTGAGTGTGAGGACTTCGCTGAATACCGAACCTATTACAGTGAAGAGATTCTGGGGCGACGAGGCTATGACTATCTCGTGGGTGCCGCTCACTACACACCGTTCGAAGGGGCGTGGCACAACTCTTACACGGGCATGGAAGACAAGCGCTTTCTATTTGCCTACGGCGAACATTTGTGCTCGATGATGGACACGGGTCTGTACGCCTTTATCGCACACCCCGACATATTTGGCTGCTCGACCAACGACTGGAACGCGGATTTGGCAGCGTGTTCGCGAGACATCCTTGCGGCAGCCGAAGCGACAGGTGTGCCGCTAGAAATCAACGCCGGCGGCTTTCGAAAATCGACCCGCCACACTCAAGCGGGCTCGCGGGCGCCGTATCCGTGGTCGGATTTTTGGCAACTGGCCAGCGAATATCGTGTGAACGTCGTCTGCAGTTCAGACGCGCACCGCCCAGAGGATGCGATGGCCAATCTCGACCAGGCCTATGATGTCGTCGTCAGGTATGGCCTGACACTGGCGAGCGCCGATGATCTCGGCTTACCTGGCCTGGCATTCGATGTGGGAGGTTAAACCGCCTGTCACTCGTATCGGCGCCCAATGTCAACGCAACGCCCACCAATCGTGGCCTTCAACAAGATCGGGACGTAACGCAGAGATCTCCGCGCGAATCTTTTCACGCGCGCCGCGCGTACCAACCGCCACCAGTAAATAGTCGAATTCGAGATCGCGCAGGGCAGACGGCGGAAGGATGGGTACGCTGGCGCGTTGAGCCGTTGCCACAATATCAATCACAGCCAGGACCGTGTGGCCCTCGGCCTGTAACCAACGAAGCCACGGCCGCCCACCACGGACACCGGCCCACAACACCAGCCGGCGTGGGTTGGTCAAAGCCCCAGCAATAAGGAAATGCTTCCGGCAACGGTCAAATGCGCTTTGTTGATAGCGGGAATCGGTACGCGTCAAGCGTGCGGCATGATCGCGCAGCTCCACCACGGTTTCGTTGACATTGACGATGCGGTACCCCGCCATCACCAGACGCAGCCACAAATCATAATCCTCCGGCATGTTACCCGTTCGATAGCCGCCGACCTGCGATACGGCTGATGCCCGGAACGTCACTGCAGGATGAAACATCGGACTTTCGACCAGTATCTCCCGATGCAGATCCTGCAGTGCGTTTACCCAGTCAACGTACTTCGCCATACCCTGCAGAAGTTTGCCCTCGGCCGCGAAAAGACGCGCCTTGCCACCGACGGCGGCGACATTTGGGTCCGCCTCTAATACTTCGAGTTGCGCTGCCAGTCGTCCGGGCAGCGCTCTGTCGTCAGCATCGAGGCGAGCGATGAATGCACCCTGGCAAGCGGCTCGGCCCGTCTCGAGCGCGGCTACGAGCCCCGACGGTGGCAAATGAATCAGCCGTAGTTGCGGGTGAACGTCGAGACGCGCCGGGGCACCATCGCGGCTACCATCGTCGACTACCACCACTTCATCGTCACAGCCACACTCGGCCAAGGCCGAGCGCACGGCTTCATCCAGCCACGCGCCCCCGTTGCGTACCGGGATCAACCAGGAGCAACGCACCGCGGCGACCTATAAAGACGCGTACACACACATCGTACTCATCGGTCACTGTGCCCAAATCAAGTGTGGCGAGCACAATGGGCCTCGAGGACATGCGCCACGCAGGCCGTCAGACCCTTCGCGAAAGGGATATGCAGAAATTCGTTGGGCCCATGTGCATTCGAAGCTGGGCCAAGTACTCCGGTCACCATAAACTGGGCCTCAGGAAACTTCGCGCCAAGCATTCCCATAAACGGTATCGTGCCGCCTTCTCCCATCCACACCGCGCCACGGCCGAATTGTGCGCTTGAAGCCGCATCACAAGCTTTTTCCAGCCACGGGGCAAGTGGCGGCGCGTTCCAGCCCGATGCCCCTTTATCACCAACGAAGCGCACCTCGGCCATGTAAGGCGCAGCCGTTTCCAATGCAGATTTCAGTGCCGCAGTGGCATCATCGGCGTTAACCGTTGGTGGAATTCTCATCGACAATTTGACTGTCGTAAACGGGCGCAAAACGTTACCCGCATCCTGCAGGGCGGGTACGCCGTCGATGCCGATCACAGCGAGGGCTGGGCGCCAGGTCCGATTGAGTACGGCTTGCACCCCAGTTGCCGCCGGCTGCATATCGCCCTGCCAGGGAAACTTTTCATGCACCGTCTCACCCAAAACCTGCGCAACCACTTCAGCCTGACGCACGCGCTGTGAGGGGATTTCAACTGATAGGGCGTCGAGTAGGATCGCGCCAGTGGCTGAATCTTCGATCCCATCGAGCAACTGGCGCAGGACACGAAATGACGATGGCACAATACCCGAGGCATCACCCGAGTGAACACCCTCCTCCAAAACCCGTACCTCCAGGTTACCAGCGACCATTCCGCGCAATGACGTGGTACACCACAACTGTTCATAATTGCCACAGCCGGAGTCGAGGCAGATCACCAGACTCGGTCGACCGATACGATGCTGCAAGTGGTCAATGTAGTATGGAAGATCAAAGCTACCCGACTCTTCACACGCCTCAATAATCAACACACAACGCGCGTGTTGGCCGCCAGCTTCCTGCACCGCTCGAATCGCCGTCAACGACGCAAACACAGCGTAGCCGTCGTCTGCACCGCCGCGGCCATACAAACGATCGCCGTCGAGCACCGGAATCCATGGGCCAAGACCTTTGTTCCATCCGGTCATTTCCGGCTGCTTGTCTATATGGCCGTACAAAACAACGCAGTCGTCTCCAACACCGGGTATGTCGATGTAAATCAGTGGTGTGCGCCCCTCTAACTCTATGACTTCCAAGCTCATGCCGTCGAGCGCGTTGCTGTGGCACCACTTCGTAACCAGTGCGACCGCTTCATCCATGAAACCGTTCGCCTTCCAGTCGGGATCGAAGGCAGGCGATTTGTTTGGAATTTTTATATAGTCAATTAGGGCCGGGGTGATCGAACTATCCCAGGTGCTTTCAATCAACGCGCTGGCAACCGCCTCATCCATGGTTCTTTCTTCTTTCCGGAAATGACTGCAAAAAAGATGCAGGCAAACAAATCAGTCTTAACGAGCAAATAATAACAGCACGACAACGCCGAGAGCGATTAACGTCATACCAAACAGTTCAAGTCTGGTGGGCCGTTCCTTGAATAAGATGATTGACACACAAAGTGCAAAGACGAATTCGACCTGCGCCAATGCCTTAACGTAGGACACACGCTCAATAGTCATTGCTGTAAACCAGCCAATCGAACCGACGGCACTCGTGACACCGACGAACAGGCTTGGGCGCCAGGTATGGGCCAGTTTTAAAAATTCTCGGGGGTGAGAGAGCATGATATAGATCCCAAGGCATAGCGTTTGCAGAACAACCACGACCATGAAAGTCAGCGCGGCAGTGTAGACAAAGTTATCGTCGGCGAAAGAGAGGCTGGCCTGACGGATGAAGAACGATGCCAGGCAAAAACAAAGCCCAACCAATAGGCCAATGCCTGCTGATAGATTGAGGATCGATCCGAACCAAGACGAACCACGGACCGAAGAGCGGACAAAACATATTAAAAGCACTCCCGCGACGGATACGACAATCGCCAACCAACCCCATCGATCGATCGATTCGGCAAAAACAAAACTGCCGAGTAGCCCGGCCATAATGACCTCAGTGCGAACAAAAGTTGAACCGATGGCAAAGTTTCTTAGACGGAAAAGATGAATAAGCAACACCGTGCCTGCAATCTGCATCAGCGCAGCAGACAACGCGGGAACCACAAAAGCGCGGTTGAGGGGCGGCAGCGGCAAGTCGTACCATAGCAATACGACGAGCAAGTAAAAAACCGCTATTGGTAATCCAAACCCAAAACGCACCCATGCCGCAAGCCATGGAGACATGCGACCGCTCAAGTGTTTTTGCCCCGCGTTTCGTGCTGTCTGAAGCGCTGACGCGGCCAACACAATTGGAACCCAGAGATTCTCCACAATCGCTCGCCGCGCTAAATTAGGCGGCGATCAGCCTCGAATGATGGGTTTGTAGCGGATACGCTGCGGCCGTGCCGCATCATCGCCGATGCGACGGCGACGATCCGCCTCATAGTCCGCGAAATTTCCTTCGAACCACAAGACCTTGCTGTTACCTTCAAATGCCAAGATGTGTGTTGCAATTCGGTCCAGGAACCAACGGTCGTGAGAGATCACAACCGCACAGCCAGGAAAACTGACCAGCGCTTCTTCAAGCGCGCGCAGTGTCTCAACATCCAGATCATTAGTGGGTTCGTCCAGTAACAACAGATTACCGCCTTGGCGCAAGACCTTGGCCAAGTGGACGCGATTGCGTTCCCCACCTGAAAGCTCTGCGACTCGTTGCTGCTGATCGGAACCTTTGAAATTGAAACGCCCGACATAGGCCCGTGAAGGGGTCTGGTAGGTTCCCACTTCGATCATGTCCAGGCCATCAGAGATTTCCTCCCATACTGATTTGCTGTCATCCAGCGTGGCCCGGCTCTGATCAACATAGGCAATGTTGATCGTCTCACCAACCTCGATGTGGCCGCTGTCGGGTGCCTCGGTACCCATGAGCATTCGGAATAAAGTCGTCTTGCCTGCCCCGTTTGGCCCAATGATGCCAACGATGCCACCAGGCGGTAGACTGAAAGAAAGGTGATCAATGAGCAGGCGGTCATCAAAGCCCTTGGATAAGTCCATGACATCCACTACCTTGCTCCCCATGCGTGGCCCTGGTGGGATATAGATTTCGTTGGTCTCGTTGCGTGCCTGGTACTCCGCATCGACCAATTCACTAAACCGCTGCAATCGCGCCTTATTTTTGGCTTGTCGCGCTCTTGGGTTGGCACGTACCCATTCCAGCTCCGCGGCAATCGTCTTGCGCCGCGCCGAACGAGTGTTGTCCTCGATCTCTAACCGTTGATCTTTTTGTTCCAACCAGGATGAGTAATTGCCTTCCCAAGGGATGCCAAATCCCCTATCGAGCTCGAGAATCCAACCGGCAACGTTGTCCAAAAAATAGCGGTCGTGGGTCACCGCAATAACAGTGCCTGCATACTGCTCAAGGTAGCGCTCAAGCCACGCGACGGACTCGGCGTCGAGGTGGTTGGTCGGTTCATCGAGGAGCAGCATCTCCGGCTCCGACAAGAGCAACTGGCACAATGCCACTCGGCGACGTTCACCACCGGAAAGATGATCAACAGCGCTATCCCAGGGTGGAAGGCGCAACGCATCGGCTGCAATATCCAGTTTGCGATCCAGTTCCCACGCACCCAGTGAGTCAATCTGGCTCTGCAGTTGGCCTTGTTCCTCAATCAGCGCAGTCATTTCGTCGTCGTTCAGATCTTCGCCGAAACGCAGGCTGACCTCGTTGAATCGATCCAGCACCGCTTTTGCCTCATGCACCCCCAGCTCCACGTTGCCGCGCACATCGAGTGCTTCATCGAGTTCGGGTTCCTGCGGCAGGTAGCCGATTCTCAGGTTTTTCTGCGGAATCGCTTCGCCGTCGATGTCCGTATCAAGGCCGGCCATAATCCTCAATAAAGTTGACTTGCCAGAACCATTGAGCCCGAGCACGCCGATCTTGGCACCCGGGAAAAAACTGAGCGAGATATCGCGCAGAATCTGTTTGCGCGAAGGTGCGGTTTTACCCACACCAATCATGCTGTAGACATATTGCGCCATTGCTTCAAGTTGCTCGCATTTGAATCACGCACTTGCCCTAATAGCGGGCCTTGAGTGATCCGTAGTCTGTGGCCATGTATGGTAAACGAGGCACTGCCGCAACTTTCTAGCGACGCGACGTAACCTCCGCACGGGTGACGTAGGCGGTAGCGACAAAAATCACCACACCGCCGATCCAAGTCCAAATCGTAGGTAGTTCCGAAAATACGGCAAAAGCAATCGCTGCCGCAATAGGCAGGCGGATGAATTCCAATGGCTGCAATTGCGTGATCTCGGCAATGCGTACCGCCTGCGTCCAGCAGATATGACCCAGAGTGCCGAAAGCCGCCAAACACCACAGCCACAGCCATGACATGGCAGATGGCCACTGCCATACAAAGAGCGCCGGCACCAGTGACAAGGGTGCCTGCAACAGGACCATGTAAGTGACAATCGCCTCGGGCCGCTCGGTTGCCGTCAAACGCTTAACGATCAGTGTGGTGGTGGCAATAAATATTGCGTGTACCACCGCCAGCGTGGAACCCATTGATACAACAGTAAATCCCGGCTGTAAAACAATCAGTACACCAATAAAGCCGATAACAATCGCTGCGACACGCCGAGCCTGCAAGGTTTCGCTCAGAAAAAGGAACGCGCCCACGGTAACCCACAATGGCGCGGTAAACCCAAGAGCAGTGAACTCGGCGAGCGGAATCATGGTAACGGCTGTAAACCCGGTCGCCATTCCCACCCAGTTGACCAATGCCCGTGTCGTATAAAGACCAATGCGCTTGGTGTACATCACACTGATGCCCTGACGGATGATCCATGGCGCCATCAACAAAAAGGCAAGGAAATTTCGGAAAAAAACTATCTCAAGAGGGTGCAGTTGCTGGTCGGCAAGGCGGACAAAAATACCCATTGAAGTAAATAACACCATCGCGACCACCATCAAGATCGCCGCCTTGAGGGGGCTCGGCAGGCTGTTTAGAAAATTGCGCACTAGCAGTTTGCTGACCTCGTCCGTTTACCGCAGGCACTACAAAACCACTCGGAGGCCGCATCCTTGTGCGCAACATTGAACGAAATGCGAGCACCCGCACCAATTACAGAATCAGTGCTATTCACTCGTGGGATATCCGCCGCCGATATCGACAGCCGGAAAGACCACCAGGTGGTCTACTTCCAGGCGGACGCGAACATGCTCGCCAACTGCATAGTTCTCATGACTTGGGAACATGGACAGCAGCGTTGTGCCACTTGACAGGGTTAGCGTGTACAAAATATCAGCACCCTTGAAGGCTTTCCTCGAAACACGAGCGCTGATTGGACCTTCTGGGTCAGGTAACACGTCATCTGGTCGGATTAGGATATCTATGCCAGTCGAAGGTGGCGCGGCACAATTAACCATCCCTTGAAAATCGCCGAGCTCGGTGCTTACGCTATGAGTTCCCGTGCGCATGCCTCGCAGAAAAACACCGCTGCCAATGAAATTGGCAACAAAACGGGATTCAGGTTCGTGATAGACGTTATACGGCGTATCCCATTGCATAAGGTTACCGTCCAGCATAATGCCAACCTCATCACCAACCATGAAAGCATCGTACTGATCATGGGTCACCATGACCGCAGTTATACCCTCTTCTTTCAGTAAGTCCCGCACTTCGACACACAACCGTTCGCGTAAATTGAGATCCAAGTTGGAAAAAGGCTCATCCATCAGGAGTAGACGCGGTCGTGGGGCCAACGCACGTGCCAGCGCAACGCGCTGTTGTTGCCCCCCTGAAAGTTCATGAGGGAACCGTTTCGCGAGGTCCGACAGGTCCATACGCTCAAGCAGTCCGTTGACTATCCGATCACGATCAGGTGCTGGCTTGCGGCGCAGCCCCGCAGCAACATTGGCACCTACATTGAGATGAGGGAAAAGCGCGTGCTCCTGAAAAACCATGCCGACCTGTCGCCGTTCCGGCTGCAACATGTAGCCTGGCCTCGAGATACATTCCCCTTCCAAGATAATCTGGCCGTTCTCCAAGGGTTGAAATCCGGCGATCGCTCTTAAGGCGGTCGTCTTACCGCACCCGCTAGGGCCGAGGAGACATGCGAGTGTACCCGCATGAATACCAAATCCGAGGCCGTCGACGGCACGGTCTCGGCCATAGCGGCAGGCGATGTCTTTGACCTGTAATAGCAAGGGCTGACTCATTCGGCTGTTTGTAGGCGAGCGCTACGTGAAATGGCAATCATGCGGCTCAGCAACAATACAGGGACAATACCCACAACGACGATCGTGAGTGAACCCAGAGCCGCCTCACCGAGCATTTCGTCTGACGCGAACTCATACACATGCGTCGCCAAGGTGTCAAAATTAAATGGCCGCAATATCAACGTGGCTGGTAATTCTTTCATGCAATCGACGAATACGATCATCAACGCGGTAAAAACCCCACCGCGTATCAGTGGCAAGTGGTAACGGGCAAATGTCTCGCCCGGTCTGTAGCCCAACGTCCGCGCAGCCATGTCCATTGAAGGTGATATCTTCTCTAAGCTCGCTTCAACCTGGCCTACAGAGACGGCGAGGAACCTGACGACGTACGCAAACACAACCGCAGTAACGGTCCCACTCAAGAGCAGCCCAGTGGAAATTCCGAGATAGCGGCGCAGCAATTCGTCAACCGCATTGTCGAACGCCGCGAACGGCACAATGATTCCAATTGCCAGCACTGCGCCGGGCATCGCGTAACCGAGCGAGGCAATTCGCGCGGTCACTTTCATCAAGCGCCCGGCCCGCAGGCGTTGCCCGTAAACAATAATGCTTGCAGCCAATAATGTCAGCAGCGCGGCAGCCAATGACAAAAGACAGCTGTTAAGGGCGTAGGTCCTGAATTCTGGTGTCCATGAAACGTCAAAATAATGCCAAGTCAACTCTAAAAGAACAAGAACTGGAATCATAAAACCAAATAATGTCGGTAAGAGACAGGTCAAAACTGCAGCAACGGATCGCCAACCACGTAATTGGGAAATGGGCAATTGTTTGAGTCGGCTCGAACCCGGTTGATAAAAACGCTGTCGGCTACGGCTTAAGCGTTCCAGCGTGATCAAGGCAACAACAAACAGCAACATCACCATCGCAATCTGTGCTCCTCCAGTGAGATTATTCATCCCTAGCCACACATCAAAAACACCGACGGTTAGTGTTTCTATCGCAAAGTAGTCGACTGTACCGTAGTCATTAAGGGTCTCCATCAGTGCAAGAGCGACACCAACGGCGATGGCTGGGCGTGCATAGGGCAACGAGACACTGAAAAAAGAACGCCAGGGACCTCGACCTAATGCGCGGCTGGCTTCGAGCATAGCGACGGACTGCTCAAGAAAAGCAGTTCTCGCCAATAGGTAAACATAAGGGTAAAGAACCAGTCCCATAAATACTGTCGCGCCACCTAAACTGCGAACTTCGGGAAACCAATAATCGCTGGCGCTCTCGAAGCCAAACAAGTGCCTCACTGCGACTTGCACCGGACCTGGATAATCAAGAAAGTCGGTGTAGGCATAGGCGATCAGATACGCCGGCATCGCTAACGGCAACAACAACATCCATTCAAAAAACCGGCGACCCCGAAATGCACACATCGTCACCAACCAGGCAGACGAGACTCCGAACAGGCACACCAGGACGGCAACCCCCACCATTAAAAGAGCTGTATTGACGAGATACCTCGACAACACTGTCGAGACCAAATGGTGCCAAATATCACCGGTGGCACCGATAGCCAGGACCGCCACGGAGGCAACTGGCAACAAGAAAAGCAATGCCAGGATACAACCGCCGATCGTCCAGCGATCGAGCGAAAGCCGTGAAAAATTCAAGCGCACGCGCCCCTGACCAACACTGATTAATCCTGCCTCCAAAATATATTGCGAATCATTCTCATTTCGATTATCATTCGCATCTAACCCTAGGATAGAGGATTTGTCCCGATGAAGCATCAGAGTGTTATTGGCTTGACAGCGATAGCTGTTGCGCTTTCAGTATTTGCGTCGTCCGTGAGTGCCGGCGAAGTCAATGTCTACAGCTACCGCAAACCGAAACTGATCGACCCGATGTTCGCCGTTTTCACTAAAAAGACCGGCATTAAAGTCAATTCGGTTTATGCCAAGAAAGGCATGCTGGAAAGACTGCAGCAAGAAGGCAGAAATAGTCCCGCGGACCTGGTTTTCACGGTCGATATCGGCCGACTCACCGACGTCTACAAAGCCGGCTTGACCCAAGCGGTCAGTTCCTCCTCACTTGCTCGCGATATCCCCGCCCAGTTCCGTGAACCCGACGGCCACTGGTTTGGTTTGACATCGAGAGCAAGAATCATCGTGACATCGGTCGATCGCGTAAAAGGCGATGATATCCGCACCTACGAAGACCTCACCGACCCCCGCTGGAAAGGAAGAATATGCACACGCTCGGGCAAACACCCCTACATGGTTGCCCTGACCGGGAGCATGATCGCCCATCATGGCACAGCAAAAGCGAAGGAATGGTTGACGGGGCTTAAGGCCAATCTTGCAAGGAAACCCCAAGGGAACGACCGCGCACAAGTCAAAGCCATTAAAGAAGGGGTATGTGATGTCGCCGTTATTAATCACTACTACATGGCTAAAATGCTAAAAGATCCCAAACAGGTCCCATGGGCCAAAGCCGTGCGCGTGGTTTTCCCAAATCAAGAAGATTTCCGAGCGCTTCTGCGACGCGGTACGCACATGAACATCAGCGGTGTTGCATTGACAAAACACGCGCCCAACCCTGGCGAGGCGATCAAGCTGATGGAATTCCTAGCAAGTGCGGAAGGACAAGGCATGTATGCGAAGAAAAACGGCGAATACCCAGTTCAACCTGGTATCGAATGGAATGATCTACAGAAATCATGGGGCGCGTTCAAGCAGGATGATCTAGCGCTGGCCGATATCGCCAATAACAGGGCAGCCGCTCTACGTCTGGCAGACGAAGTCGGTTACAACGAATAATTCTCCCTGGCTCGGGGTAGGGCCGCCCGACTTCCTGTGCGTGAAGGAAACGGCCCAACTTTTCTACTTCGTTACGACGGCTACCAGCGCAGCTATGGAACGTCCAAAGAAATTCACTGCCGTGTCGTCGTTCAAAACAGACCGCCCAATGACCGGTCAAGCATATCCGACGACATTGGACAACCCTACTGTCGTATTAGATGACGTAATTCTCATTACAGAAATCAACCCCACTACCAGCGCAAGCCAATCTCCCCAAGACTGTCTCAATACTGCAGTGTCCGCGAGGAAAAAACTCTGGGAGGTGGATCATCGTTACTGCTGCAGCCTCATCGGTACCTGCGCATCACTGACAGACCTTCGAAAAATCGTGAGGAAATGTCGGCTGCACGATTTATACAATCTTTCCGACTATCACCTGCATACGTCGTTCGTTAATGCGGCAGGAAAACCACACGCGCCAATTCGTGCTCTGAATAAGCTGCTCGACAAAAAATATGATTCATCGATTAGGCGATTTTCAGCGGTTACTAGCGAGTCAATTGAGAAACTCTGGGCTGAAGCTGTATCCGGCGGAGATATCGCAGGTGCCTATTGGTCCATTATGACGCACCGAACCACCTCATCTGCGTTACTCGAAACCGCGCTCGGGACCGTCCACATGATGTCACACCTGAACGGCGCCTCGACCCAAAAAGAGTTGTACAAAGCATCTCAGACACTGCTTGAGAACCAGTGTCTACGGAAAAAACTGATAAAAGTGCAAAAGGGTTGTGAAGTGTTGCGTGCCGAAAACGTCACAATTACTGCAAAGCTCAATTTAAGTAAGGCGAAATTATGCTCGCTCAGGAAAACGATCGACCAACAACAGACGAATGACGCATCCGATGAAGTCAAGCATCGAGAACAAGAGAAACAACGGCTATTAGAGACCATCTCACAGCTGCGCCTTTCCCATGACCGACAACAGGGACAAATTCTAAAAATACAATCTGAGAATGCATGTTTAAGTCAGAATCAGAGCATCCTCGAGCAAAAATTGAAAGCATCTGAAGATGAGCGGGCAGCCGTGGAACAGCTGCTGGAAATACATCTTAGGCTACATGCACCTTCAATAAGCAGTCCGGGTCCTATCGAACACACCAACCTGGAACAGTGTTCGATCCTGTACGTTGGAGGTCGTGAGCGGCAACAAGCTCACTTTAGATCGATTGTCGAACGTTTGAATGGAAAATTCTTCTATCATGATGGCGGCATCCAAGGCGGTGTCCAGCATCTCGAATCCCTACTGCATCGCTGTGACATCGTCTACTGTCCAGTAGATTGCTGTAGCCACGAAGCGGTCGCCAGAATACAGCGGCATTGCACGCGCCACCAAAAACAGTGCGTACTCTTGCGACGAGCTAGCCTTTCTGCCTTCACCCATGCTTTGCAAGACCTGTCTACAAACACAAGCAATCAGAAGATTAGTTCGTTCATATAATCTGCTATCTGTTCCAACGTACAGTTAGCCACTCTCCATTCACGCCATGCCTGTGGTATTTTGGTAAGGTCATTACTCCTTAAGACATCATGAATTCAAGACTTACAGATGAGTTGGCTTTCGCCACTGTCAGTTTTCTCAG
Organism: uncultured Acidiferrobacteraceae bacterium; assembly: GCA_964484965.1. Classification (GTDB taxonomy): domain Bacteria; phylum Pseudomonadota; class Gammaproteobacteria; order Arenicellales; family UBA868; genus UBA11791. The sequence continues at coordinate 49,039 of CAZAHE010000004.1, read as the reverse complement.
CGAAAGGCTTCGAGATGGTTCGATCACTTCAAGTGCGCTTGTTGAGCTTTACCTTGCCCGAATTAAACGATTTGATCCGCACTTGAATGCCTATGTGACCGTACTTAGGGATCACGCCCTGGCAGCCGCTGCAAAAGCGGACGACGACGCGGCGCAAGGAAAATGGGGGGGCATCCTTCATGGCATACCATTCGCCGTTAAAGACATCATCGAGTACGACGGCCATCGAGCCACATGGGGTTCAATGGCACTCAATGACCGCGTTTCTAATTACACGGCGACCGTTATCGACAAACTGGAAGCGGCAGGCGCCATCGTGATCGGCAAAACGCAAACAGTAGAATTCGCACTTGGCGGATGGGGCACTAATGAACATCGGGGTACACCATGGAACCCATGGGACCTGGAAACCCATCGCATTCCCGGCGGCTCGAGCAGCGGTTCCGGAGTGGCCACCGCTGCGGGTCTCGCAGGATTTACACTGGGAACGGACACCGGTGGCTCCGTCCGTTTACCAGCGGGCTTCTGTGGCGTGGTGGGACTCAAACCAACATTTGGCCGGGTCTCCAACCATGGGGTAATGCCGCTATCGACAACGCTTGATACCGTTGGACCACTGGCACGCAGCGTCGAAGATGCTGCCTTGATCTTCAATCTGATGCAAGGCGCCGACCTGCACGATCCGGCAACCGCACGGCACACACCCGTCGATCCTGTACCGACACTCAGAGACGGTATCGAGGGGATGCGCCTCGCGGTACTGCCCGAATCCGAACGCAGCCAAGCCACCGAAGTGGTGCTCAATGCTTATGACCAATCGCTTGCCGTACTAGAATCTCTGGGTGCGGTTCTGATTGACATCGATCTCCCCTGTTCATTCGGTACATTTCGCAACGCCAGCTCTGCTGTTGCCAGTGCCGAGGGCTACGCCACGACTTGTGATCTGGTCGACCGAGACGACCTGCCACTGGACCGGCATGTGCGCCAACGCATGCTGCCCGGGCGTGACGTATCGGCAAAGGAATACCTGCACGGCCTGCGTCAGATTGATTCATGGCGCAGCACCTTTCGCGATCTGATGAAAGACATCGATGCACTGCTGACGCCCACCTGTTTCAGTACCGCGATACCAACAAATGAGGTGGATGAAAAGATTATTCCCGCCTATTACACGCGTGCGACCAACATTCTTGAACTCTGTGCGCTGGCTCTGCCCAATGGTTATGGACCTGACGGCATGCCGACATCCTTGTGTATTCATGGCCACCCGTTTGCCGAAGCCACTGTGCTGCGCATCGGCTGGGCCTTGCAGCAGGCAACGCTGACGGACCAGCAAAGGCCTTTCGGGCTGACCTAAATTTATCGCTCGTCCGATTTCTTAAACAACACTAATTGCCGGAAGCCGCCGGTGAGGCGAGATGCCACCAGCGTCGAACATACTCACCCTTCACTACACACCACCCTATGACTGGGGCCGGTTTCGCGCTTTTATAGAGAAACGGCTGATCCATGGTATTGAATGGCTGGATGATCACAGTTACGGGCGTACGTTTCGATTACACGAGACCTCTGGGTGCTTCACCGCCCGACATCATGCACCCGATCATGCCTTTATCGTTAAGGTGGAAGCCAACTGCGACCCGTCTGCTCTGGCACTGATCACCACCAATATTCGCCGCGTACTGGATCTCAACGCAGAAAGCAGGCTAATCGACCAGCACCTGCAAAATAGCTATCCCTTTGGCAATCGATTTTTGCCAGGCATTCGAATCCCGCGCTGCTGGGGGGTTTTTGAAGCCGGGGTACGAGCGATCCTCGGCCAACAGGTGAGTGTTGCAGCGGCCACTGCCCTGACCCGAGTATTGGTGTCACAGTACGGCGAGGCCTACGGCGACGCTCACTTGTTCCCGACACCGCATATCCTGGCGAATGCAGCGCTACATGAAATCAGACTCCCGGCCCGGCGCAAAGCCGCTATCGCGCAGCTCGCATCGTTCTGCCTCGCCCACCCGGAGGCCGTACCAAAACAATGGCAACAGCTGAAAGGTATCGGACCATGGACCGTCGACTACGCCCGCATCCGTGGAGAAGGGGCACCTGACGTCTTTCTCGCCGGAGACCTCGGCGTACGACGCAAACTGACGCAATTGTCACTGGATATCGATTCGTCCGACATCCATCAATGGGGCAGCTATCTAACGTTTCAGTTATGGTACCTTGAGACGCCAACTGATGAATAAATCGCATGTACTATCGCTACCAGGACTCCCCACTCGGCCCCATCCTGATTACCGGCGACGGTAAACGGTTGCATTCGCTAAGCCTCCCCCGTCAACGACCCACCGACTGGCCGCGCCGCGAGTGGTTATCGACCACCTCAGGATTTTGCCAGTGTGTCGAACAACTCGAAGAGTACTTCGCCCACGCACGCCGCACGTTTTCACTGGATCTAGCACCGAACGGCACGGTTTTTCAGCAGCGCGTATGGCAGGCTCTGCTTGAAATCCCCTACGGCGAAACGAGGAGTTATCGCGATATCGCTACCGCTGTTGGAAACCCCAAAGCAGTTCGTGCGGTTGGCGGTGCAAATCGGCGCAACCCTATCGCCATCGTCATCCCCTGCCACCGTGTTATTGGGTCGAACGGTGCACTGACCGGTTACGCCGGTGGCCTTCATTACAAAACGGCTTTGCTTGAACTAGAGCGTGACCAAACACACACGTGCTGACCGCAAACGCCTGTAACGCGGTCAGTGAGCAATCGGGGTTGCCGAGCCGGCGCACCAATCACTAGAGGAACAACAAAATGAAAATTGCATTTATCGGTCTGGGCCGCATGGGTGGCGCGATGGCGGGACACCTGGCCGCCGCGGGACATGACATCACCGTGGTAGAACCGGTGGCTGATCGGCTTAACCAATGGTGCGCACTGCATAATGGTCATTCAGCCGAATCGCCCGGCACGGCGGTCGCCGACGCGGCCGTGGTCATCACTTCTCTGCCGGCAGATGCAGAACTCGAATCCGTTGCTAATGGTCCCGATGGGATTCTCGAAAATCTTCCTACAGGTGGTCTCTGGGTCGATCACACCACCTCGTCGGCACACATGGCGAGGGCGCTCGCCAGCAAGGCCGACGACAGAGGATTGGGCTTTTTGGACGCCCCGGTGTCCGGGGGAGTGGATGGCGCCGAGAAGGGTACGCTCGCGATTATGGCCGGTGGTCTTGAAACCCATCTCGACGAAGTACGGGTGCTACTCGAGTGTTATGCCGGCAATATCAGTTACATGGGAAAAGCCGGATCTGGCCAACTGACCAAGATGACCAACCAGATATGCCTGGTGGGCATCGGTCAAGCCCTGGCGGAGGGGCTCCACTTTGCGAAGACAGCCGGACTGGACTTGGAGCAAGTGGTAAAAGTGATGTCCTCAGGTGCTGCCGGCTCCTGGCAGATGACAAACCGCTGGCAGGCAATGGCCACGTCAGAATACGACTTTGGGTTTTCAACGGCTCTGATGCGCAAGGACATTGGCCTGTGCCTGGCCGAGGCACGCCGCAGCGGCGTTGCGCTGCCTGTTGCCGCTCTAGTCGATCAGTTTTTGTCGGACGTTGAAGCATTGGGCGGCGCACAATGGGACTGGTCAAGCCTGATGGAGCGCCAGCGCGGCCCTAAAGACGCCTAACACGAGACGCACAGTGGCTCCGTACCGAGAGCTTGTTTACTCTGTATCGTCCCGCTGCAATCCGCCAAATACCGTGTTGCGTTCGATTTCTTCAACGTTGGCGGGCCGCTCAAAGGGGACTGGAGATGCTTCATTCGCTGCCCGCGGACGACCGATGGCAGCGAAGAAATTTTCCAACCCACCCGGCAACAGCGTCCACATCATCATTAGGTCGCCTTCACCCTCGTTGATCAACATATGCTTCGTGCCCGGGGGCAGATAGATCGTTGTACCCGCGATGATCGGGTGGGTGACCCCATCGACTACTGCAGAGCCAGTTCCCTGGTAAATAAAAAGTAGTTCCTCGTTGTGATCGTGCCAGTGTTCACGGATGTGTCCACCCGGCGCGATGCACTGTATTCCCGAAGAAAATGCGCTGCCGTTCTCGTGGTTCGTTGAAACGCGCACTTCGGCATATCCATTGGCCGGTACCGGTTGCCAGTAACTCGGTGATTCATCCGGCCCCACCACCAGCGCTCCGCTGTTGCTGTTTGTCGCCATCGCTCGCCTCCTAGACACTACCGGGTTTCTTTATGCCACTGCATTGAACGGCGATGCAAGTTCCTTAAACGAAGTATCTTCTGCCGCTAGTACGCGCTTTAGCGATGCAAAGTGTAACTCTGCCTCAGAGCGTTGACCGTCATATTGTGCTTCTGCCTTGTGCGCCTCATCCTCCGGTACGAGGCGAAGTTCCTGTCCTGTCCACAACGCCATCACCTGGTTCATACATGCTCGTTCGAGATAATAAAGGTCATGGAATGCCTGACCCACAGTCGGGCCCCCCGCAACAACACCATGCTGCCCGAGAAATAATATCGATCGGTCAGCCAGCGCGTCCCCCATCCTGCCACCCTCATCCTGTTCATGCGCCAGTGCATTGTATTGGTCGTAGTAAGCACATTTGCTATGAAATCGCAGCGCCTGCTGACCATATGGTTTTAGGCGGTTGTCTTTTAGCATGCTAAGCGCAGTTGAATAAGGCATATGCGCATGAAGAAAACAGCGAAGGTCTGGTCTTCGTGCATGTAAAGAGGAATGAATATGGAAGGCCGAACGCTCAACTTTTCCTTGCCCTTCAATGGTGTTTCCGTCGAGATCAATCAAAATAATCGTGTCCGGGCGTACTTCTTCCCAGTGCACACCATTGGCTATCGTCAGTATTCGGTCGGTGTATCCGGGCGCCATTAAGGTGAAATGTCCCCCGTTAAATCCTTCATTAAACTGAAAACGTGCGCCTAGACGGTGCGCAGCCGCAATATCCAGTCTTGCCTGAAGCATGTCAGGATTCATTGTGTGATCCTCCATTCAAACGTGGGCAAAGCTGCGGCAGTCGCGAGCCTGTGCGCGACGGACAAGGTCGGACTCCGGCAAACTAACCGCTTTGCTTGAATTGCACATCGGGATAGTACCGCGGATACACCATAATAACGATGCCGTCAGCCAGAAAATCATGCTCGGATAGTCTTCCAGCCACAGTCCAATTCAACGCCTGCCTGTCACTCGTGTGATTGATCGGGGCGCAACTTACCTAAACGCATCTTGCCCACTATGCCACTGCCCAACGCCATTCGATCCCGCCATCTCGATAACAGCAACGGCCTGTCAATGCATTTGCTCGAAGCGGGGTTTGAAGAAAGGAATAGACCGTTGATAGTGCTGTTACACGGGTTTCCCGAGCTTGCCTACAGTTGGCGCAAGATTTTGTTACCCCTGGCAAACGCTGGCTACCATGTTGTGGCGCCGGACCAACGCGGCTATGGGGATACTCATGGTGGAGACCATTGTTACGAGGGCAACCTCGCCTCATTCCGGTTTCTCAACCTGGTGCGTGATACGCTGGGTCTGGTGTCTGCATTGGGGCACCAAAGCGCAGCTTGCATCGTCGGTCACGACTTCGGTTCGCCCGTCGCCGGTTGTTGTGCGCTGATTCGTCCGGATATCTTTCGCTCCGTCGTCATGATGAGTGCACCGTTTACAGGCGCTCCGGTGTTGGCGAACAACGCTAGCGACTCAGACCACAGAAGCGGCGCCAGAACGTTGGCCGCGGAACAAGATATCCACACCGCATTGGCAGCGTTGACCCCGCCACGCAAACATTACCAGTGGTATTACTCCACGCCACAAGCCAATCACAACATGCGGCACTGCCCCCAGGGGGTCCATGCATTTCTTCGAGCTTACTATCACTACAAGAGCGCGAACTGGAAATACAACCAGCCATTTCAACTTCGCGCATGGTGCGCGGACCAATTGGCACAACTGCCGCATTACTACATCATGAACCTTGGCCAGGGTATGGCCGAAACGGTGGCACCGGAGATGCCCAGCGCCGAGGTCATTGCTGCTTGTGCATGGCTGACTGAAGACGAGCTCTCCCACTACACCAGAGCCTATGAAACCACCGGCTTCCAAGGGGGTTTGAATTGGTACCGTTGTGTCACCCGAGGGGACAACGCGAATGACCTTCGCCTGTTTTCTGGACAGAATATTGACGTGCCCAGCTGCTTTATTGCGGGCCGACAAGACTGGGGCATCTTCCAGAAACCCGGCGATCTTGAAACGATGCAGCGCGAGACGTGTACAGATTTGCGAGGCTGTCATCTGATCACTGATGCAGGACACTGGGTACAACAGGAACAACCGGCTGCCGTGCTGACTCACCTGACCGAGTTTCTGCAATCGATATCCTGATAAGCGCAGCCAGTCGTGCGTATATTACTCCGATCAAAATAGTCCACTTTGCAAACAACATGACCGATTACGATTTCACACATCAATTCGCCGACCTGTCGGGGTGCAAAATGCATTTCGTCACCCTAGGCGATGGCCCAGCATTGGTACTCCTCCACGGCTTCCCCCAGACATGGTACGAGTGGCGATACGTCATGCCGGCGCTTGCACAGCATTACCACGTCATTGCGCCAGATCTCAGGGGCCTAGGCGATTCCAGCCGGCCACTAAATGGATACGACAAGCGCACTGTCGCCAACGATGTGTGGCAACTGGTTAACCAGCACCTGGGTTACCACGAGTTCTTCGTCGTAGGGCACGACTGGGGAGGGCCCACCGCATTCTCACTTGCGGCACAGCACCGTGCTGCCATAAAGAAACTCTGCGTTCTAGACGTCGCGATTCCAGGCGACGGATCTGCGGACATCAGTCAGGGAGGGAGACGGTGGCACCACAACTTCCACGGCACTCCTGACCTACCCGAGGCACTGGTGGCGGGCCGCGAGCGGCTATATATCTCCTGGTTCTTCAAAAACTACGGCCATCGGCCTGACGTCTTGTCTGATGCGGACATCGACGAGTACACGCGCACCTATGCGCAGCCCGGCGCCATGCGAGCAGGATTCAACTATTACCGCGCACTACACCAGGACATCGAAGACAACCGCAACATGCTTGAAAGGGACGGCAAACTGGCAATGCCTGTGCTGGCCGTCGGCGGTGCTGAAAGCTGGGGCCGACGGATGGAAACAAAGCACTCCCTCGAGCAGGTTGCCGATCACGTGGACGGCGGCCAAATTAAACAATGCGGTCACTGGATTCCCGAAGAACAACCCGCTGAACTGACCCGCCAGTTGATCGAATTTCTAGCGGAGTGAGACTGGCGCATTTCGAGATGACCTGGTCCAACCACGCGATCGCGCCGACTCACTATTGTCCGAACCACAATAGCCCAGCAGCCGACCGTTAAGAATCGATCACACGCTTAAGCGAGCATCATTACTACGCTTGACGAGCGCCTCTCTCAGCAGCTCAGAAATTGCCGTAGGGTCGGTCCGTATATCCACCACGATGGCATTAATAGGCTCCTCCAAGGCAGCAAACTGGCTATCTAGCAAGGACGCGTCCATAAAGTGACTTTCGCGCGAGCGCAGACGTTCGCAAATGGTGTTGTAGTCACCTTTAAGATAGACAAACTGAACGTGCTTGTCGTCCAGGCACAGCGCCTGTCGATAACACTTCTTGAGCGCCGAACAGGCCAATATCAGCGATTGTTGCTGCGCAATGTGCGCTCGAATCTTGTCAGCCAGAATATTCAGCCATGGCCAACGGTCTTCATCCGTCAGCGGCGAGCCGGCAACCATTTTTGCAACGTTGGCTTGCGGGTGAAAGTCATCGGCATCCAAGAATGAGCAGTTCAACTCCTTAGCAAGCAATGTACCTATCGTGGTCTTGCCTGACCCACTAACGCCCATGACGATGACAACGGTGGGCGATCTCAGTGCAGTACCCAAGATGCGTGACATAACGAAGGGTTTTGGCTTCCGCTTCCGCAGGCTGACGTCCTGTGCTGGAAATTAGGTGCCAGCCCCGGCAAGCGTAAAACCCTCGTAATCATTGGCTGCAATCGCGTCACATTTTTCCACATACACCGGGAACCCACCGACATAAGGCATGAACACACGGGGCTTGCCTTTGATGTTGCCACCGACGTACCAGGAACTACACGAATTGCGAATGTGATCATTGGCAACCTCGTTGTTATGCGTCACCCAAGCAGCTTCCGCATCGGGTGTCGCTTCAATCTCATTTATTTGGCGTTCGCGCAGATAGATAAGACACGCTTCAATCCACTCCACGTGCTGCTCGATCGACTGCATCATATTGGTCAGCACCGACGGGCTGCCAGGGCCAGTGATTGTGAACAGATTAGGGAACCCCGTTATTCCCAGGCCAAGATAGCTCTTGGGTCCATCGACCCACTTGTCCCGCAGAGCCCGTCCACCGCGACCGCGGATGTCAATATTCAATAATGTACCGGTCATCGCATCAAATCCTGTTGCAGTGATCAATGCATCAAGTTCGTAATCGCGGCCATGTGCCCGCACACCATTTGGCGTAATTCGTTCGATCGGTGATTGACTCACATCAACCAGCGTCACGTTGGCAAGGTTGTAGGTTTCGTAATAATCCGTATCCACCGCCAGGCGTTTGCAACCGATCGTGTAGGTAGGCACCAGCGCCTCCGCAACGGTCGGATCTTTCACGGTCTGCCGAATCTTGTTTCTGACAAATGCGGCCGCTTTGTCATTCGCCTCGCGGTTGGTCACGATATCAATGAATGCACCTTGAAAAGGCACTCCGCCGACCTGCCACCTGGCCTCAAACTCGCGCTGACGTTCCCCCTCACTGACCTCTAGTGCTGATTTTTTGTTGGGAATGAAAGCCAACGCGGCAAACATTTTGCGAGCACGCGCACGCAGGCCCGCATAGTCTGCTTTGATCTCTTCTATCGTAAGCCCGACATCAAAACCGTAGGCTTTACGGCCCGAATCCCGCGTGCTGGGGTCACTTCGCAAACGGCGGTTCCTTGCCGGCACCGTGTAGTGAGGCGTGCGCTGAAAAACAAACAACTGCGCGGCCTGCTGTGCGATTACTGGAATTGACTGTATCGCTGACGACCCCGTACCGATAACACCTACGCGCTGACCACTGAAGTCGACCGCTTTGTGAGGCCAGTCACCGGTGTGGTAGACCGCACCAGTGAACGAGTCCAACCCCTCGAAGCGTGGCGTATTCGTGGTTGAAAGACAACCCGTTGCCATAATGCAGAACCCGGCTGAGAATTGTCTGCCTTCGCCCGTCTCAATGTTCCATTGCCGATTTTTTTCATCGTATCTCGCGCAGAGTACCTCCGTATTAAACTGGATATCCCGGCGCAGATCGAAACGATCGGCAACGTGATTCGCGTAACGAAGTATCTCCGGCTGAGTAGCATACTGTTCAGTCCACACCCACTCCTGTTCAAGTTCACGAGAAAAACTGTAGGCATACTGCATGCTTTCAACATCACAGCGGGCACCAGGATAACGGTTCCAGTACCACGTGCCGCCCACATCGTGCGCGCGTTCAAGTATCTTCGTCCTAAAACCCGCGGTGCGCAGACGATGCAGCATATAGAGTCCAGAAAACCCTGCTCCGACGATAATTACATCGTATGAGCGGTCGGCTGAGCCGTTATGTCGCAATGTGTGTGCGGTCATTGGTGTGACACAAACTACCGTGATCTGATCAGTATACCTAGAAAATCGGCCGTTTCATCACTGGTCGATGCGGGCTATTTATAGCATCATTGCGGCATGCTTTACCTCGTACGTCATGGCCAGACCGACTGGAACCTCGCACGTCGCTGGCAATCGCGGACCGACACACCACTCAATAAAACCGGTTATTGCCAGGCCCAAGCGATGCAGCGCGAGTTCGCCCGGCGTCATCTCGTCTTCAGCCGCGTGCTTTCGTCTCCGTTAAAACGTGCTCGCGAAACAAGCAGGATCATCATGGGCGAATTAGCAGAGACGATAGAAACAAACGAAGCACTACTGGAGATCAATCTTGGAGACTACGAGGGCCGCTTCGAGTCGGAACTTCGGCAAGAAATCGGACCTGACTATGACCAATGGCGACACAATCGACACCGCGTGGCTGCGCCGAACGGCGAGAGTATTTTCGATGTAGGCAAACGGGTGAGACCGTTACTCGATGCGATCGACGATAACTCGGGACCCGTCCTCATCGTTGCCCATGGCGGGGTCCACATGGCGATAAAAGGCACGCTGTCAAACTGCTTTAGTACGGACTGCCTCAATGCTTTTCACCAAAACAACAACCAGATAGACCTGTGGGCCACTCACCCGGCTGCACTAATCGAGCGTATCGAAGTCGATATTTGAAACAAACAACATCAGTTGTTCGAACCGGCACCCTGTTCTGACTGCGTTTTGCCGTAGAGAATTTCCCAAGCTTTGTCTGAGTGCCCAGCGGATTGTCTCGATTGATCGGCCAACGTTTCAAGTGCTGCCAATACCTGCGGACGCTGCCAAATTCGGTCACGCCAACGTTCGACATTTGGGTACCGACCAATGTCCACACCTTGTTTATCGGGGTTTCGCACCCACGGCATGATCGCCATGTCAGCGATCGTGTATTGATTCGCCGCGATCCAATCGGACCCTTCAAGCCGACGATTCATTACCCCGTACACGCGCTGGCTTTCGTTGACATAGCGATCAATACCGTATTGAATCTTTTCGCGTTCAACGCGCTCTGGCGCGTAGGCATTGAAATGGTGTGATTGTCCCAGCATTGGGCCTACCGTTCCCATCTGGAACATCAGCCACTGCCACACATCGATCTTTGCACGTGCGTCTTCTGGCATGTAGCGTCCTGTCTTTTCGGCAAGATAAAGCAGTATTGCGGCAGACTCAAAGACTGATACTGGATCACCGTCAGGACCTGATTGATCTACGATTGCCGGCATCTTGTTGTTCGGGCTGATCTTTAGGAATTCTGGTTTAAACTGATCGCCTGCCTGGATGTTGATCGGGTAAATGGTATGCGCGAGTTCCGTCTCGTGCAGCATGATGTGGACTTTGTGGCCATTGGGCGTCGGCCAGGTATAAACGTCAATCATGAAGTAAAGTTCCCCTTTGAACATGCCGTGCAACAACTCGCGAGCCGCGATTGTCGCTGCGCAGTGCGAGACGGCTAATATCTGAATGGTCAATTATGCACCGCCGGAGGCATCAGGCGGCATAAATGAATCAACATCGGAGGCCCACATCTCACCTGACCACCGCCCATCCGTACCACAGGACTTCGAAGTCACTGAGCAATTTCGGGAAATCCTCGATCTGCTGTCGCTCGAGAAGCCGCCCGTGCTGTTCGTCACAGGATCCGCCGGCACAGGCAAATCGACATTAATCGAAGTGCTGCGCCATGAACTCGATCGGAATATTGTAGTACTGGCACCAACAGGCGTTGCCGCACTCAATGTACGCGGGCAGACGATCCATTCCTTTTTTCAGCTGGCGCCCGGACCCCAGCCGACAGCCCGAAAATTGCACGGCGCTGCGCGCGACGTGGTGGCAAAAATGGATATTCTTGTGATTGATGAGGTCTCCATGGTCCGAGCAGACCTACTCGATGCGATCGACGACTCTCTACGCCGCAACAGCGGTAAAACAGCTGTGCCCTTTGGCGGTAAAACAGTGGTGCTCATAGGGGACATGCACCAGTTGCCACCCGTGATTGCTGGAGGAGAAGAAGCACGACTATTTGAAGAATCCTATGAATCTCCCTATTTTTTCAGTGCCTATTGCATGCAATCATTGCCGCTGGTGACGAGAACTCTGACACAGTCATTCCGCCAGACCGATAAGCATTTTGTTGGCATCCTGAACGATCTGCGCGTGGGTCAAAACCTGCCCACTGCGGTGGCAATGCTCAACGAGCTGGTCAATGAGAGCCCTGACGACGAATCTATGCTGATCTTGACCTCGATCAATGCCCGTGCACGCCGCTTCAACGAGCAACAACTCGACGCACTTTCCGGGGACATATGGTGTTACACCGGCGAAGCAGAAGGCGAATGGATGGATTCAGAGAGCCAGTTACCCTCACCGAGTGAGTTGCGACTGAAACGAAACGCTCAGGTCATGTTCACCAAGAACGGACTTGAGTGGGTTAACGGCACTATTGGCAGAGTTGTTGATCTAGACGATGGTGCGATCGAAGTCGAACTCTTGTCCGAGCCGCACCGCGGTCTTAACGTCGTCGTCGAGCGCGAATCATGGGAGCGATATCGCTACAAATGGGACGAAAATCGAGGGCGGGTAAATAGCGAAGTCATTGGCAGTTACACGCAGTTTCCCTTTATTCTGGCCTGGGCTGTCACTGTTCATAAGGCCCAGGGGCTGACTTTGAATCGTATCCGAATCGACCTGGGTCGCGGCATGTTTGCGCCGGGCCAGGCTTATGTCGCACTCAGCCGTTGCCGCACGCTGGAGGGGATCAGTTTTAACCGACCACTCAGCATCGCGGATGTCAAATGTGACCCCGCAATTCAGTTGTTTTATGCTGACATCGACCGCTAGCGCGATTATTGAGAAAAAATTTCCAAAGCGAGTTTCTTTGCGTTGGGTCTGTAACGCCAGATCCAACGACCGAAGTCAGGCCGTATCTGACGACAAAGGTCCTCTCGATTATCAGCTGATGCGAGCAGATTACGAATACGGTTTGCAGTGTCTACGACTTCTTGTACCCAGCGATTGCGATCACTCAAGCGGTACGAACTCAAACCTCTTGGCGTCAGATAATCGACCACTGCTCGCGGCCACTCTCCAGTCTCCTGTCGAATGGCCATTGCATAGGCAACCACCTGGAAGGCATGATCATCGCCAATCTCGCGGCGAGGCTTTGCCGAGCTCTTCAATTCCCGCACTTCGGCCTCATAATGAAGGTCAATATAGCCAATCACGGGTACCTCAATGTTGCTGAGCATCAGCCGGATCGGGCGCTGGTAGGAGACCGGCTCTCCCCAATCGGCAATCAGCGGATAACAGTGCGTCATGCACTTGGCGACGACCGCACGTTCTTTCTTGATCGCGTCGTGTGAATAGGTCTCCTCTGTCTCAGCGATCAGTGCATCATATTTATCGAGTGCTAAACCAAGTGCACTGTCGTGGCTGGCGCCCGACTGCTCGGACAAAAGAACACCAATGGCCTGATCCAGCGCCTGGCCCCGGTGCATCGCCGGGCTACCGGCTTCACGTATGCCATAAACCAGGTGACAGATCCCCAGGGCCGGATCATTACGGAACTGCAGCATCGACGTCGGCGACAGATGATCAACGCCGAAACGATCAAACGGATCAACCAAGGGTATTTCTACCGTCACCGGCATCTTGATCAAGCATAGCTTGATTATAGGCCCCCGCGAGCAAGGCGCCAGAAGAGTTTTACGACCAAAACCTCATCGCTGTCGCTATCAGCAAGGGCGCATGATAAGTTTCAGATTACGTGAAAGTTCTGCTCATCAACCCCAACACTTCAGCCAGTATCACGGACCGATTGATGGCCTCGGCCTCCGCTGCCGCCGGCCATGACACCGAACTCATCCCCCTCACTGCAGAGCGGGGCGTACCATATATTGCCTCGCGTATCGAAGCGACGATCGCCAGCGAAGTGGTCATTGAATTACTCGCGCACCACGCGCCAGGAGCCGATGGTGCCATCATCGCCGCTTTTGGAGACCCCGGTCTCGGTGCTGCGCGCGAACTCGTCGACTGTCCTGTGGTCGGCCTCGCGGAGGCTGGCATGCTGACAGCCTGCATGATGGGTAAACGCTTTTCTATTGTCAGTTTTGCTCAGGCGCTTGCGCCTTGGTATCGGGAGACCGTTGAATGGCATCGACTAACCAGCCGACTCGCGAGTATCCGCATGCCAGAGGAGAATTTTGAAACCATTGATGATGTGCAAAACGAAATGCAGGATACCCTCGTCCGGCTGGCCCAGTCTGCTGTGCGCGAGGATCTGGCCGATGTAATCGTCTTTGGCGGAGCGCCGCTGAGCGGGCTGGTCAACGCGGTTTCGAAAGACATCCCGGTACCCGTCATCGATTGTGCAGCGGCTGCGGTCATGCAGATTGAAACTCTTATCCGTCTCGACCTGCGCCACCCCGTTGCGGGGACCTTTCGTCGCCCGCCGGCAAAGCCGTCAAGTGGGCTAGCGCCAGCTCTGGCACAACGTATCTTGCACAACGACTGACCGCGATCACACCTGTCCGTCATGCCTAGCCACATCAGCGAATCCGATCTCTACGGCGCCGCCTATTCCACGCCCGAATTCATCGCCGTCTTTAACGACCACAACCGGGTTCAAAAATGGTTTGACGTCGAAGCTGCTCTGGCCGAAGCACAGGCCGAACTCGGCATGATCCCAAGCAGCGCGGCTGAAGAAATCTGCCGCAAGGCACGTGTTGAAAACGTGGACATTGTCGCGATCGGGCATCAGATCTCGGCTACAGCCCATCCGATCGTGCCCGCTGTGCGTGCCCTGCAGAGCATCTGTGAAGCGAGCGCGGGAGAATTCGTCCACTACGGTGCAACAACACAGGACATCGTCGACACGGGCATGGTGTTGCAAATCAAGCAAGCCTGGCCGATGGTACTGCGCGATCTGAAGGCCAGCCGCCAAGCTCTAGTCAGTCTTGCTCGAACACACCGTGATACCCCTATGGCCGGACGCACCCATGGACAACAAGCACTGCCGATCACCTTTGGCTACAAGTGTGCGGTGTGGATTGATGAAATCACACGCCAACTGCAGCGCTGTAGCGAAGCCGAAGCCCGCTTATTCACTGGCAACCTCACCGGTGCGGTCGGGACTATGGCATCTTTCGGGCGGCAGGGCCGGCAGATGCAAACTCTTGCGCTAGACAAACTTGGCCTTGCGGCACCCATCATCTGCTGGCATTCGGCCCGAGACCGCGTCATTGAACTGGCCAATTTGATCAGCCAGATCGGCGGCACTTTCGGGAAGATTGCACGTGAGATCTACGCACTACAGCAGGTCGAGTTTGGGGAAGTCGCCGAGCCCCACCCTCTGGGCAAGGTCGGTAGCAGCACCATGCCACACAAGCGCAATCCGGCGATGGTCGAACTCGTAATCGGTCTGTCGCGGCTAATCCGCGCTCAGCAAGTGGCTCTGAGTGACGCCGCATTCCAGGAACACGAACGGTATTCTGCGTTGCTGCGCATCGAACTGGCCGCGATTCCCGAGATAATGATCTACTGCGGCGCGCTGCTCGCGAGAATGCGAACAGTGCTTGAACAGCTCGTCGTTGACCCTGCGCGGATGCGGGCAAACCTTAACCTTCTCGGGGGACTGCTGCTGTCGGAACGGGTCATGCTAGCGCTAGGTCAATCGATTGGAAAACAAAGCGCGCACGAGGTTATACAAGAAATCGCAACGCAGGCATTTGAAAATAAACAACCGTTTCGCGATGTCCTGCTTGCCGATGTCCGTGTCACAGTGCATCTCGATGCTGCGGCAATCGACCAGCTTCTCGATCCAACCGGTTATATCGGAGAAGCCCTCGAGCTCGTTGACGACGTACTCAACCAACTGCCCGATATTGACACCAACGCTGGCTGACTGGCTATCAGTATTGACTGCGCCCTAAGGCGTTAGTTCAGCAGCCCCTGTCAATGTGTTCCACGATTGAATTGCATTGCCATCAGGATAAAACTTGATTTCTATCCGCACTGAATTCTCGAGTGCCTCGTGCCGGTGTGACACACCCATTGGGTGTTGATAGGTATCGCCTGTCTCGACCAGATAGGTTGCTGATCCGATCGTCATGCGCACACGACCGGACTTTTGATAGGCAATAGAATGATGATCCGCGTGCATGTGCAATCGGTCGATTGCACCAGAGAGGCGAAATGCTTCGAACACAATGAGGTTTGGTGTCGCCATCAGTACTTTGACACGGTCGACACCCTCTTCATCGAGCGCATAGTTTGGTACCAGAGCCTGAAATTCTCGGCTTGAACTTGGTACGAACAATTGCTCCAGATCTTCTGGATGCATGAATGCAACAGCACGCTTGAGAAAGTCAGAATCGGTCATTTGGTTGCTACTGAATTTTAGTGGTGTAGCGTCTATTATGGCGCCTATCAACTCAACGCGATCCGTAGCGGGCCGATCAATTGCTGCAACGTCATCGATTATTTTCGCCGCACCTAGTGCATCTGCTCACGCGTCATCTCATCGAGTTCCTTCAGCTCTCCAACAATTTCCCAATCCACAATCTCCCACAAGCCTGGATCGTAAAAAACTGCCACCGCATCTCCCGCTGCATTCTCGACGAATACATTGGCTTTGCCGCGCGCTACCGAACCTGGCCAGGTGCCGTTAAATTCGTCCTCGATCAGGTTCCGCACCGTTGCGCGCAGATCAGGTGGCAACTCGCTGGCCCGTGTCAACTCAACCAGCACGTTTTCCTCACGCCGCAAGCCTTCTGGCAGGTCAAGTTCGGTCTCAAAATAACCAGAACTTCCCCAACCCGGCCCGATCGCTGATCCAGAGCGGGTCTGTATGGTGACGTGAATCCGAAATACGGCCATTACGCTATTCTCCGACCACGTGTCACGCACATCATAGCGTGGCTGGGCCCAATCAGGCACGCTGTGTTTGCAATAACAGGAGAGAATCAATGCCCAAAACAACGCTGTGTCCTTCGCACCTCAACTTTCAACCACGCCCCACCTACCCCTACGCACCCGGTGCCGCAGGTGGCGGCTTCGTATTCACCGCCGGACAGGTCGCGTGGGACGACACTGGAGAGGTAATCGGCATCGGTGACATCGTCGTGCAAACAGAACAAACACTCGGCAACGTATTGTCAGTACTCGCCGAAGGCGGCGCATGCGCAGGGGACGTCCTTAAATGTACCGTTTATCTCAAGGACATCGCTGATTTCCAAAAAATGAATGAGGTTTTTGCGCGCACCTTTGGGGACGATCCACCGGCGCGCACCACGGTTGAAGCCCATCTCGCAGAGCCGACGATGCTGGTTGAGATCGAGGCAATTGCCTTTGTTGGCCAGTGATATTAAAACCCGGTCGATTCGACTGCCCGCTGTGGCGTGAGTGAGGTGATCTTGGAAGAACAAGACCAAGCGGTCCAGGCTTACATTGACCTCAGCCCGGATCGGATTCTGCAAGCAGTCGAAAGCCAAGGCTATCGATGTGACGGGCGAATGCTGGCATTGAACAGTTATGAAAACCGTGTTTATCGTCTGGGCCTCGAGGACGGCACCTTCATTGTTAGCAAGTTCTATCGGCCAAATCGCTGGAGCGACGCGGCGATCGCGGAAGAACACGCTTTCAGCTGGCAACTGGCAGACGCCGAGATTCCACTGGTGCCTCCTCTGCGAAACCAGCTCGGCGATACTCTTTTTCGATTTGATAGCCACCGTTTTTCCCTCTTTCCCTACCGGGGCGGCCGTCCACCCGAGTTCGATAATCTCGAACAGATTGAACAACTGGGCCGCTTCCTAGCGAGGCTGCATAACGTCGGCAGCTCGCAAGAATTCGCGCATCGTCCAGTGTTGGACGTCGACACCTTTGGTGAGTCAGGCTATCGTTACCTCATTGAACAAGGTTTTATTCCCACCGAACTTGAACTGCCTTACCGTTCGCTGGTCGAAGACCTTCTACAACAGGTCCGCTGGTGTTATGAACGCGCGGGCAGGGTGTCACTGATACGCCTTCATGGTGACTGCCATGGCGGCAATATTCTGTGGACTGACAAGGGTCCCCATATCGTTGATCTGGATGACTCGCGGTGCGGTCCGTCACTGCAGGACCTGTGGATGTTTTTGTCAGGAAGCCGCGAGGAACAGACCGCATCACTGGATGCACTGCTCGGGGGTTATACGTTATTTAGGGAATTTGACCTTCGCGAACTGCATCTGACCGAGGCCCTGCGCACGCTGCGAATGATTCATTACTACGCCTGGATTGCACGGCGATGGAGTGATCCTGCCTTCCCGATGGCGTACCCTTGGTTCAATACGCAACGCTGCTGGGAACAACATATTCTCGACCTGCGTGAACAGGCAGCACTAATGAACGAACCACCACTCGCGTGGTATGGCTAACCCGTATTCGCCAAATGACCAGCTACAACGACCGACAGTATCCGTTAACTACGTTTAGCGCCGTGCGCACACAATATTCCCGGCGCAAACTGAATGCGAACCGATTCACGATCACACAGCAACCGGCGATCCTGGACACCATCAGGATCGAAAGACAACGCTCGATTAAGCATCCAGCTCACGTTGTCGACCTCTAAAAGATAGGGCATGCCAAGTGATGCGGTACCGATCATAAAACGATAGGCGCGCTCCGCCGACCAGTGAAGACATAGCCTAAAGTCTTTATGTCGCGGCCACGGAAAATAACTGCCACGTTTGGAAACGGGAGGTCGGTCACACACACGTGCGCTAGCGGGATTGCGCACCAGTGCTGTTAATAGGTGTGCGCCATGCTCAGCCAGCACCTTGGTCACACCGGCAGCGCTGGTATCCACAGCCACGCTAACAGAGCGCTGACTCACGATCGCCCCGCCGTCAATGTCACGAGTCATGTGGTGCAGTGTAATTCCCATGCACTGCTCGCCGGCACGAAATTGCCAGAACAAGGGCATTGGACCGCGGTAGGCCGGTAACAGGGACGGGTGCAGGTTGTATGCACCCTGAACTGGCACTTGCAAAATCTCCGCTGCCAGAATTACTGGACAACAGACACTAAAAATAAGGTCGGGTTGCAGGCCGGACAAAATTTCATACAGGCCAGTCTGATCTGTGTCAGAGACAGTCACTTGTGGGAGATCCAGTGCTTCGCACGCCGCCACCAGGAGGTTCGGCTGACGCAGTGGCGCCGGGAAATCCCCTTGATGGACAAGGGTAGGCGCAGGCACGACCACACGCATAAGCCGCACACCGGCAAGGACCAAGCGACGTAGAACCTGCTCTGACAGATCCGCATTGCCACCCAGGTAGACGACCTTTAAGCCACGCATGAGACGTTACACACCAGAAACTGACGACAATTGCAGTTTAGCGAAGTGAAGAAATCATTGTGCGAAGCAATTTGTGGCAGACTCGCCATGCTCAGTAAGTTTAAGCCGCCTCCTGTCTCGGCATTACGTAACAATACCGGACTCTCGATGCACGATACTGATAACAAACTGGACCGGGTTGTGGCCCGGGCGATCCGTTCACGCGAGGCGCGTGAACGTGGTTACCGTGCCCAGTCCCTTAACATTCATCCATGGATCTGTGGCCGTTGCGGGCGAGAGTTCAACCTCGCCAACCTGCATGAGTTGACCGTACACCACAAAGATCACGATCATGACAACAATCCAGCCGACGGGAGTAATTGGGAACATTTATGCCTTTATTGTCACGATAATGAACACGGACGTTTTGCTGATACCAAGGGTGTCTATACAAAAGAGCACACACTCACAGATAGTAGAACTCACAGGCCGCTCGCTAAGTTGCGACAGCACCTCGAAGAAGACCGGAGCGAGAACACTTCCAAATGAACAGTACCCAGAATAATGCCGGCAAACTTGTGGGCAAGGTCGCCCTCGTGACCGGCGCCGCCAATGGCATCGGTCGAGCCATTTCCGAGAGGTTCGCCAGCGAAGGTGCTCAAGTTGTCATTGCAGACATCAATAGCGAAGCCGCACAAGCTGTCGCCGCACATATCAACGAGGCGGGCGGGGCAGCCGAGGCCGTGACCTGTGATGTCAGTCAAGCGTCCGATGTATCCAACGCTGTTGAACACGCAGTCAGTGCCTTCGGGCGCCTCACGACAATCGTCGGCGGTGCCGCGGTGTTTTCACCCGTACTGCCCATGCATGAAGTTGAGCAAGATGAGTGGCAACGCGCGCTTGACGTGAACATCACCGGTTGCTTCCTTGTCAGCAAGTACGCGATTCCCTACCTTAAACAAACTGCCGGCACAATTATCCTGATTGCCTCACAAATGGCTCGTGTCGCCAACGCCGGACAGAGTGTTTACTGCGCGACCAAAGGTGCTCTGGTCCAGTTGGCCAAGGGCATGGCGCTCGACTATGCCAAGGACGGCATCCGCGTCAATACGCTTTCCCCGGGAGGAGTAGCGACCGATCGGCTTGTACAACGCTTCGGTGACCTCGAGCAGGCACAGCGCATCTGGGGCGCTAAACATCCAATGGGCCGCCTCGGCGAACCAGACGAGATCGCCCGTGGCGCAGTCTTCCTGGCCTGTGACGACGCCACCTTCATGACGGGTGCCGATCTGCTGGTCGACGGCGGCTATACCGCATGGTAGCTATACCGGCGGGTCTCTGGCACCGCCGCCTGTGTCGAATTCTTATCCTGTAATACGCCTGATCGCCTCGCTGGCACTGATGACGATCGGTGCTTCAGCAATGTACGCGGGGATTATGGTGCTTGAACCCGCGGCGATCGAATTTCGCAGCGGTCGGGGTGCCGCCTCCATGCCCTACGCCAGTGTAATGGCCGGCTACGCGATCGGCGGCGTCGTGATGGGCCGCCTGGCCGACCGCAATGGCATTTTGATTCCGGCGTTGTTGGGTAGCCTCGCTCTACCTGCGGGTTACTTGCTGTGCGCGCACGCACAATCAATTATTGAAATGTGCACGGTGCTGGCAATCTTATGTGGATTTCTCGGCGCCTCGTTCACATTTGCCCCACTGGTTGCCGATACTTCGCTGTGGTTCACTCGCCGACGTGGGCTTGCTTTAGGTATCGTCATCAGCGGCAATTATGCAGCGGGTGCGTTGTGGCCGCCGGTGATGCAGCATTACTTTGATCAGCAAGGCTGGCGCGAAACCTTTAGTGATTTGGCCTTTTTTGCAGTGTGCACCATGCTGCCGCTGGCTCTGCTCCTTGCCAAGCGCGCACCTGCTGGTCAAGGTGTTGACGATGTCGAAGCAGTAAAGCAATCACAGCGTCGCCTCGCGATGACGCCCACCACGCTGCAGTGCCTGATCTGTGCTGCTGGCGTGGGTTGTTGCGTTGCTATGGCCGTGCCGCAGGTGCACGTCGTACCCTATGTACTTGATCTGGGACATCCAGCAGCCCGCGGTGCCGAAATGCTAGGGCTGATGCTTGGCTTTGGTGTGGTCAGCCGTATCGCGTCGGGTTGGTTATCGGATCGCATCGGCGGCCTTAAAACCTTGCTCATCGGCTCCGGATTACAAGCGCTGGTGTTGGTGGCATTTCTTGGTGACAACGGTTTGTCGTGGCTGTACGGCGTGTCGATCGCCTTTGGTTTATCTCAGGGGGGCATTGTGCCTTCGTATGCGATCATCCTGCGCACCTTCCTGCCTGCTTCGGAAGCGGGCTGGAGGATCGGGATGGCAATGCTAAGCACCGTCTCTGGCATGGCACTCGGCGGCTGGATCGCGGGTCTGTTGTACGATATTACCGGTTCCTACCAAGCATCTTTTGCTAACGCAATCTTGTTCAACATTCTGAATCTCGCCATTGCATACCACCTGTTGAAACGAGCCCGACACACCAGCACGGGGGAGAACCCCACCAATGCCACGGGTGAGATGTCTATGGATTCTCACATGACCGCTAGTCGAGGAATAAGAGGCGATGGCAAAGGAACAGACTAGAACCCACTGGTTGGATGATGGCATACATCACTCTCGCTGCAACAAATTCAACGCGACAAACACAACCTTTTTAAGCCTTAGAGGAGGCACAACATGAACACACAATCAAATCCTTCAACAGTACATCGACCAATCGGGCAATACACGCACACGATTAGCGTGCCTGTGAACGCACGCTGGCTGGTCCTTTCAGGTCAAGTGGGTATTGACCGAAAGGGCAAGCTGGCACCTAGCCCGCGCAAGCAGTGTGAACAAGCTTTTCGAAATTTGGTTGCCTGTTTGCGTGACAATGGGATGAACAAGCGCGACCTTGTCAAAAGCACCGTCTATCTCACCGACGCCCGTTTTGTGGAAGACTATCGCGCGGCCCGAACGAAGGTCATGGGCGATGTGCTTTTCACCAGCACCCTGGTTATCATCGACGGTCTTGCCAACCCCAACATGGTGATCGAAGTCGAAGCATGGGCTGCCCGTGCTGAAGGAAATCTGTGATCACCATTGGCTAGACGCGGATATGCAACTTGTACCGTTACAAGGTGACTTTGCCTGCCAAGTAGAGGGCCTGGCATTGTGGCACTCGCTTGACGAGGCAACGCTGAACACGCTGCGCACAGCTTGGCGCAAGTATGGCGTGCTCATTTTTCGCCGCCAATCTTTGTCCGAAGCCGAATTAACCAGTTTTTTTTCACATTTCGGGGACACTGCGATCATCGTTCGCACAGATTGGCAGTCACAAAATCAGGCAGAGGTGATCCACATCTCGAACATGAAAGACGCCTCGGGTCAGTCGATCGGCGGCCTAGGATCCGGCGAACTCGACTGGCATTCGGATCAGTCTTACATGGTCAATCCCGCTACCGGCGCCCTGCTGTATATGGTGGAGATGCCGTCCGCCGGCGGTGAAACCTATTGGGCCAGCCTGCAACAAGCTTATGACGCTTTACCGGAAGCCACACAGACACAGATTGCCCACCTCGAAGCGATCTACGACTATGCTCAGAGGCAAAGCCATTATGACGATGAAGCGCCGCTGTCGGAGCAGCTGCGTGCGAAAACCCCATCGGTTCTGCACCCGCTCGTCTGCCGCAACCCAGAGACCCAGCGCGACTGCCTCTACCTCGACCCGACCACGGTGGTTGGTATTAAGGGCTATTCCGACGAAGCCGGCAAAGCCTTACTCGAGCAATTGAGCGGTCATGCAACAGATGAACGATTCGTCTATTGCCATCAGTGGCAGATCGGTGATGTAGTAATGTGGGATAACGGACAGGTCATGCACCGCCGCAATCCATTCGACCCAAATGCGCTACGTTGGCTAAAACGCCTGACCTGCCGGCTGTCGCCAAGACACCACCTGGTGCCAGCGTCACGTTTATACAGAGATGCACACGAGCGAGCGCGAGCTTCACCGTCGCGCACCCAGGCCAACTGACTAGTAGACTAGTCACCTTAAAACAAAGCGGAGAACACGATCATGATTCATGTACTGGCTTCGATCCATGTAAAGACCGGACAACGTGACAACGTATTGAAAGCAATTCATGGCAATCTCGCAGACGTGCGAGCAGAAGCAGGCTGCATTCTGTATACCCCTGCGGTCGATACCGATAGCGGCATGCCTGCGCAGGAAGTTGATGATTCCATTATTACAATGATCGAAACATGGCAAGACTTGCCGGCACTTGAAGCCCACAGCAAAGCCCCTCACATGCTACGTTACCGAGAGTCGGTCAAGGATATGGTGGAGAAAGTAACCTTGAAAGTATTGCAAGACGCCTGATCAACAAGTCCACTCGGACATAGAACACTTAGGACTATGGATCGCCTCAAAACCAACGGGTTTTGTCGGCAATATTGATCAGCGGCTTGCCCGCCACGAAGCGGCGCACATTTTCAACGACGACCCCCAGGTGACGCTCAGCAATGTGGACTGAAGCTGCTGCTACGTGCGGTGTCATCAAGACGTTGGCCATCTGCCATAAGGGATGATCTGACGGAAGCGGCTCCGTTTCAAACACATCGAGTGCAGCACCAGCAATCTCACTATCATTGAGAGCCACGACGAGATCTGAGAGATCGACAATTGCACCGCGGCCGATGTTGATCAAATAAGCAGAGTTCTTCATCGCCGCAAACTGTGCTGAGCGAAACATCCTTTCGGTATCAGGTGTATGCGGTGCGGCGATCACTACGAAGTCGCTCGCTTCAAGCAATCGATTGAGTTGTTCGGGCGGCCATACTGCACTGATGCCCTCTGGCAACGCCTTGTCGACAGGGTCGACCGCAATGACGCGCATATCAAACGCCCGCGCCCTGCGCGCAATTTCCAGACCAATAGCCCCCAGACCAACAATCCCCAGCGTACAGTCCGCAACATGCAGGTGCGCCTTATCAATGGCATTGACGGTGCCCGGCCCAGCAGCGAAAGTCGCCCGCGCGGCCTCACCCCCGATCGGCTCGTAGTGACAACGTACCTGCTGGCGCAGATAAAGATGCAGGTTACGTGCGAAACACAATACATAACCAAGCACATGATCAGCGATAACATCCGAATAAATGCCTCGCATATTGGTCAAGACACACGGGTGATCAATCAGCTCGGGGAAGATAAAATGTTCGAGGCTTGCTGTTGGAGATTGTACCCAGCGCAGCTCTTTCGCGGCCGCCAGTATCGCCGGCGTCAGCTTGCCAAAAAATGCGCTGGCGTCGCTGATTTCAGATTCGGCAGTCGCTTCGTCAGGGCAATTCGTGATCACAATGATTTCGCTTACCGCTTGAATTGATGCAAAGCGGATTTCATCCACTGGCGGATAGATCACAAGCTTCATCAGAGCGCCTCGTCGGTTAGAAAAACGTCACATCCGCCGCTGATCAATCGATCTTGTAAATGCGGCTGGCATTGTCATGAAACAGCTTTGCCTTCTCTCCAGCGGTGTATTGTGCCGTCAGTTTCTTGAACGAGTTCCACAAAACATTGTAGCTGCAGCTCAGCTTGTCGACCGGGAAGTTGGACTCGAAAAGACAACGATCAACGCCGAATTGTTCAATCGTGTATTCATAGTATTGGCGGGTGGCATTGAGCAACTCATCGCTGGTCGGCGGCGCCTTCCCACCATGCCAGTTGAATCCATTGACGGGCATGGCCAAACCGCCGAGTTTCGCCATCACGTTTTGGCAGCGTGCCAGCTCGGAAATGTCCCGACTCCAATCCGCAAAGACCGATTCAGCACAGCCCTTATAGGGACCGATACCCAATGGCCCACCAAAATGGTCAAGCACAATGGTCGTGTCGGGAAACTGCCGAGCGAGATCAGTCGCTTCACCCAATTGTGTGTGGTAGCACCAAACTTCAAAACTCAAACCGTAATCGGCAAGATGTGCAAATCCAGATCGGAAGTCCCTATCCATTAACAAGCCATGCGGCGGTGCCGTTCTGTGGTCAGGCACACTCGAATCTGCATGACAATTGACGGCCTGGCGGATTCCGCAGAAGCGGCCGTTGGCCGCAGCAATGTGCGCTTCCAGGGCATCTCGCACCTGGTCGCCATGCCTCAGGTCGACCGTGCCGACGATCGCCTTGGCAACTTGTGTTGTGCCGTACTGTCCTGACGCGCTCATGGCAGCGATACCGTTTGCAAATTCCGTTTCACCAAGCGGCCGCATGGCAACGGGCCCCTCTGCCCTATACATCGCGCCGCACTCTATAAACACACTCGAGACAATGTTGTGGCCCGAACCGGTATCACGCAGAAAATCTTCGATCAGATAACGCGGCTCGACGCTATCGTCACGACCATCCCATAAGTGATGGTGGGCGTCACAAATCGGCAAATCCGGATCCAGTGTTTCCTCTATATTAAGCAACAGCCAGTCGTGGTTCTGTGTCATTGGATTCCTTCTCTCACGAATAATCGAAAATTACACTGAAAAGGCACGCCGATCGAGCGATTACTTCTATAATTTTCCGCGTCACAAAAACCAAATCAAAGGTGGTCTTAGCCATGGCACGCACCGGTGCTGCTTACCTCGATTCCCTGATCGATGAACGAGCCGTCTTTCTCGACGGCGAGCGCGTTGAGAAAATCACGACCCATCCTGCTTTTCAGCAAGCAGCCCGATCCATCGCCGCCCTCTATGATTTTCATAGCGCAGCAGAAAATTTACAGAAAATGACATATCGGTCTCCCAAAACGGGGGAACAAGTCAACAGAATGTGGCAATTGCCGACAAATTACAACGAACTCGTCAACAGACGCGAAGCGCTAACCTCGTGGGCGGAGACACATTTTGGCTTCATGGGTCGATCACCGGACCATGTGGCCTCGACCCTGTCTGCTTTTTACATGGGCAGCGACATCTACAAACAGCACGGCAACGACCGGGCTGCAGCAGTTCGTGAATACTATGAGTACGCCCGCGATAATGACCTTTATGTCTCTTACGTCATTATTGATCCACAAGGTGACCGGTCAAAATCTCGTTCGGAAAGTGGCAACGCGGATCTGACGGTATCAATATGCGACCAAGACAACGAGGGCATCACTATTAAAGGTGCCAAAATGCTGGGTACAGGAGCTGTCCTTTCTGACGAGGTACTCGTATCGACGCTTCGTCCAATGAACAAAGGCGAGGAGAGATGGGCGTTTACGGCAGTACTTCCGATGCAATCCGCAGGTCTTAAGCTTCTTTCCAGGCGTTCATACGAAGCAGCTGCTACTTCACTTTTTGATTATCCACTTTCTAAACGCTTTGACGAGAACGATGCGTTGCTCTATTTTGACGAAGTCAAAGTGCCATGGGAAAGAGTATTCGTGTGCCGTGACATCGAGACACAGTTCGCGCAATGGCACAGCACGCCCGCCCATTCGTATCAGAATTATCAATCAGAGATCCGACTAACCGTTAAGCTCAGATTTCTGGTCGGTTTGGCTAAACGCATTGCTGAGATGACTGGCGCAATTAAATTCCCGCAAATCATTGAGAAATTAGGCTGGGTTTCTTCGCAACTCCAGGTGATAGAGGCCTTCGTTTACGCCATGGAGGTCAAGGGATGGCGTTTCGGGGAATACTATCTTCCCAACAAAGAGCTGCTCTACGCATCCCAGGTTCAGTCACAGAACCTCTATCCCAAGATCATTGAAACGCTGCGGGACCTCGCCGGCGGTGGAATGATTATGCTGCCTTCGAGCATCGCAGATTTCGAGGCACCGGAGATCGCCGAACTGATCGGGAAAACACAGTATTCCCCGGCAGCAAGTTCTGAGGAACGGGTAAAATTTTTCAAACTCGCATGGGATGCGATCGGCTCTGAATTCGGTTCGCGGCACACCCAGTATGAGATGTTCTACTCCGGCTCGAGCGTGGTAACAACGGGCATGGCGTTCCGTACCTTTGAATGGGAAAGAACCACGAATCTCGTTGACGATTGCCTTAACAGCTATCAGACCCCAACATCACGCTCCCAAGGACACAGCAGCTGATTGCTGAAGGACACTGCTGATGGTAGAAGCTCTCAACATTGCCGGGATTAAAGTTACCCCTGGCACACGACAACGCCACAGAATAAACCTCGTTCAACTCGCTGACGGCACCGATGTCTCGATCCCTCTGGATCTCATCCATGGCGCACATCCAGGCCCTTTATTGTATCTGGGTGCCGCGATCCACGGTGACGAGGTGAACGGTGTCGGTATCGTGTTCCGCGCACTCGCTGAGATTGATCCTGGCCAGCTCCGTGGCAGTGTGGTGGCTGTTCCTGTCCAGCATCCATTGTCTTTTCAGGCCGACCATCGGCTGCCTATCTCCCAATTCATGAAATCGCCACTCGACCAGGCACCAGCTGATGCGTGGACGGTGTTCCCCGGCAATAAGAATGGCAATCTTGCGCAAATCCTGGCAGCAACCCTGTTCGAGCTCGTCACACGCTGTGACTGGGCCATTGACATACACACACCGACGCGGGGTGGCCGCTACGTTCCTATTGCCATCCTGCCGTCGTCGACGCTGGGCGAGGTCCAACTACGAACTCTTGAAATGGCGCAAGCATTTGGTTCGGGCTGGATAATGAATGGACAGTCCGGTATCTATGTGGCCGATGGCATCTTGTGTGTCGAAGCGACCCGCGCTGGAGTGCCCTGCTTTACTTTTGAAACTGGTGAAGGCGGGCGCCTTGAAGAGCAAGTCATCAATCAAGGTGCCGTATACGTTCAAAATGTCATGCGATGGCTCGATATGATTAACGGAGATCTTGTGGCGCCCAAAGAGAGCTATGTCATGTCGGACTTTCTTGGAATCAGAGCTGTGCATGGCGGATTGTTGCTGCCACGCGCTCAACTGGGAGACCAGGTTCAAAAAGGTGATCGACTGTGTTCCATCGTGAACATCTACGGCGATCTGATCGAGACCGTAGATGCGCCAACTGATGGAATCTTCGTCCGCGCGACGACGCTGTCAACGGTATCGCGAGGAGAGCGGGTTGCGACCCTGGGGTTATTGTGAACTCAGCGACAGAACGAGAGGCATTTGCAGCAAGAATCGCCGCCCGCCAAAGTGAAGTCGTCGCTTTGTGCCAGGAATTGATTCGCATCGATTCTCAAAATCCACCCAGCGACACAACATTGCTGGTTGACAAGGTTGAGTCAGTATTCGCCGACTCAGTCGACATCGAGTGCCGGCGCATCAGTCCAAAGCCACCCATTGTGAACTTGGTTGCCAAGGTGAAGGGCAAAACCCCGGGCCGCAGGCTAGTGTTTAACGGCCATCTTGATACGTTTCCGATCGGTGATGAACAAAATTGGACCGTCAAGCCTCTGAGTGGAGAACGACGTCAGGGCAAGGTTTTTGGCCGCGGTGCGTGCGACATGAAGTCCGGCGTAGCGGCATCGGTCATGGCTTTTCTATTACTCGCCGAATTCAGGGATAGCTGGACAGGCGAAGCCGTACTCACGCTGGTCGGGGACGAAGAAACCGGCGGCACTTGGGGCACCGAATACCTGCTTGGCCACATTGATGATGCGACAGGTGATGCCATGATCAACGGCGACACAGGATCACCTGAGATCGTCCGCTTTGGCGAAAAAGGGCTTGTCTGGCTTAATCTCCAATCCACAGGACAAGCCGGCCATGGTGCACACGTGCATTTGGGGCGCAACGCAATTCTTTCCCTACTAAAAGGAATAGCACCTGTACTTGACCTTGAACAGCACCGCTGTTCAATTCCCTCGCAAATCTCGCAGACGGTGCAGGAAGCTGATCGCACCTACAAGTCCATGGGCATTGAAGGTGAAGCCGATACGGTCCTGCGGATCACAGTCAACCTGGGACAGATAAGCGGTGGAATCAACATCAACACTATTCCAGATAATGGAAGTGCGCTGCTTGATATCCGCATACCGCCAGGAACGACGACGGAGGAAATATTGGGACTGATCACTCCAGAACTCGATCAACTACCGGATCTTGAATGGAATATCTCCACATCCTGCGAAGCCAACTGGACAGACCCTGACAGCGAAATTATCGCGTTGACTCGAGCCAACGCGAGCGCTGTTCTGAATAAAGAAGTGACTTCAAGTCTCAGGCCTGGGTTTTCTGATGCGCGCTTTTATCGTCAAAAGGATGTGCCATCAGTAGTTTATGGCGTGACACCGCATAACATGGGTGCCGCTGACGAATTTGCTACGGTTGAAGACATTCAGACAGTCTTTGCCGTCCACGCGTTGACCGCATTTGATTTTCTTTCCAGATGACTATGGCCTTTTCGCAAGGCAACAGTGATCACCTATTTCACTGTGAAATAAACGATGGTGACTTTTCTAATCCGCTGTTGACCATCATCACAAGCACCATTATCTGACTGGTAATTTGAATTTAAGCACCCATTATGGAAATGCGACATAAGGATGTCCTCGGCTCACGTCGAAAAATTGGTGTCGTTGTTCCGGCAACAAATACTATCGTAGAACCCGAATTCCACCAGATGGCACCGAGCGGCGTCAGCAACCACACAAATCGTTTTCAATTAAGCAATAT
Source organism: uncultured Acidiferrobacteraceae bacterium (assembly GCA_964484965.1). Classification (GTDB taxonomy): domain Bacteria; phylum Pseudomonadota; class Gammaproteobacteria; order Arenicellales; family UBA868; genus UBA11791. Next base: position 19,288 of record CAZAHE010000004.1, on the reverse strand, counting down.
GTCTCTTCAAAGCGATGCCGACTTCTTACGACTGGTCGAAGAGATCAAGGAGAATCTCGATCAAGCAATCGATGGTCTTGTCCCTGCAGCACTTGACCACATCATTATTGGAATATCTGCCGAGTCGTTCTGGGATGGCGCCGAAGGCGCTGACGCCATCAAGGATCGGCTGAGCGATCGTGCTGGCGTATCCATCACTTTAGGGTCTGATGCGGCCCGCCATGCCATACGGGCTGTCGGCGCCCACCACCTTGCCGTACTAACGCCCTACTGGCCAGTTGCAGACGAACGGGTCCGTCACTACTTTGGACAATGTGGATTCGAGGTACGCCGACTGATTGGACTAAAAGCTACGAGCCCGATCAATATTGCAGAACAGGACAATGCTACTCTGACCCAGGCATTGTACGACCTCGACGGTGACGATATTGATGCCATCGTGCAAGTCGGTACAAACCTATCAATGGTGCGATTAGCAGCTAACCAGGAAAAAATTATTGGCAAACCTGTGATTGCCATCAATACTGCCCTCTATTGGCATGCGTTGAGATCGATCGGTGTTGAGGATCAGATGCCACAGTTCGGGCAATTATTGGAGTTGTTTTAGAGGTCAGCCGCTCTTGGAACTGTTCCCGCAGTCAAATTCGAATGTCTCCTTCTCACGAACCTGTCTGACAACTGTTTGACCACGATCTTAGCGAGTGAATCCTCCTAGACCTCCAGGCCCCTCGCTAACGATATTTGCATCTTTATTTACCGTGGCGGTGTTGCCACGATCACTTCTGGTATCCGTTATTCCCATTGAGGCACTCGCTCTAATGGGTGATGTGCAAAAAGTGAGCATACTGTATTTTCTATCCGGTACCGCGTCCGTTTTTTTCAGTTTAACGATCCCGACCATTGCATCGCGGTTGCTGGCGCGGGGAATCTTGGTTTTAGGTGGAATCATTTCAGTTTTAGCCGCCTTGCTGCTGAATAGCCACCATCTATATCTATTTGTCTTAGGGATGATCTTTTACGCTGCCGGCTCAGCTGCAATCGAAATCGCACTCACCTTATTCATCATGCGCGTTGTCAAACGCAAAGATATCCAACGATTTGAACCAATGCGGGTGTTTTTCATGGTTATAGGGTTCCTAATTGGACCCTGGCTAGGGGTTCTGTTACGAGAACAAGTATCCGCATCGACGGCCTTCATGTGCTCTGGATTATTTGCAGTCCTTACGATTGTTTTCATGTTCGCTATCCGGCTGCACCGTCTTCCACAAGAACCAATGCGGCAAATGTCAGCCAACCCCGTCGGTTACATTCGGCACTTTGCAGCTCAACCTAGATTAAGGCTCGCTTGGGTATTGGCACTTGGGCGCGCGGGCTGGTGGAGTATTTTCTTTATCTATGCACCCCTCTACGCAGTGACCTCGGGTCTAGGCCCAGTCGTCGGTGGCTTCATCGTATCGGCCGGGGTTGGGATGGTGCTGACGGTCCATTTTTGGGGTTGGGTAGGTCGTCGTTACGGCCTGCGCCGGATGATGCTCTGGAGTGCCCTGGTAACCGCTATTCTTATGCTGGTCTTGAGCATTATCGCCGGCGTCGCATGGCTTGGTGCTGCCATGTGGCTTGTTGCCGCCGCAACTGTCACGCCACTAGACGCTGCCGGAAATGGCCCGTTTCTGCGGGCCGTGAGAGCCAGGGAGCGCCCGGCAATGACAGGTTTTTACAACACACCCATCGTGATATGGCCCAACTGCTGCCACCGGGGAGTTTTTCTGTTTTACTCCGCTTCTTTGAATTACCTGCTGTCTTTGTTAGCGTTGCTGTAGGTATGTTGGGAATAGCCGGACTGACTCGCTATTTGCCAAGACGTTTCTAACTGCTAAATAAGGTTGATAATGCGACACCGTAAGCCTCCCGTTCTATTCATGCTGGCCGTTCTCTTGCAGATGTCTTCGGTATTTGCTTGGGCAGATCACGCGAAACCATCTTTCAACGTTGCCGATGAGAATGAAATAAAAGTTGTGGTGCGTGCCCAACTGAACGCGTTCAGGCAAGGTCAATTCGATCTTGCCTATGGTTATGCATCAGACAATATTAAGCGCCGATTCCCCAACTCTGCCGCCTTCATGACAATGGTCCAAGAAGGCTACGCCGTGCTACTGAATCCTTTGAGCGTTCGCTTCGACGGTCTCGATCAGAGACTTGATATTCCGGTCTACCAAGTTCAGTTGATTGCCAGCGATGGTTACCGCTGGCTTGCACTCTATCCAATGGTCAAGGATGACAGCGGCGCCTGGAAGATCAATGGCTGTCAGATTTTTCAACTGACACGGGAACTGGTTTAAGTAAAACACGGCGTTATGACATCAAGCCGTCAAAGAAATGCCTGCCAATCCTGACATAGTCATTCATCGGGGCGGATGCCATTGTGGCGAGGTTCGTTTTGAAGTGCACGCTGCGGAAAACATTGATGTGTACGACTGCAATTGTTCGATCTGCCAGTTACTCGCCTATCTTCACCTAGTGGTTCCGCGAGATCGATTTCATTTGATTTCAGGTCACTCAAATCTGGTCACGTATACCTTCAATACCGGAATCGCGCAGCACCACTTCTGCAAGACCTGCGGCATAAAGTCTTTCTATGTGCCCCGGTCACATCCCGATCAGGTCAGTGTCAATGTCCGCTGTATTGAACCAGACACAATCAACAAGATTACGACGATCCCAATTAATGGTGCGGAAGACGAACTGGCTGATTAAATACCAATAAAATAAGAATAAATGTCAACGCCTTCACAGATGTGATTTAACATGATTGACCTATATTTCTGGCCAACCTACAACGGTTGGAAGGTTACTGTTTTGTTGGAAGAACTCGGCCTTGATTACAACATCATTCCAGTGGACATCATGCACGGTGAACAGTTCGAACCAGAATTCCTAAAAATTTCACCGAACAACCGTATACCCGCTGTCGTCGATCATGATACCGAGTCTGGGGAACCGATCGCGATGTTCGAATCCGGTGCAATTCTTCTGTATTTCGCAGAGAAGCATCGACGCTTGATTGCGGATCAACCCCGGTTACGTTCACAGACTTTGCAATGGTTATTCTTCCAGGTTGCCCATGTCGGCCCTATGCTCGGTCAATGTCATCACTTTCGAAACTATGCAACGGAACAAATTCCCTACGCTATAGATCGATATGTCAATGAGACCTCCAGGCTGTTTCGAGTGGTCGATCAACGCCTGCAAGACCGCAGGTATCTGGTTGACGAATACTCCATTGCAGACATCGCCACATTGCCGTGGCTTCGCAACTGGAAAAACCAGGGACAAAACATTGATCACTTTCCAAACGTAGCACTGTGGCTGGAGCGACTACAACAAAGGGCGGCGGTCCAACGTGGGCTGTCGGTGATGGCCGAACAAGAACGTCAGGGCAGCGCTTCGGATTACAGCGAAGAGGAGCGCTCGGTGTTGTGGGGAGCACGACAATTCGGGGAATAGCTGGACACGCTACCGACATGACGGAGGTCGTGTCCGTTGGCTAAAGAAGAGTTCTTGGTTATCGGTACAGTGTTTTTCTTCGCCGCCTTCGTTAAAGGGGTAACTGGACTTGGATTTTCAACGACGGCTCTGCCGTTCCTGGTGCTGTCGATTGGACTCAAACAAACGCTGCCCCTGCTGATCATCCCTTCGATACTCAGCAATTTAATTGTGATGAAGGACGCGGGGCATTTTCGTGCAAGCTGGTCTCAATTCTGGCCGCTTTATATCGCGACTGTGCCAGGAATTTGCATTGGACTTGCGCTGCTCAAATGGCTTGACGCGCGGACTTGTGCGGCAGTGCTTGGCCTGACATTGGTTGCCTATAGCATAGTCGCTCTATGCAATGCATCTTTCCAATTGAACCGCCGGCTGGCACGCTGGCTGCAGGCACCAGTCGGAAGCATTACCGGCATTCTCAACGGCATGACCGGCTCACAAGTTTTTCCCGTCGTACCCTACCTGCTGTCGCTGCCGTTGCACAGAGACCACTTCGTGCAGGCTTCCAATATCGCCTTCACTCTGTGCAGCCTGTTGATGGCACTTGGCCTTTCTCAACTCGGCCTAATGACTCTGGAAATCTTTGTGATCTCTCTGATTGGGGTCATCTTGGTCTATGCCGGTGTTCAACTCGGAGCACTCTTTCGCCGATGGCTGTCGCCAACAGCATTCCGGAAAACTATTCTCGCCCTACTGATCTTCCTCGGCCTGAGCCTGATTATTCGACTCGCGCTGTAACCCCGCTACCTGGGCAATCCTCGCTGAACACCGAATCACCAATTCATATCAGAAGACCTGGCTAAACAGCTCCTTCATGGCACTCCACGACTCACGATCGGCCGCTTCGTCATAGGCCAGTGGTAATCCATATTTCTCGCCGTTGGCAGACGCTTCACGGCTGGTAAAACCGTGCAACGCACCCTCATACGCGACAAATTCGACATCGGCCTGTGCGTCACGCATTTCTGCATGGAAATTTTCCACATCTTCATCGGGCACCAGGCTGTCAGCTGCGCCATGGCACACCAAAATCTTGGCCTTTACCTCACCAGCAGAAGGCTTGTGAAACGACCCTAGCGCACCGTGAAAACTAACTGCCGCTTTGATCGGCATGCCGATTCTGGCCATGTGCAGTGACATAGCACCACCAAAACAATAACCCATGGCGGCGATGCGCTGGCTATCTACCAAAGCATGTCCAGCAAGCGCCTCAAACGCGCCCTGCAACCGCGCTGTACCTGTTTTCATATCTTCCAACACGGCTGTCATCAACGCGCCTGCCTCGTCCGGATTGCTGCCGATCTGTCCCGCACCGTACATGTCAATTGCCAGAGCGGCGTAACCAAGTTCCGCAATTTGGGCTGCGCGCTGTCGCATGTAGTCATTCAGCCCCCACCATTCGTGGATCAGCAATACACCAGGACGTTCGCCACTGGCCGTCTCGTCGTAAGCCAGGTGTCCATGCAATGCAGTACCTGCCGCAGAATAATTCAATGCTTCGGTAACGATCGCCATACTCTTGTCTCCTTTGTCATAGTCATCCTATCACCGTCAGTCCCACTTGATTGATCTGGCATAGACAACAATGTGTAGATAAGCGCCCAACTCGTCGTCGACTATCCCATATCAATTCAAAGAACTTCGATCACATACGATTTTATGGATTGTTGCATCCTCCATTGCAGCCCAGTCGATCGCTAAGCCAACGCCAGGCGCGGTCGGTGCATAAACATAGCCATCGGCTTGGGTACGGATCGTTTCGAACATCCCGTATTCAAAGGTCTCATAGGGTAGCGGCTGCTCATAATAAGAACAATTTCCACACCCCAACATCAAGTGGAGATTGGCCGCGGAGGGCAGTGTGTATCCCCATGACATCAATTCACACTTCATTCCGACAGCCTCAGACAAGGCCACGGCCTGCCGTGCGGGTGTAATACCCCCGAGAATCGTTGCATCAGTGCGGCTGCGCTTCCATGCACCCGTTTGCAGGGTTTCAGAAAACAATGATAAATCTTGAATCCAGTTACCAGACGGGATGACCGGCATGCCGACCTCACCCGTCAGTGCCCGGTAACCTGCAAGATCCCAGTCCGGCAATGGTGCTTCTAACCACGTGAATTCAAGTGCCTCTAGTTCACGCGCGACACGCAGCGCAGCGGCTTGGTCGTAATTATTCTCTGCGTCCAGCATTAAGCCCAGGTCTGGAAACTGCCGGCGGGCTTCACGCGCCAGGGCAAGATCCCGTTCGGGCACACACCAGGTGTGCAGTTTGACTGCGCCAAATCCCTCATCGATCAGTTCAGCGAGCAAATCCATATAGCCAGCCACGCTCTCGATCATTGGTGTGCTGGCATAAGCGTGAATCCTGTCGAATTTGCCGCCCAGCAGCTGGTACAACGGTAGCCCTTGTGCTTTAGCAGCAATATCCCAAAGGGCAATGTCAATCACAGCCAGTGCGCCCGGTGGCTGGGGGAAGACCCTTGGCCGCAAGTCATGCAGCAGCGTATCACGCTCCAGCGGATTTCTCCCAATCAGGATGGGGATCAGGTGACGCAGCGACTCAGCTGTGTAGCGATCGTAATCAAACGACGTTGCGTTCCACACACCCGCGACCCCCTCCAGCCCGCTGTCCGTAAAACATCGCAACAGTGTATTACTTTGATGTTGCGCGGGCAGGTCATCTGACCAGGTGTAGTGTCGAGATTCCGGGCCAACGACACGCACCTCGACTCGCTCAATCTTCATCGCATTACATTCAGAATTGGGCTAACGCCGCACCGTGGCGCTTGAGGAACAATACACAATCCGTTTGACACGTAATCCATAGTGAATGTACCGCCACTGTCTCAAGGCTTACCGAAAGTAGCGATACGATCGATACGGCATACGAACAGTACTCGTTTCTCTTCAATCGCCGGGTCTCTCAGACCATAAGGTGGTTCATTGCCGGTGTACTTCTGCCAGATCTTGTCGACTTGACGCGTCACCCGTTCTCCACCAGGCCCGTCCTCGAGCTCTTCACGCTCCACAGTACATTTGATCTGAACCCAGTGATACGGATTGTCGGGGTTGACAACCAAGATTGTCAGTTCGGGGTTGTTTCGAATCCAACCGCACTTTGGACGGTGTGCAGCGGTATTTACCAGCACATAATCGCCTTCGTAGTCGAACCACATAGGCGTCAATCCGACTCGACCATCAGGACCAATGAGACCGAGAGTGATAGTGATTGGCCGATCGAGTAAATCCTTGTAAATAGGATCTAGTGCGTCCAGGCTATCGAGGGTCTCACGATCGCCGATGGCGAATTGGCCTTCTTGTAACCCGTCAGCGACATCCCTAAATTTGGCAACGGTAATTCCCTGCGCCATAACATCTCCTCCTATTGATAGAGTTTTAACCTGATAATCAAACAACCACCCATTCGAAAATATTTTTTCTGATCCTATTACAATAGTATCAATGCCCCAAAACACTTCAAGTGATCCACTAATCAATGACCCGGGAGATCACATGACACTTCCCCGATACCGGGCGATACGACTCTAATGGCGGCAGTTGCCGAGTTATTGCGCGCTCATATGCGAGCCGGTCAATCCGACTGGGTCGATTTGGCTCGTTCGCTTGGACAAGGCCCCTTACGAGAGCGTGCCGCGCAGATGGATCGAGAAAACCGATTTCCGTCTGAGAATTACAAGGATCTGCGGGCAAGCGGGTTGTTATCACTGACCGTGCCGGAAGCATACGGAGGGGGTGGCGCGGATTCGGTGACGTATGTCGGAGTATTGTCCGAAATCGCACAGGGATGTGCCTCAACAGGACTGACCTTCAACATGCACTGCGCCATCATCGACTTTCTCGGCCAAATTGCATCGCCCGCACAAAAAAAGAAATATTTCACTGAAGTGGTCAATGACGGTGCTCTGCTTGCCTCGATTACCAGTGAACCGGCGAGTTCATTTCGCGATACCTTTCGCGTCAAAACAAGCATATCTCGCGATAATGATGGCTATCGCCTAAGCGGCACCAAAGCCTGGTGTTCGCTATCAACAGCTGCTCGTTACTACTTCACATGGAGTCGACTAGACGATTCCACATCACTGGCTGACGGTCTGCTCAACGTGATGGTGCCATCGAATCGGCCCGGGATCGAAGTGCTCGACGACTGGGATACCCTCGGCATGAGGGCAACTGCATCGAATTCGATCAACTTTGACAACGTGCGTCTGGAATCCACGGAAGTGATCGGAACACCCGGGATTATCCTGACTAAGGACCTCAGTTTCTGGTCTCTCGGTTATACCGCGGTCTATGTAGGCATTGCCGAAGCAGCTTATGCGTGTTGTCTCGAACACGCGCGTAAACAACTTGGCTACTTTGAGGACAACTCCGCACAGGCGATCCGGGTTCAGCGGCAGATCGGCGAACTTTCAATGACCATAGAGAGCGCGAGGCGCGCGACCGAAAAGCTTGTTTTGCTGCGTGGTACGTTGTCCAAGGATAATCTCACCTACATGTTGAATCAGGCAAAATTTCTTGCAACCGAAGCGGCTTATGAAATCTCACAGAAAGGCTTGCGCATGATGGGTGGTAGCGGCATCAGCCGGGACCTCCCGATGCAGCAATATTTGCGTGATGCAATACCGGGCCTCGTCATGCCGCCTGCCAACGACCGGATTATTGAGACCGTGGGAAAATTAGCGCTTGGCCTGACTGGTAAAACACTCGAATTTGAGTAGCTGTTGATGAATGGCAAGACCGTGGTCACTACCTTGTTGTGAAAATAAAAAATCCCTTGTGTTCACTTCAGCTCAACTTATGAGCTCTGACACCAGATGACGTGGCTTAACATAGGCAAGCCGTCGTCATGTCACGGTATGTATTAGACCGTCAATACACTGGATCCAGTGGTGCGTCGCTCGGCGAGAGCTATGTGTGCCGCGGTCACCTCGGACAGTGGGTAGCGCTGGTTAATCTCCAAAGTAAGATCGCCCTTGGCAATCAGTCCAAATAATAATCTCGCATTGCGTCTGCGTTCATTCGCATCACGCACGAAAGTACCAAGACCACCACAGGCTATCGACCCCGAACGTGCCCGTAGAGGTGCCAGCGATATCGCTGTCACAGGACCCGAGGACTGTCCGTAACTGACGAGGCGACCGCGCTCTGCCAGACAGCTGAGACCTTTGTCGAACGTGTCCTGACCAACAGCATCGTAGATCACATCCACCCCTCGTTGCCCGGTCAAAGTCATTACTCGCTTGGCAAAATCTTCGCGTGTATAGATGACCGTGTGGTCACAACCGTGTTTGCGGGCATAGTCGGCTTTCTCATCACTGCTGACTGTACCAATGACCATCGCACCCTTGTGCTTGGCCCATTGGCAAAGTAAAAGGCCAACGCCACCGGCGGCGGCATGCACCAGTACAGTATCTCCGGCACGCATAGCCCACGATTCGTGCAACAGGTAATGGGCCGTCAGTCCTTGTAGTGTTGCGGCCGCTGCCACCTCGTCAGGGGTCTCCGCCCCCAGGGGAATTAGACGCTCAGCCGCAATCACACGGCGTTCAGTGTATGCCCCGAGCACCATGCAGTAGGCGGCGCGGTCACCTGGCGCAAAGTCATCGACTTCGTCACCGACCTTTTCTACAACACCAGCTGCTTCCATACCGATAACCGCCGGCAAGACCTTCAAAGGATAAGCGCCAGAGCGATGGTTGATATCGATAAAGTTCAGACCAACAAAGGTCTGACGCAATTGAACTTCCCCAGCGCCTGGCTCGGGCAGCGGCACATTTTCCCAGCACATCACTTCGGCTGGTCCAGTTTTGTGTATGCGTATAGCCTTGGTCGTGGTCGTCATAAATTGGTTCCTTTGTGAAGGCGCAGCGACTTAGGCAATGATCAACGTCTGATTTGGAAGCGCCGCCAACGAACCTCCGCATCGGCAGCTAACTTACCGCCCGAATGAAGCAAGGACCGATAGACCCCTTCTTCCTCCCCAAAACTAAGGCACTCAGCGACGAGCACCGCGGGCTGTTCCAACATGGCCGGACGATGGAAAGTGACCGTAATCTTATGTGTCAGATACACCGGGTGCTTAGCACCAAAGTGTTCGTTCTCCTCTATACAAAAGTCACCATAACGATCAACCGTTTCCTTGATCATACAGGCAGCGGAATGGCAGTCCAGAAGCGCAGAAATAATGCCCCCATTGAGGAACCCAAAGCCGTTATCGTACCGCGATGAGCCCCGCCAAGAGGCCTCTGTCCTGTCCCCGACTACAAACGACTTCAATTGCAAGCCTTCGTTGTTCTTTGGCCCACATCCAAAACACAACCCATGAGAAAAGTAACGATCTTGCAACGATTGGGCATCTGTCATGTTTTTCCCTGCAAAGAATTCCGTTGCCACATTTAATTACTGGCGCTTATTACATCCGCTTGACGCTCGTCGTCGGGAATCAAGCGCCGACGAAGGATGCAATTTCCTCAAGCGACTGCCGTGCGATATCCGGCACGATCGCATCGTCGCTCGGGAATCCAGCTACTAGAATCATGAATGCCCGCTCGTTTTTGGGACGATGCAGGATCTTATTGAGGAAACGCATGGGACTGGGAGTGTGGGTGAGGGTTGCAATCCCCGCGTTGTGCAAAGCGGCGATCAGAAATCCCGTGGCTATGCCCACCGACTCCATTGTGTAATAGTTTTTGAACTTCGTACCAGCATCATCAAAAGAAAACTTTTTCAGGAATATAACAATCAAACACGACGCACTCTCTAGAAAGGGCTTGCTTTCATCCGTGCCGAGCGGAGCTAACGCGTTCAACCATTCTGGTGATGCACGGTGGCTGTAGAACTCACGTTCTTCAGCCTCCGCCGCCTTTCGAATTTCTCCTCTCACATCAGGATCTGTCACAACCACAAAATGCCATGGCTGCATGTTCGCGCCGCTCGGCGCGCTGCCGCCTGCCCGGATGGCATTTTCAATCACTTCGCGAGGAATCGTTCGGTCGGTGTAGTCGCGCACTGAACGCCTGCGCCGTATCAATTGAAGGAAGGCCCGCGAGCGCGACAACATCTCATTAGCTGCTCGCGCGTTGAAATCGAGTTTGATGAAAGGGTAGCGTGTCATCTCATTGGTATCCTCGTAAATCTTTGCCGATGCCAGCTTTGATTAATTACAACGCCACGGTTGAAGGTACTGTAACTTCCCTGTTACGACGACAAATTCTGATCTGGCAAAGACCGGTTCGTAACATATCCAACGCTACTGGCCAGTGCTGTTGAAAGATGCGGGGTACAACGCACACTCGTCAGTTCATCAAACCATCAAGCAAGCTACCAAAACCATCGACCGCCGGTTTTAAGCCAAGGTGGTCGAAAGCGGCCCACACTGTTGCCTGATTTGACGTCACTACGGGGCGACCGGTTTGTGTTTCGAGTCTCCCGGCAGCTTCCATTGAACGCCATGCCGTGCAGGAGCAGAAAAGCACATCCGCATCGGGTGAGCAGATGCTTGCGGCGAATTCAACGACACGCTCTGGATCATGATTGTTGTATCCCTGATTGCCTGTATCCTGCGCAACGGGATCACCATCCACATTCAGCACTTCGAATCCCACGCGCTCAAAATAGTTGCGCAGGCGCGCGTTTGCCCAGTCTGGATAAGGCGTCGCCACAGAGATCTTTTTTGCGCCAAAATGGGTCAATGCCTTGACCACCGCGGGGCTTGTTGCGATGGCAGGCACACCGGCTTCACGCTCGAATACGGCAACCATCTCCTGGTCCCAGCCGGGCCCCTTGTAGAAACTGCCGGTGGTACACCCATAGACGATCAAGCTGACGCTGGCAGTCGCGAGATAGCGCGCGCTGTTCTCTATTTCGGCATTCATTCGCTCCATACCGGCCTCGCCCGTTGCCTCGTTGGTAATCCACATCCGTTGCCCATGGATACTTACATGTCGTGGTGCGACAGATTGAAAATCTGCCTCACACGTCGTGTTCGTCGATGGCACAACAACGCCTATACGGGTTTTCGTCATACCGCCTCCATCCGCCGAAAATTCGCTGAGTAACGCTTACGATAAGGAGATTGTCCTTAAGACGCAACGATGGACCCCGGTTAAAATCGAAAGATGGCACCTGATTACGGTATTGGCTTCATCGGGCTCGGTAGCATTGGGCAGCGGATGCTCAAGCAGGCTTGGAATCATCCTCGAGTCCAGCCCGCTGTTGCCTGGGACACGAATACGCTACGGTTAAACGAAATCATCGCCAACGAACCTCGACTACGCGCGACAACGGACGCACACGATCTGATCAATGATGATGCTGTGGACGTCATTTACATCGCTTCGCCACCGATCACTCATGTGCAATATGCCGAGGCGGCCCTGACGGCCGGAAAAACGGTGTTATGCGAGAAACCACTGGGCGTTGACATAGCGGCGAGTGAATCGCTCGCGTCATATGCCGCGCGCAGCGGTATCGCGCATGCTGTCAATTTCATCTTTGCATCCGCGCGTGCTACTACACAGATCGAACAAGCGCTTACGCAGGCCGGAGTTGGTGCAGTCCGTGGCGTCGAAGCTCACTTGCACCTACCCCACTGGGCAACCCGCAGACAGGCTGAAGCGCCTTGGCTGGCAGGTGCTGATCAAGGCGGTTTTGTCCGCGAAGTGCTCTCACATTTCATCTACCTGAGCGAACGTCTATTCGGACCTGCGATGATCGACTATTGCTATTGCCGTGAACCTGCCCGCCATGGCGATGCGATCAGTGGCATCGTGGCACATTTAACTTGTGGTGAGATCCCGATCAGCATTCACGGCAGCACGATCGGTGCAGGTCCGGACATCTGCGATTACACCGTGTGGGGAGATCACTGCTCATACCGGGCGCACGAGATACATGGCTTCCAAATCAGCACTGGCGAACGCTGGATGGATGCAAATACACCCGGTACCGATCCGGTAACCGACTGGCACCAACGCCAATATGATCAGCTCGCCGCGATGCTGGACGGCGAGCCCCATACTCTGCCCGATTTCTATGCAGGCCTATCTGTCCAGAAGGTAATTGAGACGCTTCTGGCAAGCTGATTTGATGACAAGCGCAGCCGCACCACTCGTCCGCGATGTAAAAATCATGGGCCTAATTGGGATGGCCCACGCATCCAGCCATTACTACCATCTCGTATTACCACCGCTGTTCCCCATTCTGAAAGAGGAATTCGAAGTTAGTTACACCGCTTTGGGGGCTTTGCCGAGCTTATTTTTTGCCGCCTCCGGGATCATGCAGATTGTGTCTGGGTTTCTGGTCGACCGGTTTGGCGCTCGGCGAATACTCCTGCTGGGGCTGACGCTGCTGTCACTCAGTGTCGCTGGTTTTGGCCTGGTGAGCGAATTCTGGATGCTGTTTCCCCTCGCCGTTTTGGCAGGTATCGGCAACAGCGTATTCCACCCTGCCGACCTCGCCATCCTTACTGCCAAGGTCAGTCCACCGCGACTCGGGCGAGGTTACGCGATCCATGCCCTAGCGGGTAATGTTGGCTGGGCTGCCGCACCGATCGGCGTGATCAGTATCACGCAGTGGGCCGACTGGCGCACCGCCCTGATCGTTTCCGGCCTGACTGGTTTAGGCATTGTCGCCAGTCTGATGCTCTCCGGTGATGACTTATCCGATGACCGACCACCGATCGAGAGAAAACAACGCTCTACGTCTAGGACCAAACCCCTCGGCAATAGCCTCCAGCTGATCTTGAATCGCACAATTATCTCGTGTCTGCTCTATTTTGCTTTTCTCGCGATGGCGTTGATTGGTGTGCAAACTTTCGGGGTGCCCGGGCTAATGCAGCTTTACGGCATACCCCTCGCCAACGCCACCGCCGGTCTTGCCGCCTTTCTCATTGGATCTGCCATCGGTGTCATCAGTGGCGGTTTCGCCGCGGATTGGACTGATCGGCACGACCTGATTGCGACGGCTGGCATGGCGCTTGCCGCGGTTGCTTTTGTGTGTGTCGGAGGCAACATCGTCACGCCAGATCTACTGCTTGGACTTTTCTTCGCGGCAGGCTTCGTGGCAGGCATGACCTCCCCATCGAGAGACATGATGGTGCGAAAGGTAACGCCCAAAGGCGCCTCAGGACGAATTTTCGGCTTCGTCTATTCGGGCCTCGATATTGGATCCGCCCTGATGCCCCTGCTACTTGGTCTCATGCTGGATCACGCCGCACCGGACCTCATGTTCTACACCATCGCCCTAATGTTCATCATCACTGCATTGACAATCCGCTTTGTCAAAGCGCAGGCCGACCAACACGGCCCAAGTATTGGTGAAATGAAGTGACTTGAAAGCTCTCGTCTCGACTGTTGGCTAACCTGTTACACAATCACGCTATTTAGTTTGATCGGTGCAAGCGGGCTTCAGGCCGGGCCAACAAGGCTTTTGTTTCACGGTCAATAAACCGCGACAATCTTTGTGGCTCGAAACCAAGAAGATGCAGTCCGACGACTGCATTCGCCACTTCTCGGTATTCCAAAATATGCGAATTTTCGACACGGCAAATCGCAACGCCCTCAAAAACGGCGCGGCGACCTTTTGATTCCGGAATTTTGGAGGAATAACTGAAAACGTACCGCACATAACCAATGCCGCCCTGCTCTACAGCATCGTGCAGGTCCCATAAAAAATCGCTGCCGTCTCGGTGGAAGTGATTTTCAATCAGGTCGACAATCGCACCGCCCTTGAAACTGCCGTAAAACACATCGTGATAGGTACCGTTTGCCGAAAAACAGTCGGCGACGCCCTGACCGTCACCCTGGACAACGGCTTGCGTCATTTTTTTCATCAGAATAGTGAAGTCCATCCACTGTCTCCTTTGTCGTTCGACCGAATGCAGATTACATTAGCAATCCTAATGGCGACACTTCAATTACGTGGGCATAACGACCTTGCCCAGAACTCAACCCAAAATACATTTGATCACCCAATTCTATGACTGACCTGCCTCTGGCGAACCACACCACATTCGGTTTTCATTCACAGTTCGAGACTCCAGAACTGACTCGGCACGCGGTAACGCTTGCTGAACAATTGGGCTTTGACGCGCTTGCTGTCGGCGACCATTTGGCTTTTCCTAACCCAATTTCTGATCCGCTACTGCAACTCGCACAGGTTGCCACCATGAGCGAACGTCTTAAGATCCACACTTCCGTGTTCTTACTGCCGTTGCGTCACCCACTGGGTGTAGCAAAACAAGTGGCGACACTTGACCGCATTAGCGGCGGGCGTCTGATTTTTGGCATCGGAGTTGGTGGTGAATTCCCGAACGAGTTCGCGGCAGCCGGTATTCCTGTCAAAGAACGCGGCAGTCGGCTCGATGAAAGCGTAACGGTATTACGCCAATTATGGACAGGCGAACCAATTACGCACGTTGGTCGTCATTTCCAGATAACCGACTTGCAAATGCTGCCGAAGCCCACACAACCCGGTGGCCCACCCATTTGGTGTGGTGGTCGATCTGAAGCAGCTCTGCGACGGGCAGGCGCCCGCCTAGATGGGTGGCTTTCCTATGTGGTGACACCGGCAATGTATGCAGCAAGTCTTGAGACCATTGCGAAACACTACGCCGCAGCCAAACGCCAACTGAATTCGTTTGGTACCGCACACCTTCTTTATCTGCGTCTGGACAACGACTGGGAAAGCGCATTCGAAACGGCTTCTAAACGATTGTCACAACGCTATGCGATGGATTTCCGGAATGCCACAAAAAAATATGTTGCCCTTGGCCGTCCAACAGATATTGCCGAAAGGTTGAGCGAATTTCACCGGGCTGGCGTGCGCCATATCGAGATCGATTTCATCTGCACACAAGATGAGAAGGAAGCCCAACTCCGTTGGTTCAGCGAGGAAACCATACCGCTGCTAGGTTCCATCATTTAACCAGGTTCTAAATAGATTTCCCGGGCAAAAATCGGATCAGACTTCCCGGTTCAACCTGCATTAATTAAACCGTTCTCAACCCGCTCATATCGCTGTCAGCGCTGCATTGAAACAGTACTAATAATCAACATCGTTTTTAGAAGCGATGAGTACAACCTCGGTCACACTCCCCAGCAAGCCCATCTGCGTGGTCAGATCATCCGCTGTAATCTCATCCTTGAGAGCAACGTCGTAAGTCAGGCTCAAAGTCGAGTTGTCACCTGATGGTTCCATATGAAGGAGATCCGATCGGCGACAAGCGGCGTCGATGACCGACAGATACTCTCCACTGTCACCACCTCGAGAGAAACGAAACCGTAGAATGAATTCACTTTTATAAACTGCGCCAAAGTTCATTTTGTTTAAAACAACTGCCAGTACAGTAACAAACACTGTACCAATCACCGCAAGAAAATAATTACTCGTACCCGCAGCCATGCCGAGCGCAAGGGCCGCAAAAATGAAGGACATATCCTTCGTGTCTTTGAGGACCGTGCGAAACCGGATAATCGACAAGGCACCGACTAACGCAAAGGCACGTGCAAGGCTGCCACCGATCACCATCATGACCAATGCCACGATCATGGTCACAAATACGACGGTTTGTGCAAAGGACTGCGAATAGGAAAGTCCTGAATGGGTAAATCGATAGACCACTGAAAGCATGATTCCAATGACCAGGCCCACCACAATATTGATCACAATTTCCGGATTAGAATAGTTCAGTAAATTCCCTTCCGGGGTTAGTAATACGGTATCCATCTCTACTCTCTTAATATTTACTGTTCATCATAGGCCAAACCTAACGTTTCCATACCGGATACAATTTTAGATATCGACACTCGACGCAGTTCGTGGGTCTGAATGACCCGGTGAAACCACGAGGGCAAATGATGGCGAAACTTGACCTCCAGTATCGTGAATCCCGCTACCACCTGTTTAGGGGTCGCGCTATGGGCTGGGAAAAGGCTTGCGGTACGGGTCGCCGTTAAACACTCATCGAAGGTCAGTCGAAATAATGGGTCATATTTACTGAGATAGGGTCTTCGTTGGTAATCAATGAGTGCCACTGGTTGTAATCTTTTACGATAAAGATCAGAACAAAACTGGTCAAGAACTGCGCCCTTATTCGCCCGATCGATGATGGAGCGAATCACCCCGTCACCTTTGAGTGCACTCCAGTCCGCGCTGGAGCCATTTGTTGCAACCCGATGCTTGAAGACCAGATTGTTGGTTCGCCCTTTAATTTCTAGAAAAACCGGTGCATCGTCATCGATGGAACCACTGTACGTTCGTACTCGAAACTTTGATCGTGAGAGCAATCCATCAATCTTGTCATGAAAGGCGCTATAGCTCGGGTCATCAAAATAAAGGCTCCGTACCGGGTAATGATGATTCTGCCGCAATGCCACGAACGGATCGTACTGTAGAAAATGCTGCAAATCAGATTCCAGCGCCGCGCGTCGACTAGCATTCAACAGGTATTTGAACTCAAAACGGGAAAAATGTAGCCTGGAGGGCATGACATTTCCTTCTGTCAACGGGTTACTCAAACTGTCGCGCCGCCCCCCGCAAGTCGGGGTTAACTAGTTTCCAAATCAGCGGTTGCTCCTTCGCTAAGCGCTCTACGTGCGCCTGACTCACCGCGAACATGGCTCTTTTATCTGGAAAATACCCACTAATACTCGCCTCTCGCCCCGCATTTTCATCTATGTCGACTAAAGTGATGCGTTTGTTTCCTACGCTACCCTCAACAAACGAATCAAATAGGTAAATTTTGGATTGTTTTTCCGCGCGGGCGGCTATTTCATTATTCGAAATAATCGACTTGCCAACAAAAATAGTCCCTCCAGTACCGTATTGCCAATTTTTTTTATATGTGTGCAGTGCGGTTCCGTTATTCCTAAACGACTGATTAAATAACACCACGGTTGATCGATCCTTTGACTGCACTCCAATTTCATTAGCGCTCAAGACATTGTCTACGCCAAAAAGATGGCTACCCTCTCCCACTGAAATTCCTTTATCACCGCTTTTACTAAAAACAGATCCTGTCACCACGGCTTCTGTGGTCATTAAATCCAGCGCATCATTGTGACTGTTATCAAACCGGCTGTCCCTTATCACGGCCTTACAAATATCTAAATCGAGTGCGTCTGCGACGGCATTCGTAAACCGCACTCGGTCGAACCGAATATCGGAATAAACCGCATGCACCATATCATCAACAACCTGGTTGTCACGAAATAAACAGTCGGTGATAACCACTGCTTGAACATCGTGTATGGACAACATAGCCGAGTACTCTAAAAGCTCACCCTTAAAACCACTCCCGCCAGAAAATTCGCAGTGACGCAGACTCGAACCATTCGCCCCCGGACCAACAATAGCAATCGTACCCCAAGGTTTCGAAGCTGTATCTAATGGCAAAAATCGAATCGGTTTTAGTTGCGTACCATTTGCCTGCAGTCGCCCCTTGATAATGAGGCTCGCGCCGGTGGCCATTCGAACCTCTGTGCCAGGCTCTATGCGCAGGTCGTTGATCATTTGCATTCCCTCAATAGTGACCATACCCGACCAAGTCCTGGAACGCTTTTCTTCCACACTTCCAACAGCACTTTTATATTCACTAGCGTGTTGAGATATAGGGAATTCTATTGAATGCTTTCCCGATAACACTGCTTCCTTAAGACCTGCAAAAACGGATTGGATATGACCTTCCAATCTTTGTATGGCGGCTGCGACCTCTCCTGGATCGGCTGGCCTCAGTAAAGGATCTGTGTTCACTTCTTGTTTCATGGCATCGGTCGTTACATAAACCAATTCAAGAAATTCATTATCCTTACCAGCCTGAAAGAATTCGGTTAACAGCATCTGTCGTGTGCGACGAAATTCGGCATGCGAAAACAGTTTTTCCATCAAACGGCTAGTCTGTATTTCAAGTTGCACTTTCTCACCGCGGAGCGTGTCGAACCATCCCATGGTGTCCCACACTATTGGTACCATCTTGCCACGCCATGGATCATAGTAAATACGCCAATTATGAACATTGTCAGCGTGCCGACTCTGCGTTAGCGTCTCATAAACACTGTACCGAGCCCATGCTTCGATATCCAACAATTCACTCAACTGCAAGTCGAGATTCGGTGATTGTGGTTCAGCAACCAATTCAAGTAATCGCTCAAGAGGTAAGAAAGAATGTGGGGGGTAATGATTATTCGATGCGACTTTATCCCAGACAGCGGCGCTCGAAAAAAGATGCTGAATGCCGCCATCTATAAAAAAATCATTGGCCACGAGTTCTCCTCGGTAAATGTCGCTTGGCATACGTCCATAGCGACGGAGCATAAGTTCTTTAATCTGCTCCACAAAAACAAGCACACCTTGATCCTCGCCGTTGAGATAAACCCTGACCAACTCAGTGTTTGGTACCAGTAATCCCATCTGCCTAGCCAATTGGTAGGACAGATAATTATTGAGTTGCTCGTCACTACGCGGTGCCAACAGATTAAATGTGCGCATCCCGTTAAATAACTTCTGTTTTGATGTCTTTACTCGCATCGATTTCTTATCCCATGCCCAACGGTAGTAGGAATCACCACGGTATCTAAATTTCACTTTCTCGAGTTTGCCGTTGATCAGCATGCGGCCACGCACGTATTCAAACCCAGACTGGGGCATGTGAGATTGCAATTGCGCCAGGCTAGACTCCGGGACAAACAGATGAATGGCCTTCAACGCAGAACCGTTATCTGAA